>NZ_VFMQ01000001.1:2408024-2709027 GCF_006715175.1 Curtobacterium citreum | reverse complement strand
CGCGGAGCTCATCAAGAAGGCTGCGGGTGTGCAGAAGGGGTCTTCGACCCCGCACACGGTCAAGGTCGCGAAGATCTCGATGGACCAGGTCCGTCAGATCGCCGAAACGAAGCAGGCCGACCTGAACGCCAACGACATCGAGCAGGCCGCGAAGATCATCGCCGGCACCGCTCGTTCGATGGGCATCACGGTCGAGGCCTGAGCCTCAGCGCCACACACACCCCAACCTTTCCGTGGGAGAGCCTCGCCGGCTCGTCAACCACGTAGCTCCTGAGGAGAACACCATGGCGAAGAAGTCCAAGGCCTACCAGGCCGCGGCCGCGAAGATCGAGGCCGACAAGTTCTACACCCCGACCGAGGCCGTCGCCCTCGCGAAGGAGACCGGGTCGGCCAAGACCGACTCGACCATCGAGGTCGCGCTCAAGCTCGGCGTCGACCCGCGCAAGGCGGACCAGATGGTCCGCGGCACGGTCATCCTGCCGCACGGCACGGGCAAGACCGCCCGCGTCATCGTCTTCGCCGTGGGCGCTGCGGCCGAGGCCGCCATCGCCGCCGGTGCCGACGAGGTCGGTGGCGACGAGCTCATCGCGAAGGTCGCCGAGGGCTACACCGCCTTCGACTCGGCCGTCGCGACCCCGGACCTCATGGGCAAGGTCGGTCGACTCGGCAAGGTGCTCGGCCCGCGTGGCCTCATGCCGAACCCCAAGACCGGCACCGTGACGCCGAACGTGGCCCAGGCCGTGAACGACATCAAGGGCGGCAAGATCGAGTTCCGCGTCGACAAGCACGCCAACGTGCACTTCGTCGTCGGCAAGGCCTCGTTCACGCCGGAGCAGCTCGACGAGAACATCTCGACCGCGCTCGAGGAGATCGTCCGTCTCAAGCCGTCCGCCTCCAAGGGCCGTTACATCACGAAGGGCGCCGTCTCGACGACCTTCGGCCCCGGCATCCCGCTGGACGTCAACGCGATCTGACGACCTTCGGCACAGGGCTGGTTCAGGCCATCCCGCTGGACGTCAACGCGATCTGACGACCTTCGGCACAGGGCTGGTTCAGGCCATCCCGCTGGACGTCGACGCGATCTGAATCTGATCGACCAGGAGACCCGCACCGCTTCCGGTGCGGGTCTCCTGCGTTCCGGCCCGGGTCCGGATAGCGTGGTGTCGTGCGGACCATCGTCAACTCGCTCCGGCTGATCGCCGTGATCGCCATCGTGGCGGCAGTGCTGGCCCAGTGGCTCGTCAGCTCGAAGTCCCCGGACTACCTGTTCTGGAACTTCTTCGGGTACTTCACGATCCAGTCCAACATCGTCATCGCGGTCGCCCTCGCGCTGACGCTCGTCGCCGCTGCCCGCCGGAAGCGCGGCGACGTCCTCGTCAGCGGGCTCCGCGGTGCGGCGACGGTCTACATCGCCACGACCGGCGTCGTCTACAACACGCTGCTCGTCGGGGCAGCTGTCGAGAACACGGTGCCGTGGTCCAACGACCTGCTGCACAAGTGGATCCCGCTGTACGCGGTGCTCGACTGGCTGCTCTTCTCGGACCGGGCGCGCCTGCTGCTGCGGCACGTCTGGTGGTTCCTGGTCTACCCGGCCGTGTGGCTCGCGGTCGTCCTGATCCGTGGCGCGACCGACGGGTGGGTGCCGTACCCGTTCCTGAACCCGGAACAGGGCTACGGGGTGGTGAGCCTGTACTGCCTCGGGGTCGCCGTCTTCATCGGGCTGATGGGCATCCTGGTGGTGGGGATGAGCAGGTTGCGGATCGTGAAGGTCTGACGCCGGTCAGGTGCGGAACGCCCGCAGCTTGTCCAGCACCAGGTCGGCGAGCTGTACGAGGCCGCGGATCTGGTCGTCGTCGCGGTCGATCCACCGGCACTCCGGCTCGTCGGCGACGGGGACGAACCCGTCGTGGCGCTCCCAGACGAACAGCGTGCGGTCGGCGCCGAGCACGTACTGCTGCCACCAGACCTGCCGCAGGTAGTGCCGCGGGATGCTCCGCCACGCCTTGCCCGTGGTCTTGATCTCGGCGAGGACGAGTCGCTCCGACGCATCGAACCCGACACCGTCCGGGGTGGCCAGGTGTGCGCGGTTCGTGCTCGCGTGGAACAGGTGTGCCGAGGGCTCGATGCCGTGCGTGGCGGCCACCCAGGCGGCGATCACGGGTTCGCGGTCCTTGCCGTGCTCGGTGAAGGCGTTGCCGGAGAACCGGGAGCCGTAGCGCTTGTCGGTGACGACCGCCTCGACCGCGCGGAGCGACGCGAGCCGCGCGACGTCGGTCGCGGTGATGCCCATCGCGCGCGCCCGCAACCAGGCGACCCGGTCGGAGGAGTGCGCGACGATCCGCTCGGTGTGCCCTCGCAGCGCGGTGAAGGCATCGTGTCGTGCCGCCGCGGCCGGGGCGACCGGCGTGGCGGACGCGGGGCGATCCTCCAGGCCGGGGTCCAGGTCGCCCCACAGGGTGGGCTGCACGATCGTCACCCGACGATTCTCACCCCGCGCGCCGACAGCGCGGTAACCGACGCGCGCGGCGCCCGGCGACAGCGCGGTGATCGACGCGCGCAGCGCGCGGTCAGGAGACGAGTGCCCGGCGCTCCGCGAAGACGACGAGTTCGTCGACCCCGGCGGGGGAGAGGGCGTAGTCGATCGCCAGGGCCGCGGCGCCGTGGAGTGCCGCGAGCGATCCGGCGTGCGACTGGGCGATGACGAGGTGCTCGGTGGCGAGGGGCATCGAGCGGGAGTAGACGACCTCTCGGACGCCGGCGAGCAGGTGCTCCCCGGCGCGGGTGATCGACCCGCCGAGGACGATCACCGACGGGTTCATCAGGGAGACGCAGGTCGCGAGCACCTCGCCGATGTCGCGCCCGGCCTGGCGCACGGCGCCGATCGCGTCGAGCTCGGCGCGGTTCACCAGGTCGATGACGTCGCCGCTCGTGTGCACGTCGTGCCCCTTCGCCCGGAGGGCACGGGCGATCGCGGGTCCGGAGGCGACGGCCTCGAGGCACCCGGTGTTGCCGCAGTGGCACGGCACGTCGCCCGCACGGGACACCCGCACGTGGCCGATGTCGCCCGCGGTGCCCTGCGCGCCGCGCTGCAGTGCGCCGTCGGAGACGATGCCGGAGCCGATGCCGGTCGCGACCTTGACGAAGAGCAGGTGGTCGACGCCGGACCAGCCGTGTCCGCGTTCGCCGAGCGCGGCGATGTTCACGTCGTTGTCGACCAGGACGTGGGCGGGCACGTGCGCGCGGAGCCACGCGGGGACGTCGAAGCCGTCCCACCCGGGCATGATCGGCGGGTTGGCCGGACGCCCCGTGGAGAACTCGACGGGACCGGGGACGCCGATGCCGATCGCGATGACGTCCTCGCGGGCGCGGCCGACCTCGTCGAGGAGCGCGTCGATGGTCTCGACGAGCCAGGTCAGGGTCGGTACGGGGCCGGCGGCGATGTCGATCGCGGCCTCGCGCGTGGCGAGCGGAGTGGCGACGAGGTCGGTCACCGCGACCCGGCCGTGCGAGGCACCGAGGTCGGCGGCGACGACGAGTCGGGCGCGGGGGACGAGTGCGACCTGCGCGGGTGGGCGGCCGCCCGTGGAGGCGGCGGTCTCGACGGGGCCGACGAGTCCGACCTCGATGAGGGCGTCCAGGCGCACGGCGATGGTCGAGCGTGCGAGTCCCGTCAGGGCGGCGAGCTCCCCGCGGGTCCGCGGCACTCCGTCGCGGAGGATCTGGAACAGCTCGCTCGTCCCGACCGGAGGCGACGCTGCCGTCCGTGTCGTGTCGACCATGTCGGGAGTGAACCACACATCGATCGCGCCACGCAACGAAGATCGTCGACGAAGTCACAACTTTTGCTTGACCGCCGACAGAAGCGGTCATAGTGTGACGCTCGGTCAGTGACGATCCACCATCTCGACGAGGAGAACCCCTGGTGACGCAACCCCTCTCGGTCCAGCTCTACACGGTGCGCGACGCGCTCTCGGCGGACCTGCTCGGCACGCTGCAGCGCATCGCGGGCATCGGCTACACGGACGTCGAGGCCTTCGGCTTCGTGGACCGCGCCGAAGCCCTGCGCGACGCACTCGGCGAGGCCGGCCTCCGTTCCCCGAGCGGCCACGCCCGACTGCTGGACGCCGGTGAGCAGGACCTCGAGCGCATCTTCCACGCCAGCACCACGATCGGCCTCGGGACGCTCATCGACCCGCACATCGACGAGGCCCGCTGGACGACCCGCGAGGACGTCGAGGCGATCGCCCGCGAGCTCAGCGCCCTCGCCCCGCGTGCGGCCGACCACGGTCTGACGCTCGGCTACCACAACCACGCGTTCGAGTTCTCGAACCGCATCGACGGCGTCTCGGCCTACGAGGTCTTCGCCGACGCGCTCTCCGACGACGTCGTGCTCGAGCTCGACACCTACTGGGTGACCGTCGGTGGCGACGACCCCGTCGCGGTGCTCGGCAAGTACGGCGACAAGGTGCAGTTCCTGCACGTCAAGGACGGCGACGGCTCGCACGACGACAAGCAGCAGGTCGCGGTCGGCAACGGCATCATGCCGATCCGTGACATCGTCGCCGCCGCTCCCGACGCCCAGCACGTCGTCGAGCTCGACGACCACGAGGGCGACGTGTTCCAGGCCGTCGCCGACTCCTACACGTTCCTCCAGGGGGCCCGAGCATGACCGACACCACCACGACCGCAGCCGCGTCGACCGACAGCGCCCGCCGCACCGGTCCCGTCGGCGTCGGCGTCATCGGCGCCGGGGTCATCTCCGACCAGTACCTGTCGAACCTCACCGCGTTCCCCGACCTGCAGGTCCGGTTCGTCGCGGACATCGACGAGCCGCGCGCCGCCGCACAGGCCGAGAAGTGGGGCGTGCCCGGCTCCGGCTCGGTCGCCGAGCTCCTGGCGGACGACGACGTCGAGATCGTCGTGAACCTGACGATCCCGGCCGCGCACGTCGAGGTCGCCCTGCAGGCCCTCGCCGCCGGCAAGCACGTCTGGGGCGAGAAGCCCTACGCGCTCGACCGGGAGAGCGCCGCGCAGCTCCGTGACGCCGCGGCCGCCGCGGGCAAGACCGTGAGCGTCGCCCCGGACACGTTCCTCGGCGCCGGGCTGCAGACCGCCCTCCGCACGATCCGCGAGGGCCGCATCGGCACGCCGCTCAACGGCCTGACGCTCTTCCAGAGCCCCGGACCGGAGTCGTGGCACCCGAGCCCCGAGTTCCTGTTCGCGTACGGTGCCGGTCCGCTGTTCGACATCGGCCCGTACTACATCACGACGCTCGTGCAGGCGTTCGGCCCGGTCGCCAAGGTGACCGCGACGGCGTCGAAGTCCCGCGCCACCCGGACGATCGGCTCCGGCCCGAAGGCCGGCACGGACTTCCCGGTCGAGGTGCCGACGAACCACTCCGCGCTCATCCAGTTCGAGGACGGCGGGAGCGCGCAGAGCGTCTTCTCGTTCGAGTCGGACCGTGGTCGCACCGGCTTCGTCGAGATCGCGGGGGAGACCGGCACGGTCGTGTTCCCGGACCCGAACAACTTCGACGGCGACACCGAGCTGTACGCGCACGGTGCCGAGGGCCCCGAGACGATCCCCGCGGTCGGCTCCACCTACTCGCGCGGCACGGGCGTGGTCGACCTCGCCCGCTCGCTCCGCGCCGGGGAGGACAACCGGGTCCCCGGTGCCCTCGCCTTCCACGTCCTCGACGTGATGGTCTCCATCGCCGAGGCGGCCGAACGTGGTGAGACCGTGCTCGTGGAGAGCACGGTCGAGCCCTCCCCGACCCTCCCCGAGGGTTGGGACCCCGCGGAGCAGACCCTGTCCTGACCCCAGGACGGGCCCGCTCCGGCCCGCGCGTCGGCCACACGGCCGGCTCGCACCCACACAGCAGCACCCGACACGCACCACCCTCAGCACCATCTCAACGACGAGAAAGTAGAGAGTCATGCGCACTGCCATCCGCGCACTGGCCATCACCGCGGCCGCGGCACTCACCGTGACCGGCCTGGCGGCCTGCTCATCCGGGTCGTCCGGTTCCTCCGGCGACGGGAAGACGCTCACGTACTGGGCGTCGAACCAGGGCACGTCGCTCCAGAACGACAAGGAGGTGCTCACCCCCGTCCTCGAGAAGTTCACCAAGGAGACCGGGATCAAGGTGAACCTCCAGGTCATCGGCTGGAACGACCTGCAGAACAAGATCCAGACCGCCGTCACCTCGGGCCAGGGCCCGGACGTCGTCAACATCGGCAACACCTGGGCCACCTCGCTCCAGGCCACCGGCGCCTTCCAGGAGTTCGGTGACTCGGAGATGCAGGCGATCGGCGGCGCCGACAAGTTCGGCAAGGTCGCACTCTCCACCGGTGGTGCGCCCGGCAAGACCGTCACGAGCGTCCCGCTCTACGGCCTCGCCTACGGCCTGTACTACAACAAGCAGATGTTCAAGGACGCCGGTCTCGAGGCGCCGACGACGTGGGAGGACCTCACGGCGGACGCCAAGAAGCTCACCTCGGGCGACAAGTACGGCTTCACCATCGCCGGTGGTTCGTACACCGAGAACTCGCACTTCGCGTTCATCACCTCGGCGCAGAACGGCGGCGAGTGGTTCGACAAGAGCGGCAAGCCGACCTTCACCGAGAAGGCGAACGTCGACGGCATCAAGCGCTACCTCGACCTGATGCAGTCGGACAAGGTCGTCAACCCGTCGAACGCGCAGTACGACAACGGCACGCAGGCGGTCTCGGACTTCGCGAACAAGAAGGCCGCGATGATGCTGACGCAGAACAACGCGAACGCCACCATCACGTCGCAGGGCATGACCACCGACGAGTTCGGTGTCGTCCCCTTCCCGACGACCGCTGACGGCAAGGACATCGCGTCCTTCCCGGCCGGCATCAACCTGTCGATCTTCAAGAACACGAAGAACAAGGACGGCGCCCTGAAGTTCGTCAAGTACATGACGAGCGAGGAGACCCAGACCACGCTGGACAAGCCGTACGCGGCCCTGCCGGTGCTGGCCTCGGCTGCGGACTCGGTCACCGACGAGCAGACGAAGACCTTCCTCGACATCTACAACAACAAGGCGAAGCCCCTTCCGCTGGTGCCCGCCGAGGACCAGTTCGAGTCGACGGTCGGCAAGGCGATGAACGACATGTTCGCCAAGATCGCCACCGGCTCGACGGTGTCGGACAGCGACATCAAGTCGGCGCTGCAGACCGCGCAGGACCAGGTCTCGCAGGCGGCCGGTTAGTCGGCCTGGAGGCCCGGGGCGCGTCCGCAGGACGCGTCCCGGGCCTCGCCCCTCCGCACCCGGCCGCGTGCCGGGGGTGAGCCGATCGGCTCACGCATGCCGCGCCTCCAGGCCGCTGCCACGGCCCGACCGCCACCGCGGTCACGAGACGCGAAGCACCCGATCCCATCCTCGCCGGAAGGCCACCACCCATGACCACCTCGGTCCTGCCCGAATCCGAGCGCATCGACCTGACGCACACGAAGGCACCGACCCTGTCGGGGCCGCAGCCCGGTCGCAAGCCCAAGCGACACTGGCTGCCGTACGCGCTCGTCGCACCGGCGATCCTGTTCGAGCTGCTCATCCACATCGTGCCGATGCTCGTCGGCATCTGGATCTCCTTCATCCAGCTCACCAAGTACTTCATCGCGAACTGGGGCGCCGCACCGTTCGCAGGCTTCCGGAACTACTCGATCGTCGTCGACTTCGACCAGGCGATCGGCAAGGGCGTCCTCAACTCGTTCCTGATCACGTGCGGGTTCACCGTCCTGGTGGTCGGGCTCTCGTGGACGTTCGGCATGGCCGCCGCGGTCGCGCTGCAGAAGCCCTTCAAGGGTCGCGGCCTGTTCCGCACGCTGTTCCTGGTGCCCTACGCGCTGCCGATGTACGCCGGCATCATCACGTGGAAGTTCATGTTCCAGCGTGACTCCGGCGCGATCAACCACATCCTGGTCGACCAGCTGCACCTGATGGGGCAGGGGCCGTTCTGGCTGATCGGGTCGAACGCCTTCGTCTCGGTCGTCGTCGTGGCGATCTGGAAGACCTGGCCGTTCGCGTTCCTCATGCTCATGGCCGGCCTGCAGTCGGTGCCGAACGACGTGTACGAGGCCGCCTCGGTCGACGGCGCGAAGCCGTTCCGGCAGTGGCGCTCGATCACGCTGCCGATGGTCCGCCCGGTCAACGTGACGCTCGTGCTCGTGATGTTCCTCTGGACGTTCAACGACTTCAACACGCCGTTCGTGCTGTTCGGCTCGACCGCGCAGCCGCCGGCCGCCGACCTGCTCAGCTTCCACATCTACAACGCGTCGTTCATCACCTGGAACTTCGGCTCCGGTGCCGCGATGAGCGTCCTGCTCCTCATCTTCCTGCTCATCGTCACGGGCATCTACCTCGCCGTGACCAACCGGAGGTCCGTCCGTGCGTGAGACATTCGGCGCCAAGTCCTTCAAGGTCGTCACCCTCGTCCTGCTGACCCTGTTCACGGTCGTCCCGCTCTACGTGATGATCACGACGGCGATCAAGCCGCTCGGCGACGTCCAGAACGACTTCACGTGGATCCCGACGAACATCACCCTGCAGCCGTTCATCGACATGTGGACGACGGTTCCGCTCGGGCAGTACTTCATCAACTCGCTCGTGGTCTGCACGGTCGCGACGGTGTTCTCGCTCATCATCGCGACGTTCGCCGCCTACGGGGTCTCCCGGTGGAACTTCACGGGCAAGAGCACCTTCACCACCGCGGTGCTCTCGACGCAGATGTTCCCCGGTGTGCTGTTCCTGCTCCCGCTGTTCCTGATCTTCACGAACCTCGGGAACGCGCTCGGCATCCAGCTCGTCGGGTCGTGGACCGGCCTGATCATCACCTACCTGACCTTCACGCTGCCGTTCTCGATCTGGATGCTCGCGGGGTACTTCGAGACCATCCCGCGGGAGCTCGACGAGGCCGCGATGGTCGACGGCTCGGGTCCGATGGGTGCCCTGTTCCGGGTGATCCTGCCCTCGGCCCGTCCGGGTCTGGTCGCGGTCGGCATCTACTCGTTCATGACGGCGTGGGGTGAGGTGCTGTTCGCCTCGGTCATGACGAACGGCAACGGGTCCACCCTGGCGGTCGGTCTGCAGCAGTACTCGACGCAGACCAACGTGTACTGGAACCAGATCATGGCGGCGTCGCTCGTCGTCTCGATCCCCGTCGTGGTGGCGTTCCTCATCGTGCAGCGCCAGTTCGTGGCCGGCCTGACCGCGGGTGCGGTGAAGTAGGGGCGGCTGCCTGCCTGCCCGAGACTCGGCTCGGCGGACGGTTTCGTGGCCTGAGGGCCGCGGAACCGTCCGCCGGGCCGGGTCTCGTTCCACGACGACGACAGGATGGACGCATGACCGACACCACCCGCGGGCGGCAGCTGCTGCCCGGACAGACGAGCCGCGTGCACGTGTACGACCTCGCGTCGCGGACGAGCCGACCCGTGTTCGCGTCGCGGACCGTGCTCGTCGAGGCGCCGAACGTGCTCGACGAGCGCACCCTCGTGCTGAACGGCGACGGTGACCTCTGGCTGCTGCGCCTGCCCGACCCCGGGAGCGACGTCGTGCTCGACGAGTCCGCGCTCGTCCGCGTGCCGATGCCCGGGGTCACGGAGATCAACAACGACCACGTGCTCGACCCCTCCGGGACCTCCGTCGTGGTGAGCGCCCGCGACGGGGAGCTGTACCGGGTGCCCCTGCCCGACGGCGGCTCGGCGGAGCGCCTGACCGACACCGCGGCCGTGCTGCCGGTCGTCCGGAAGTACTACCTGCACGGCATCGCCCCGGACGGCAGCGCGCTCGCGGCGATCGTGGGGGAGCGCACGGTCGACGGGGTCTGGACGACGGACGTCGCGCTCGTCGACCCGGCCACCGGCGCCACGACGTTCCTGACCCGTGACGAGCACCCGGACGACGGCTGCGCGATCACCCCGGACGGCCGCACGGTCCTGTTCAACACGGAGCGCTTCACCCCGGGGACCGCGCAGCTCGCGGCGCTCCGGCTCGACGGCGGCGACCCGGTCCGCCTGACCGCGGACGAGCGGGTGGACTGGTTCCCGCACCTGTCGCCGGACGGGCAGCACCTGCTCTACCTGTCCTACGGACCGGGTGTGCAGGGCCACCCCGCCGACCACCCCGTCGAGCTCCGGCTGCTCCCGGGTGTGCTGACCCGCGGCGCGCGGGTGGCCGTCGTGCCGGAGACCCTCGTCGCGCTCCACGGTGGCCAGGGCACGGTCAACGTGCCGCCGTGGTCGCCCGACTCGACGTGGTTCGCGTACTGCGACTACCCGGTGGCGTGACCGCCGAGCCCGGCTCCGCTCAGCCGGCGTCGCCGTAGGTGCGGCGCAGGTGCTCCGCGTACCCGCCGGGCGTCCGACCGTCGAAGCGGCCGCTCGTGACGACGGGCAGCGCGGTCGTCGCGCGGACGTCGAAGCCGAGTGCTCGGGCCCGCTCGACGAGTCGGACGTCCTCGTGCTCCGGTACGGGATCGAACCCGCCGACCGCGCGGTCGACGTCCGCCCGGACCCCGAGGTTCGCGCCGTGCACGTGGCCGAGCGTCGACCCGGGCGGGTGGGCCGCACGCCAGCGCCGGAGCACCTCGGGTTCCAGGTCGTCGGGGTCGGGCACGACCGCGCCGACGAGCAGGTGGCCGCCGTCGACCAGCACGTCGGCCTGCTGCACGAGCCAGTCCCGGTGCACCCGCGAGTCGGCGTCGGTGTGGGCGAACCAGTGGCCGGACGGCGGCACGTCAGCGGCCGCCCGCCGTCGGGCGAGCAGCACGCCGAGCGCCCGGGCCCGACCGACCCCGACCCGGTCCGAGGTGTGCACCGCGAGGGTGCCGTCCGCCCAGGTCCGGTGCGTGCGGACCGCGGCGTCGACCGCAGCGGCCGTGCCGTCCGTGCAGCCGTCGAGAACGAGGGTCACGCCGACCGCGGTGGCCGGGTGGGCCCGACGAACGATCCGGACGGCGACGGCCAGTGCCGCGAGCGACCGGCCGATCGTGGTCTCCTCGTCGTGCGCGGGGACCACGACGTCGATGCGGTGCCCGCTCACCCGACGAGCCCCTCCGCACGCGCGACCGAGGTCACTGCGGCACCGGGGAACACCGTGAGCACGAAGTCCGGCTCGACGTGCTGCACGAGCGCCGGACGGGGCCATCGCCGCGCGATCGCGGCGTGCACCGTGTCGCCGTCCGACACGGCGTGGTCGTCCGGGTGTCGCCAGTGGCAGGCGACGAGCACCCCGTCGTCGTCGAGCGTGTCGAGCACCCGGTCCACGGTCCGGTCGAGGTCGTCCGGGGACAGGTAGTAGCCGACCTCGCTGAGGACGACGAGGTCCCGGCGTCCCTCGGGCCACTCCCCGGGGAACGCCGCGAGGGCGAACCGGGCCGACGGCGCGCGACGTCGGGCGCGCTCGAGCGCCGCCGCCGCGAGGTCCGTGCCGAGGACGTCGTCCGCCCGTTCGGTGAGCGCGGCGGTCAGGACGCCGGTGGCGCACCCGAGCTCGAGCGCCGACCGGAAGCGTTCGCGGGGGAGCGCCGCGAGCGTCACCGCGCGCTTCCGCCGCTCGTACCAGGAGCCCTCGAAGTCCCAGCCCTCGGGCTTCCGGGCGTAGTGCGCGTCGAACGACTCGCGCGACCTCGACTGCACGGGCGCGAAGTACCACTCCTCGGCGCGCAGGTGGTGGGCGGCATGGCGGGCGTCCACCACCGCCTCGTCGCCGGGCGCCGGGGAGAGCGGTCGGGTCTGCGACCGGTGGGCATCGAGGGCCCGCGCCTTGCGGTCTCGCACGGCGGCGGCGAGGTGCAGCGCGCGCGCCCGCGAGCACGGCATCGCAGCGGCAGCGGCAGCGGCATCAGCGGCATCAGCGCCACGAGCGTCGGCATCGGTGAGGGGCGCGTCCCAGTGCCACGCCCAGATCGGGTACGCCAGGAGCGTCGCCCCGGGGGTGGCGGCCACGACCTGCTCGGCGACCTCGCCCGCGACGCGGTGGTCCCGGTGCCCGTCGCCCCGCCAGGGTGCGACCACGAGCGTCGGGCGCACGGCCCCGGCCAGCCACCGGACGAGCGCCTCGCGGAGGACCTCGGCGTGCTCGCGGACCCCGCCGTCCGGCACGTCGAGCTCGGTGGCGGTCGCGGTCGGGTGCAGCACCCGGAGCGCCGCACGGAACTCGGCGCCACGACGCTCGGCCAGCGCCGCGGGCGTCGTCGTGGGGGAGTCGGGGTGGGAGCGCTCGCCGCGGGTGCCGAGGAGCACGTGCACCGGGATCCCGGCGTCGGCCGCGGTCGCGACGAGTCCGCCGGCGCCCAGGGTCTCGTCGTCCGGGTGCGGTGCGACCACGACGACCGACCCGGTCCCACGCAGGTCGACCCTGTCCGGGTCGAGACCCGCGAGGAAGGTCGTCCAGACGGCGGGATCGGTGCCGGGGTCCCGGTGGTCGAAGCTCACCACGCGACACCGCCGTGCTCGAGGACCTTGCGGCCGATCCGGGCGAGGTCCCGGTCCCCGTGGTCCTGCAGCACGTACAGCTCGAGGTCGGCGACCCGCGCGGCGACGGCGCGGTCCGCGGTCAGCGGCGCCGGACCGACCGTGCGGACCACACGCTCGCGGACGGTGTCGACGGCTCGGCGCACCCGCGACCGGGTGACCTGAGCGAGGAAGGACCAGTCGGTGTCGTCGTCGGTGCCGTCGATGCGGGCGGCGGCCGCGGCCAGGGCGTCTTCGGCGTCGGCGAGGTCGGCAACGGTCACGCCGAGTGCCGCCTGGAGCAACTCCGAGTCCGGCCGCGTCGCCGCGAGGGACCGGAGGACCCGGGCCAGCCCGAGCGCACCACCCCACCAGCAGGCCGCGACACCGATGCCGCCCCAGGCGAACCCCGGTCGGGTCAGGTACCACCCGGGCCCACCGACCGGGACGGCCCGGACGTCCACGAGGTCGACCGGCCCGCTCGGGACGTCCGGCATGCCCCTGGCCACCCAGGCCTCGTCGTGCACCGTCACCCCAGGCTGACGGAGGTCGACGGCGAAGAGCTGCCGGTCGTCGCCGACGTGCGCGGTGACCAGGGCGTGCGAGAGCGTCGACGCCAGGGAGCACCACGGCTTCGTCCCGTCGAGCCGGAAGACCCCCGCACCGCCCTCGGTCGCGTCGACGCGGAGCCCCGGGGCCTCGGCGGCGAAGACGCCGAACGTGGCGTCTGCCGGAGCCGGCACACCCGCCTGCGCGAGGATCGCCAGCGCGTCGAGGTGCGGCTCGACCGTCCGAGCGGTGGCGACGTCCGCGGCGGCGACCGCGGCGAGCGTCGCGAACACGGCGCCCGACGTGCCGGCGGTGATGACCGGGGTGGTGGACGCGAGGGTCCGCGCGACCGCGAGCCGATCAACCGGGGTGGCACCGTGCCTCCCGGCCGTGGCCTCGACGTCCGCGGTGGCGACGTCCCGCGCAGAAGCGGGCCATGCGGGGGACTGGAGCATGTCGCCGACGCTACGGAGCGGACCCTTCGGACCCTGCCCGGCGATCCACAGAGCGCGGAGGGGTGCTGCACAGACGGCTCATAGGAATTGCTCGATACTCGAAGACGTGACCATCTCCCAGCCCGCAGCAGCCCCGCGTCTCTCCCGTGCCGACGGATCCCCGTTGCGCATCCTCGTCGTCGACGACGAGGCCAGCCTCACCGACCTGCTGTCGATGGCGCTCCGCTACGAGGGCTGGGACGTCAAGAGCGCGAACGGCGGGCAGGAGGCCCTCGCCACGGCCCGCGAGTGGAAGCCCGATGCGATGGTGCTCGACGTGATGATGCCGGACCTCGACGGGCTGCAGGTGCTCGGTCGGCTCCGGCAGAACAACGACGACACCCCGGTGCTGTTCCTCACCGCGAAGGACTCCGTCGAGGACCGGGTGACCGGGCTCACGGCAGGTGGCGACGACTACGTCACGAAGCCGTTCTCGCTGGAGGAGGTCGTGGCTCGGCTCCGCGGGCTCATCCGTCGGTCGCAGATCTCGATCTCCGAGGCGGGGGACTCCCGCATCGTCGTCGGCGACCTCGTGCTCGACGAGGAGTCCTACGAGGTCTCCCGCGCCGGACGCCCGATCGAGCTGACCGCCACCGAGTTCGAGCTGCTCCGCTTCCTCATGCGCAACCCGCGCCGCGTGCTCTCGAAGGCGCAGATCCTGGACCGCGTCTGGTCCTACGACTTCGGCGGCAAGTCGTCGGTCGTCGAGATCTACATCTCGTACCTGCGCAAGAAGATCGACGCCGGCGAGACCCCGATGATCCACACGGTCCGGGGCGTCGGGTACGTCATCAAGCCGACGTCGTGACGCTGCGCCGCCGGCTCGTCCTGAGCATCGTCGCGCTCGTGGTCGCCGTGAGCGCGGTGATCGGCGCCGGCAGCATCCTCGCGCTCGCGTCCATCCAGCGCTCGGCGATCGACCAGCAGCTGCAGTACGCGACGAGCCGAGCGCAGCGGTCGGTCGAGCAGCAGCAGGGCGGCGGGAGCCCCGGGATCGACATCGGCCGTCCGAGCGGGCAGGCCGCCGGCACGCTCACCGTCTACTTCCTGAACGGCGACGTGGCGGTCGGGACCGTGCTCGACAACGACGGGGCGGTCGACCGCATCGGCACGGACGTCGTCCGACCGCTCGGCGGCGTGACCGTCGACGGGCTCGCGCACACCGTCGACCTGGGCGGTGACCTCGGGCGCTACCGCGTCACCGCGGTGTCCCTCGGGACCGCGGTCCTCGTCGTCGGCCTGCCGATGGCCCCGGTGTACGAGAGCGTGTGGAAGCTCCTCGGGGTCGTCCTCGTCGTCACCGTGCTCGCGCTCCTCGTCGCGTCGCTCGTCGCGGCCGTCGTCGTCCGCCGGTCGCTCCGGCCGCTCGAGCGCGTCGCGGAGACCGCCTCGGCCGTGGCCCGGATGCCCCTCGAGCGGAGCGACGCCCTCGACGGGGTCCGCGTTCCCGACACCGACCCCCGGACCGAGGTCGGCCGGGTCGGCACCGCGTTCAACCGGATGCTCGGGCACATCGGGAACGCCATGCAGGCGCGCGAGCGCTCGGAGCAGAAGGTCCGCCAGTTCGTCGCGGACGCCTCGCACGAACTCCGCACCCCGCTCGCGTCGGTGCGCGGGTACGCCGAGCTCACCCGACGGATGGGGGGCGACCTGCCGCCGGACGTCGTCTACGCCATGGGCCGGATCGAGTCCGAGTCGCTCCGGATGACGAGCATGGTCGAGGACCTGCTCCTGCTCGCCCGGCTCGACGAGGGCCGCGAGGTCCAGTTCGCCGAGGTCGACCTGACCGGCCTGGTGTTCGACGCCGTCAACGACGCGCACGCCGCCTCGCCGGCGCACGAGATCGCCGTCGAGGTCCCGGACGAGCCCGTGGTCGTCCCCGGTGACGCGGCTCGGCTGCACCAGGTCATCGTCAACCTCGTCACGAACGCGCGGACGCACACCCCGGACGGCACCCGGATCACGGTCGGGTTGGCCCCGGCGGCCGGCGGTGTGGACCTGACCGTGCGGGACGACGGGCAGGGCATCGACCCGGAGTTCCTGCCGAAGCTGTTCGAGCGGTTCGCGCGGGCGGACAGCTCGCGGTCGCGGAGTGCGGGGTCGACCGGGCTCGGGCTCGCGATCGTCGACGCGGTCGTGCAGGCGCACGGCGGGACGGTGTCGGTCGCGAGCGTGCCGGGGGACACCGTGTTCACGGTGCACCTGCCGAGCACGCGTCCGGTCGTGCCCGCCGACGTGGTGGCGGCGACCGCCTGACGGGCTGGAGGTGCGGAGGGGGCCCGCCACGTGCCTCCCGTCCGTGGGTTGGTCGCCACCCTCGTCCTGTGGTACCGTTCTCGAAGCCAAAGACCGCCGGTCGTCTGTGCGCTCGCGCACAGACCGAAGGTCCTCACTCGTGGGGCAGCCAGCGCAGGTGTTCAGACCCTCTCCTCTTCACGGGGGAGCAGCTCCGAGCCTCTGCGCCGGAGCTTTTTCCATGTACGGGGTCCTGGGGCTAGCCGGCAAGAAACCCCCAAGGAGAACCATGGCGAACAAGGAAGCTGCGGTCGCCGAGCTCACGGATGCATTCCAGAGCTCGAACGCCGTTCTGCTCACCGAGTACCGCGGTCTCACGGTCGCGCAGCTCAAGGAGCTCCGCAACTCGATCCGTGAGCACGCCACGTACGCCGTGGTGAAGAACACGCTGACCAAGATCGCGGCGAACAACGCCGGCATCACGTCGTTCGACGACGAGCTCGCCGGTCCGTCCGCTCTCGCCTTCGTCCACGGTGACACCGTCGCCGTCGCGAAGTCGCTGCGTGCATTCGCCAAGGCGAACCCCCAGCTCGTGGTGAAGGGCGGTTACTTCGACGGTAACCCGCTCACCGCGACCGAGGTGGACAAGCTCGCCGACCTCGAGTCCCGTGAAGTCCTGCTCGGCAAGCTCGCCGGCGCCTTCAAGGCCTCGCTGTTCGGTGCTGCGTACCTGTTCCAGGCACCCCTCTCGCAGGCCGTCCGCACCGTGGACGCCCTCCGCGAGAAGCAGGAGTCCGCGGCCTGACCAGGCACGCGTTCATCAACCACACGTACTAGCTAGTAGTAGGAGAAAATCATGGCGAAGCTTTCGCAGGACGAGCTCATCGAGGCCTTCAAGGAGCTCACGCTCATCGAGCTCTCGGACTTCGTGAAGAAGTTCGAGGAGGTCTTCGAGGTCACCGCTGCTGCCCCCGTCGCGGTCGCCGCGGCCGGTGGCGCCGCTGCCCCGGCCGAGGAGGTCGAGGAGAAGACCGAGTTCGACGTCGTCCTCAAGTCGGCCGGTGACAAGAAGATCCAGGTCATCAAGGAGGTCCGTGGCCTCACGTCGCTCGGCCTGGGCGAGGCCAAGGCGCTCGTCGAGACCGCCGACGCCAAGATCCTCGAGGGTGTCAACAAGGAGACGGCCGACAAGGCGAAGGAGGCCCTCGAGGCCGCCGGCGCCACGGTCGAGCTCGCGTAAGTACTGCTTACGGCTCTTCGCGAAGGCCGCTGCCCCTCGGGGTGGCGGCCTTCGTCGTGTGCGGGGGCGGCGCGGGTCGGGCGGGAGTTCACGCGCTGAGCGACACTTCACGGCGGCAGGCGCGCGTGAAGTGTCGCTGAGCGCGTGAGCTGCTCTGGCTCACACCGGGACGCCGTGTGCGCGGAAGAGCGCTCGGAGTCGGTCGAGCTCGACCAGGTGCCACCACGTCGCCCGGACGACCGTACGGACGGCGGGCAGCGCCCGGACCCGGTCCTCGCGACGCTTCTCCGCCCAGAGCACGTCGCCGGGGTCGCGTCCGTCCAGCATCGTCGGGTCGACGTACTTCTGTCGCCCGTCGAACTCGACGACCACCCCCAGGGACGGGAACCAGAAGTCGAGCCGGTCGATCGTGCCGTCGGCGTGCCGTACCAGCGCCTGGCTCACCCACGGCGGCATGCCCAGCTCGACGAACCGCGCGGCGGCGAAGGACTCCCCGGCGGACTCGTGGAGCGGGTCGAGCGCATCGAGCACGGCGGCGGCGCGGACGGACCCACGGGCTGGTCGTCGGGGGACGTGCTGTTGCAGCTCGTCGATCCGGACCTGCCTGCGGCGGACGGCGGCATCGACGGCAACCGCTGCGACGTGCAGCGCACACGACGTCGCGAGCATCACCGCCGTGTCGAGGGCCGAGGTGACGGGAACGCCATCGAACGCCGCGGCGTCGACGGCGGTCCGCGGGACGCCGGGGTGACGGATGACACCAGCTCGGTGCTGGATGAGCGTTGCGTTCGGATCGAGCACGTGGACCCGATCGCCGACGTTCCCGATCCAGGGCCAGCCGTGGATCATCGCGGCGGTCCCGTGCGAGAAGACGGAACCGGGACGCAGCAGCGGCGCGACGGCACGCGCGCGGGTGCGGTGTCGTTCGTGGAGGGCGAGGCCTTCCCAGACGTCGCGCTCGATGAACACCCCGGGCAGCAGCCGCACGAGACTGCCCGCCGCGTGCCGACGCTGCAGGGTCCGAGCGGTCGCCGGGTCGGCGGGGGACGTCCGGAGGATCGGTGTGCGCTTCCGGTGTTCGTGCATGCGCCGATCGTGGCCGTGCCCGGGCGGGTCCGGGGTGGGATCGGCGGGACCGGTGCACGACCTCCGCAGCGACCGGCTGTGTGGAGGACGGATGGCACGGGCTCAGCGACAGGTCACGGGCTGACCGGCGCGTGAGGTGTCGCTGAGCGCGTGAGGACGCAGCAGGGCGCGGGCCGCCGGGCGCGTCAGCGCAGGGTGCTGTGTCGGCGGCCGTAGGCCAGGTAGAGCACCACGCCGGCGAGCATCCACAGCCCGAAGGCGATCCACGTGCCGGCTCCGAGGAACACGGCGAGCAGGACGCAGCAGAGCGTGCCGAGCACCGGGACGACCGGGAAGAGCGGGACGCGGTACGAGCGCTCGAGGCCGGGCCGGCTGCGGCGCAGCACGAGCACCGACACGTTGACGAGGGCGAACGCGACGAGGGTGCCGATGCTCGTGGCGTCGGCGAGCTCGCCGAGGGGGACGAGCGCCGCGACGACGGTCACGACGACGCCGACCACGAGGGTGCCGACGACGGGCGTGCCGGTGCGGTGGGAGACCCGGCCGAAGAGCTTCGGCACGAGCCCGTCCCGCGCCATGGTCAGCAGGATGCGTGTCTGGCCGTAGAGCACGGTGAGCACGACGCTCGCGATCGCGATCACGGCGCCGACGGAGAACACGAGCGCGACCCAGGGCTGGCCGGTGACGTCGACGACGATGCGGACGAGCGAGGCCTCGTCCGCGGAGAACGACGTCCACGAGCGGGCCCCGATCGCGGCGATGGCCACGAGGATGTAGAGCGCGGTGATGAGCGCGATCGACCCGATGATCGCGCGGGGGAGGTCCCGGCGGGGGTCCTTCGCCTCTTCGCCCGCGGTCGACGCGGCGTCGAACCCGATGTACGAGAAGAACAGGCGCGAGGCCGCAGCGGTGACGCCCGCGGCACCCATGGGTGCGAGGGGCTCGAAGTTCTGCGCGCGGAACGCGGTGAAGGCGACGGCGACGAAGAACACCAGCAGGGCGATCTTCACGACGACCATGAGCGTGTTGACCCAGGCGCTCTCGCGCGCGCCGGGCAGCAGGACCGCCGTCGCGAGCAGGACCAGGAGCGCCGCGGGCAGGTTGACGACCCCGCCGTCGCCCGGGGGCGCTGCGAGGGCCGTCGGCAGGTGCAGACCGAAGACGCGGAGGGTCTCGTCGACGTACTCGCTCGCACCTACGGCCACGGCGGCCACGGACACCGCGTACTCGAGGACCAGGCACCAGCCGCAGACCCAGGCGATGCCCTCGCCCATCGTCGCGTACGTGTACGAGTAGCTCGACCCCGACGTCGGCACCGCGCCGGCCATCTCGGCGTACGACAGCGCGGAGAGCAGGGCGGCGACCCCGGCCACGACGAACGAGATCCACACGGCCGGTCCGGCGAGGGGCACCGCGGTCCCGAGCACGACGAGGATGCCGGTGCCGAGGGTCGCGCCGACGCTGATCATCGTCAGGTGCCACACGCCGAGCGAGCGGCGGAGCGGCGCACCGTCCACGCCGCGCGCGGCCTCGGCCTGCAGCTGCTCGATGGGCTTGCGCCGAGCGAGCTGCTGGCGGAGCGACGTGGGGCGGGTGGGCGCGGACGTCATGGGACCTCTGTGGAGCCGGGGAAGGGGACTGCTGATGGTCGCACGGCCCCTGAACGGGGTCAAATACGGGCCGCCCCGCCACTGTCCCCGGGCGGGGATAGGTTTGCCCCATGAGCATGGGTCACGGGATGCGACCGGGTACCGCGGGTGGGCCCCGCGGCGGTGGGCGCATCTCGAGCGGCGACAGCCGGGCACAGAAGGCCGCCAACGCCGAGGCACCGCGCATCCCGCACCTCGTCCGGCGGATCGCGGAACTGTTCGTGCCGCACCGCCGCGCCATCGTCCTGACGGTCGTGCTCGTGCTCGTCGGGGCCGCCCTGTCGGTGATCCCGCCGCTGCTCACCCAGCAGGCCTTCGACCGCGGACTGTTCCCGCCGGGTGGTCGCCCGGACCTGCCGGTGCTGTTCGAGCTCGTCGGCGGCATGATCGCCCTCTGGATCGCGAGTGCCGGCGTCGGCATCTGGCAGACCTACCTGACGGCGACCGTCGGCAACAAGGTCATGGGCGCCATGCGCATGCGGCTCTTCGGGCACCTGCAGCGGATGGAACTGGCGTTCTTCACCCGCACGAAGACCGGCGTCATCCAGTCGCGGCTGCAGAACGACGTCGGTGGCGTCGCGAGCGTCCTCAACAACACGATCTCGTCCGTCCTCGGCAACACCGTCACCGTCATCGCCGCGATCGTCGCGATGCTGCTGCTGAGCTGGCAGATGACGCTCGTCGCGGTCGTCCTGCTGCCGCTGCTGGTCGTCGCCCAGCGGCGGGTCGGCCAGGTCCGCGCGCGGATCGCCGCGCAGACGCAGGAGTCGCTGTCCGACATGACGGCGATCACCCAGGAGGCACTGAGCGTCTCCGGCATCCTGCTCGCCAAGTCCTTCAACCAGCAGCGCAGCGAGACGCAGCGCTACGGGGACGAGAACCGCAACCAGATCCAGTTGCAGGTGCGGCAGCAGATGTCCGGCCAGTGGTTCTTCGCCATCGTCCAGGTCTTCCTGTCGATCATCCCCGCGGTCATCTACGTGGTGGCCGCGTACCTGATCATCGGGAACGTGCCGTTCACCGCCGGCACCATCGTCGCGTTCACCACGGTGCAGTCGCGGCTGCTCTTCCCGACCGTGGGCCTGCTGCGCGTCGTCCTCGACCTGCAGACCTCGGGAGCGCTGTTCGCCCGGATCTTCGAGTACCTGGACCTGCGTCCCGCCATCACCGACGCGCCGACCGCCCAGAAGGTCGACGAGCGCCGCGTCGGGCACGTGGCGTTCGAGGACGTCACCTTCGCCTACCCGGACGCCCAGGCCGACGCACCCACGTTGCAGCAGGTCTCGTTCGAGCTCGAACCGGGGCAGTTCGCCGCCTTCGTCGGGCCGTCGGGCGCGGGCAAGACGACGATCTCCTACCTGGTCCCTCGGCTGTACGAAGCGTCCTCGGGCTCGGTGCGGTTCGCGGGCGCAGACGTGCGCGACCTGGAGCACGAGGACCTGATGCGTCACGTCGGCATCGTCAGCCAGGAGACGTACCTGTTCCACGCCTCGATCGGCGACAACCTCCGGTACGCCAAGCCGGACGCGACCGACGCCGAGCTCGAGCGTGCGGCGCGTGCGGCGAACATCCACGAGACGATCGCCTCGTTCCCCGACGGCTACGACACCGTCGTGGGGGAGCGCGGTTACCGGTTGTCCGGCGGTGAGAAGCAGCGCATCGCGATCGCTCGGGTGCTGCTCAAGGACCCGCCGGTGCTCGTGCTCGACGAGGCGACGAGCGCGCTCGACTCCATCTCCGAACACGTCGTCCAGACCGCCCTCGACACGGCGGCTGCCGGGCGGACGACGATCTCGATCGCGCACCGGCTCTCGACGATCCGGGACGCCGACGTGATCTTCGTCCTCGACCACGGGCGGATCGTCGAGCGCGGGACACACGACGGACTGCTCGACCGTGACGGCGTGTACGCGGCGCTCTTCCGGCAGCAGAATGCGACGGTCGACGCGGACCGCTGACCGCCCGGAGCCCACCGGCCCGCCCGCCGAGGCCTCCCGAGGCGCCCGCCGAGGCGCCACCGCGCACCGTCGACTGAGCAGACGACGTCGCGCGCCGGAGACGCAGGCGACGTCTTCTGCTCACCGGAGGAACCGGCGGGGCGCCCCACGCGCTGCGGGCACCTGCGCGCCGCACCGGACGCGCCGGACGCGACCCCGTGCCTCCAGTCCGGACCCCGGCCCGTCCACCCGACGGCCGCCCGCCCGCCCGCGCGATGCGGCGAGCGGACAGCCGCGCCGAGCAGACAGCCGATCCCGCACCCGAGCACCCCTCACCTGGTAACCGTGGTCTGACAGCCCGCGCCTCGATCCACCAGGAGAACGACGTGACCGCAGTCCCACCGCAGCCCGATCCGATCCCGCCCGCGGCTGACGCGGCACCCGACGCCCCGCGCGTCGTCGAGGAGGCGCCGCGGCGCCGACCCGCCGTGCGGGGCCTGTTCTCGCGGGGGTCGCTGGACATCCAGTCGAAGCTCCTCGTGATGCTGCTCGGGGTGAGCATCGTCGCGGCGCTGGTCGTCGGCGCGGTGGGCTACCTGAACGGCCGGTCCTCGTTGCAGACCGCGGCGACGAACCAGGTGACGTCCCTCCGTGAAACGCGGATCACCGAGCTGCAGCGTTCGTTCTCGCAGTTCACGCAGACCGTGGTCGCCCAGACCCGGAACGCGAGCGTCGTGGGCGCGACGAAGGCCTTCACGGCCGGGTGGCAGGACCTCCAGCGCCAGCCGGTGACAGACGCGGACCGGACGAAGGTCGACGGCTGGTACCGCGACACGTTCGTGCCGCAGCTCGACGCCCGCTCCGGCGAGACCGCGAACCCGGAGCAGTTCGCCCCGACGACGGACCCGCAGATCTACCTGCAGGCGCGGTACACGGCGCCGTTCACCGACTACGACGAGGCGATCAAGGAAGACGACGCGGGCGACGGCAGCGCGTGGTCGGCCGCGCACGCGGAGTACCAGGAGTACTTCCGGCAGGCGACCGAGACCGTCGGCTACGACGACCTGCTCCTCATGGACACCGACGGGAACGTCGTCTACTCGGCGTACGGCGGCGCGGACCTCGGGACGGACCTGGACGACGGGCCGTACCGGGACTCGAACCTGGCGTCCGGCTACCAGGACGCCCTCCGGCTGACGAGCGCCGACGACTTCGTGGTGACCGACTTCGCGCGGTACGTCCCGAGCCTGAACGTCCCGACGCTGTGGGTGATGTCCCCGGTCGGCGACCAGGGGAAGATCATCGGCGTGATGGCCGTGCAGGTGCCGGTCGAGCTCGTGAACAGCGTCATGACCGGCAACGAGGGCTGGAAGGGCGACGGGCTCGGGGACACCGGTGAGTCGTACCTGGTCGGCGCCGACCACCTCATGCGGTCGTACCCCCGCCAGCTGCTCCAGCACCCCCGGCAGTACGAGCAGGACGTCGTCGCCGCGGGGACGGCACCGTCCGTCGCGGAGCGGCAGCTGGCCGTGAAGGGGTCGGTGCTGCTCCAGGAGGTGGACTCGACCGCGGTGTCCCGGGCGCTGCAGGGGAAGACCGGGACGGTGATCGGCACCGACTACCGCGGCAAGGAGGTCCTCGCCGCGTACGCGCCGCTCGAGGTGGACGGCCTGCGGTGGGTGGTCGTCGCGCAGACCGACACCGCCGAGGCGTTCGGCCCGGTGAACGACTTCACCCGCAACCTCGGGCTGTCCCTCGTCGGGATCATCGTGCTCGTCAGCCTGCTCTCGCTGCTCCTCGCGCAGGTGTTCGTGCGCCCGGTCCGACGGCTGCAGACCGCCGTGAACCGGGTCAGCGCGGGCGAGCTCGGGGTCGAGGTGCGCACCCGTCCCGGAGACGAGATCGGCGACCTCGGGGTGGCGTTCAACGACATGAGCCGGAGCCTGCAGGTGAAGCAGGACCTGCTCGACGAGCAGCGGCGGCAGAACGACGCGCTGCTCCTCACGATGATGCCGGCCGACGTCGCCGAGCGGTACAAGCAGGGTGACGACACGATCGCGGCCGACCACCAGGACGTGGCCGTCGTCTACGCGGACCTGGTCGGGTTCGACGACTTCGCGCGTGGCCTGTCCGCCGAGGAGAGCCTGTCGCTCGTCAACGACCTGTGGCGGTCGCTGGACGAGGCGGCGAGTCGGTACGGCGTCGAGCGGGTGCGCACGACGCGGGCGGGCTACCTGGCGTCGTGCGGCCTGAGCGTTCCCCGGGTCGACAACGTCCGGCGGATGGTCGACTGGGCGGAGGAGTCCCAGCGCGTCGTCGACCGCTTCAACGCGCAACACGGCTCGCGCGTGGGCCTCCGCGCCGGCATCGACACCGGGCAGGTGACGAGCGGGCTCGTCGGCCGGTCGAAGCTCGTCTACGACATGTGGGGCGACGCGGTCAGCCTGGCGTACCGCGTGCAGGGCATCGCACCGGCCGCCGGCGTCTACGCGACGCAGCGCGTGGTCGACAAGCTCGGCGACCGCGACGGCCTGGTCGACGCCGGCGAGGTCCGCACCCAGAGCGGCACGCAGCGCATCTGGAAGCTCGAGCAGGTGGCGTCGTGACCGCGTTCTGGGAGCAGTCGTGGTTCTGGCCGTCGATCGCGGTGATCGTCGGCCTGCCGGTGCTGCTGCTCGTCCTCACCGAGCTGCAGTCCTCGCTGCAGCGCCGGCACAACCCGATGCACAAGGTCATCGGGCTGCTCCGGAACGCGGTCGTGCCGATCATCGCGATCCTGGTGCTGTCCGTGCAGGTCACCGATGCGGTGGACCCCGGCCAGCCGGTCGTGAACCAGGTCATCGCCTCGGTCCTCGGGTTCCTGGTGATCGTGTTCGTGCTGAACGGGTTGAACGTCCTGCTCTTCACGAACGCCCGCGCCGGGTCGTGGCGCGAGAAGGTCCCGTCGATATTCGTCGACATCGCCCGGATCGTGCTCATCGCGCTCGGGCTCGCGCTCGTCTTCAAGATCGTCTGGGGCGCCGACGTCGGCGGGATCTTCACCGCCCTGGGTGTCGGGTCGCTCGTCATCGGCCTCGCGCTGCAGTCCGCGGTCGGACCGGTCATCGCGGGACTCTTCCTGCTCTTCGAGCAGCCGTTCCGGCTCGGCGACTGGCTCGACGTGGGCGGCACCCGTGGCCGGGTCGTCGAGGTGAACTGGCGGTCCGTGCACATCGACACCGGGGGTGGGATCCTGGTCACCCCGAACTCGTCGCTCGCCGGTGCGTCGTTCACGAACCTCAGCCGGACAGGAGGCACGTTCCCGGTCACGACGTCCGTCACGTTCACGACGGACGACGCCCCGGCGGCCGTGGTCGCGCTGTTGCAGCGCACCGCCGCGGCCCTGCCGCAGCTCGCGCGGGACACCGCGCCGGCGGCTGAGCCGGCCGGCGGCGCGGCGTACACGGTGTCGTTCGAGGTCGGCGGCCCGTCCCAGGAGGGACCGGCGCTCGCGCAGTTCCGGACTTGGCTCTGGTACGCCGCCCGCCGTGAGGGCTTGGCACTCGACGGCGACGGGACGGACGACCACGCGACCGAGGAACGGCGGGACGCGGCGCTCGCCGCGGTGGCGCCGATCCTGTACCTCGGTGACGAGGACCGCGCGGCGCTCGCCCCTGCCGTGCGGCTCGAGCGCTACGCGGCCGGCGAGGTGATCGCCCGCCCCGGCGTCGTGCCGACGGTGATCCGGTTCGTCCTCAGCGGCAGCATCGAGCTGCGGGTGCCGTTCGACGGGACGCAGCTCCTGGCGACGAAGGTGGAAGCCGGCGACTACGTCGGGCAGACGGCCCTGACCCGCGAGGTCGTGCAGGCGTTCCAGGTGGCGACCACCGAGGTGTCCGTGCTCGCGGTCCCGGCCCCGGTCCTCGACGCGATCGTGCAGCGGACCCCGCGCCTGGCGAAGGACATCAGCGCCGTCATCGACCGCCGTCACCAGGACGTCCAGGACGTCCTGCAGGCCCAGGAGCAGGTCCGCCTGCAGTCCCGCGTCGCATCCCAGCGGGTCGCCGGGGGAGCCGCCTAGACTCGGCCGCGTGCGTTACGCGAACTCGGTCGTCGACCTCGTCGGCGACACCCCGCTCGTCCGTCTGAACCGCGTCACCGAGGGCATCCGGCCGACCGTCCTGGTCAAGGTCGAGTACCTGAACCCGGGCGGCTCGTCGAAGGACCGCATCGCGACGCGGATCATCGATGCGGCCGAGGCCTCCGGCGACCTGCGCCCCGGCGGGACGATCGTCGAACCGACCTCCGGGAACACCGGGGTCGGGCTCGCGCTCGTGGCCCAGCAGCGCGGGTACCGGTGCGTGTTCGTCCTGCCGGACAAGGTCGGCGAGGACAAGCGGAACGTCCTCACCGCGTACGGCGCCGAGATCGTCGTCACCCCCACCGCGGTCCCGCCGGAGCACCCGGAGTCGTACTACTCGGTGTCGGACCGGCTCGTGCGGGAGATCCCCGGCGCCTACAAGCCGAACCAGTACGCGAACCCGAACGGCCCGCGGAGCCACTACGAGACCACCGGTCCCGAGATCTGGCGCGACACCGAGGGGCAGATCACGCACTTCGTCGCCGGCGTCGGCACCGGGGGCACCATCTCCGGCACCGGCCGGTACCTCAAGGAAGCGTCGGACGGACGCGTCCGGATCGTCGGCGCGGACCCGGAGGGCTCGGTCTACTCGGGCGGCACCGGGCGGCCGTACCTGGTGGAGGGCGTCGGCGAGGACTTCTGGCCAGCCGCGTACGACGCCGGGATCCCGGACGAGATCATCGCCGTGACGGACGCCGAGTCGTTCGCGATGACCCGCCGCCTGGCGCGCGAGGAGGGCCTGCTCGTGGGCGGGTCGAGCGGCATGGCCGTGGTCGCCGCGCTCCGGGCCGCGCAGGACCTGACCGAGGACGACGTCGTCGTGGTGCTCCTGCCGGACAGCGGCCGGGGCTACCTCGGCAAGATCTTCAACGACCGGTGGATGCGCTCGTACGGCTTCGCCGAGACCGACGACGCGCGGACGGTGGGGTCCGTCGTCGCGGGCAAGGACGGCCGTCTGCCGGACCTCGTGCACGCGCACCCGTCGGACACCGTGCGGGACGTCGTCGAGATCATGGCGACGTACGGCGTCTCGCAGATGCCGGTCCTGAGCGCCGAGCCGCCCGTCGTGATCGGCGAGGTCGTCGGTGCCGTCGCCGAGAAGGACCTGCTCGAGCAGGTGTTCACCGGCGCGGCCGCGATGACCGACGCGGTGTCCGGCTTCGTCGGGGACCCGCTCCCGCTCATCGGCACGGGGGAGTCCCTGTCCGCGGCCCGGCGGGCGCTCGAGTCCGTCGACGCCCTGCTCGTCGTCGACGACGGCAAGCCGGTGACCGTGCTGACCCGGCACGACCTGCTGACCTCCCTGTCCGAGTGACCCGGGCCGCGCACCGACGCGCCCCCGACCACGACCCCGAGCTGCAAGGAACCCCGATCGCATGACCGAGTTCGACACCCGTGCCGTCCACGCCGGCCAGGACCCCGACGCCACGACCGGCGCGGTGATCCCGCCCATCCACGTCACGAGCACCTACGTGCAGGACGGCGTGGGGAACATGCGGAACGGCTACGAGTACTCGCGCGGCGGCAACCCGACGCGGGACGCCCTGCAGACGCTCCTCGCCGACCTGGACGGCGGCGTCGCGGCGTACTCGTTCGCGTCCGGGCTGGCCGCCGAGGACGCCCTGCTCCGCGCGTACCTGGAGCCCGGCGCCCGCGTGGTGATGGGCAACGACGTCTACGGCGGGACGCACCGCCTGGTGAACCGGCTGCACGTGCCGTGGGGCGTCGAGCTCGTCGTCGTCGACATGAGCGACGTCGACCGGGTCCGCGCCGCGCTCGAGGGTGCCCCCGCGAAGACCGTCCTGTGGGTCGAGACCCCGACGAACCCGCTCATGAAGATCGCCGACATCGCGCTGCTGTCCGAGGTCGGGCACGCCGCCGGTGCGCTCGTCGTCGTGGACAACACGTTCGCCTCGCCGTACCTGCAGCAGCCGCTCGCGCTCGGCGCCGACGCGGTGTCGTACTCCACGACGAAGTACCTCGGGGGCCACTCCGACGTCGTCGGCGGTGCGGTCGTGCTGCGGGACCAGGAGTTCGCGGAGCAGGTCGGCTTCCTGCAGTTCGGTGCGGGTGCGATCGCCTCGCCGTTCGACGCCTTCCTGACCACCCGCGGCATCAAGACGCTGCCGCTGCGGATGGAGCGGCACTCCGCGAACGCGCAGGCCGTGGCCGAGGCGCTCGTGTCCGCCCCGGGTGTCGAGCGCGTCTTCTACCCGGGCCTCGCCGACCACCCCGGGCACGACGTCGCCGCGAAGCAGATGCGTGGCTTCGGCGGCATGCTCTCGGTCGCGCTGACCGGCGGCCCCGCGGCGGCGAAGCGGTTCGTCGAGTCGACCGAGGTGTTCACGCTCGCCGAGTCGCTCGGCGGGGTCGAGTCGCTCATCGGCTACCCGAGCGAGATGACGCACGCGTCCGTCAAGGGCACGGAGCTCGCCGTGCCGGAGAACGTCGTCCGCCTGTCGGTGGGCATCGAGGACGCCGGCGACCTGGTCGCGGACGTCCTGCAGGCGTTGGAGCGCTGACGTCCCGGCGCGCTGACGTCGCGGCGCGCTGACGCGCGCGCAGGGCGGACTGGAGGATCGTGGCGGCGCCGCCACGATCCTCCAGTCCGTCCGTGGTCACCGGTAGCGTGACCCGGGTGAGCAGCGTGGCGACGACGACCGGGATCCTCAGCGGGCGCTACGCGCTCGCGACGATCGGCATGGTCGCCATCGTGGGCGTCGCGGCGTTCCAGAACCTGGCGATGACCACGGTCATGCCGGAGATCAGCCGTGACCTCGACGGCGAGACGCTGTACGCGCTCGCCTTCGCGGCACCCCTCGCCGCGGGTGTCCCTGGCATGGTGCTCGCGGGGAACTGGACGGACCGGTCCGGCGGTCGTGTCGTCGCGTGGGTCTCGGCCGCGCTCTTCGCGCTCGGCACCGCGGTCGTGATGCTGGCGCCCACGATGGAGGTGTTCCTCGTCGGGCGGCTCGTCGAGGGCTTCGGTGCCGGGGCGATCGACGTCGTGCTCTACGTGCTCGTCGCACGGATCTTCCCAGCCGAGCTGCACGGCCCGGTGTTCGCCGGGTTCGCCGCGGCGTGGGTCGTCCCGGCGCTCGTCGGCCCGGCGGTCGCGGGGATCGTCACCGAGACGTGGGGCTGGCACTGGGTCTTCGCCGGGGCGCTCGTCATCGCGGTGGTGTCGTTCGCCCTGCTCGTGCCGACCCTCGGGAAGCTGCACGCCCCGGCCGCCGCGCTCCGACCGGTGTGGCAACGCACCAGGATCGGCTGGTCCGTCGGGGCGGCGATCGCGATCCTGCTCCTCAACGTCGCCCCGGACCTCGGCCCGTGGCCGCGCGTCGCCGCGGTCGTCGTCGGGGTCGTCGGCACGTGGGCGGCGCTCCGTCCGCTGCTGCCGACCGGGACGTTCCGTGCGGCGCCCGGGCTGCCGAGCGTGGTGCTCCTGCGGGGACTCGTCGCGGCGGCGTTCTTCGGGAGCGAGGCCTACGTGCCGTTCCTGCTGCAGTCGCGGCACGGTCTGTCGGCGTCGACGGCGGGCCTCGCGCTGACCGTCGCCGCCCTGAGCTGGGCCGGTGCCAGCTGGGTGCACGGACGGGTCGGCGAGGAACGCCTGACGGCCGCCAGGACGTTCGGTGTCGGGCTCGCCCTGGTGCTCGTCAGCCTGGTCACGGCGCTCGCGGTCGCCGCGTTCGACCTGCCGTGGTGGGTGCTCGTCGTCGGCTGGTTCGTCGGCGGCGCGGGCATGGGCGGGCTGTACCCGCGGGCGTCGATGCTGACGCTGCGGTTCTCGGGCGAGGGCGACGACGGGTTCGCGAGCTCGGCGCTGACGATCGCGGACGCCTCGGGCAGCGTCGTCGGGCTCGCGGTCACCGGGTTGCTGTTCGTCGGCAGCGGGGGAGCGGACGCCGCGTGGTCGTTCCCGCTCGTGTTCCTCGCGATGATCGTGATCGCGCTGCTCGCCACCGCGGCGGTCCGACGGCTCGGCCCGGTGCCGCCGCCTGCAGGTGCCGAGCGGGTAGCGTGACGCGCGTGCGCATGCGGGTCGGGGCCGTCGTGGCCGTCGTGGTGGGGGCGGCCCTCGTCGCCCTGACCGGTTGCCAGGGTCCCACGACCGCGGCGCCGACGCCCGTGCAGAGCTCGGACCTGACCAGCTCGGACGGCGGCTTCGACCGGCACGCCGTGGTCGGGGTGGTCCTGTCCGCCGCGGACGGCTCGCTCGGCACGGCGCTCGGCGACCGGCTCGACGCAGCGGGGTTCCGGTCGGACGTCCGGGTGGCGCCCGAGCAGGACGGCGCGGCGGCCCAGCGCGAGGCGATCGACGCGCTCGTCCGGGGCGGCGCGAAGGCGGTGCTCGTCCGCGCAGTCGACGCCTCGGCCCTGGCCGGGGCGCTCCAGACCGCGCACGACGCCGGCGTGGTCGTGGTGTCCCTCGGTGGGTCCCTGCCCGCGAGCGGGACCGGGGGCGACGGGGTGTCCGCCGACCATCGAGTGCCCGGCGACGACGGGGACGCGTTCGTCGACGCCACGGTCGACGTGGTGCGGTCGCTGCAGCGCGGCGAGAAGCCGACGGTCAGCAACTGACGATCAGCGACCGACGATCAGCGACCGACGATCAGCGACCGACGATCAGCGACCGACGATCAGCGACCGACGATCAGCGACTGACGGTCGCTGCTGTCGCCGGTGCCGCGGCGCTCAGTGCCACCAGGACGGGAACGACAGCGTGATCGTCTCGACGAGCGACCTCCGCGACCGCCGGGGCCCGGCGAGCCAGGCCTCGATCGCACCGACGAACCCCTGCGCGACGAACCCGGCCGCGACGTCGTCGAGCATGGTCGGGCGCTCGGTGGGGAGCTCGCGGATGTGCTGCGCGCTCGAAACGGTGAAGTGCTCGACGAGGAGCCGGTGGAGCGAGGCGTCCTCGGTGTCCGGGAGCCCCTTCGCGTAGATGTCCCGGTGGGACACCACGTGCTCGACGACCGCGTCGATCCCGCGACGGGTGATCGCAGCGAGCTCGTCGGCACCCGCACCACGGGCGGCAGCCGTCCGGCGGGCCTCGGCGTCGTCCTCGCGGATGCGGTCGAGCTCGGGCGTGAGCACGTCGGCGAGCAGCGACCCCGGCGAGACCGCGTGCGAGTAGAAGGTCGCACGGTTGATCCCGGCCGCGCGCGTGACGTCCGCGACGGTGATCGTGGACACGGGGCGGTCGGCGGCCAGCCGCAGGATCGCCTCGCGCAGGGCTGCGGTGGTGTGCAGGATCCGTGCGTCGACCACGGTCCCACCCCCTTCTCGCCGAGTCCGTTGCCCGGTCCGACCGGGTGTCGACGAGCACGGTCGACGCTACCGTACGGCGACCGCCCGGACGGGACGGAGAGCGCGGTGTGACGCGACGGATGTGGTGCGGGAGGTTCCGGGAGCGCTCACGCAGCCCGTAGGATGGTTCCGTGGGCGAATCGATTCGATTCGACTCGGCCGGGTCCGCCCGGTGCGACCCCGCTCTCCCGGCGCCGGGCAACCGCGGCGCCCGTGATCACCTCCCTCTCCCGTCTCTCCTGTCGAAGGACCGCTCGCTCGTGACCGCGCCCGCCACCACTGGTCCACTCCGCGTCGTGCTCCACCCCGGTGACTCGCTCACCCGGGGTCAGCGCCTCGTCTACGTCTTCGTGCTCGGCGCGCTCACCGCGCTCGGGCCGTTCACCATCGACCTCTACCTGCCGGCGTTCCCGTCGCTCAAGGAGCAGTTCGGGGTCTCCGACGGCGCCGTGCAGCTCACGCTCACGGCGACGACGCTCGGGTTCGCGGTCGGCCAGCTGCTGGTCGGCCCGTGGAGCGACAAGGTCGGTCGTCGCCTGCCGCTCATCATCGCCACCACGGTGCACATCGCGGCGTCCATCGGAGCGGCCACCGCGCCGGACATCGAGCTGCTGGCCGTGTTCCGCGTCCTGCAGGGCATGGGTGCCGCGGCGGGTGGTGTCGTCGCGATGGCCACCGTCCGCGACCTGTTCGGCGGCAAGCCCCTCGTGCGCATGCTGTCGCGCCTGGCGATGGTGAACGGCCTCGCACCGATCCTCGCGCCGCTCATCGGCTCGCAGATGCTCCGCTTCACCAGCTGGCGCGGCATCTTCGTGTTCCTCGCCTGCTACGGCCTGGCCGTCGTGATCGCGTCGATCCTGCTCATCGTCGAGACGCTGCCGAAGGAGCGCCGGCACGAGGCCGGCCACTCCACCGTCGGCCAGCGGTACAGGGCGCTGTTCTCCGACCGGATCTTCGTCGGCGTCGCGCTCATCGGAGCGATGGTGTTCAGCGGCCTGTTCTCGTACCTGAGTTCGTCGCCGTTCCTGTTCCAGGGCGTCTACGGGCTCAACGCGCAGCAGTACGGACTGCTCTTCGCGGTGAACTCCATCGGCGTCGTCGTCGGCGTGCAGATCTCCTCGCGGATCGCGCAGCGTGTCGGCCCGCAGTGGATCCTCGCCTGCTCGACCGCGACCCTGTTCCTGGCGTCGGTCGCGATCATCGTGCTCGACGCGCTGGGTGCCGGACTGGTCGGCGTGCTCGTGCCGCTCTGGTTCTTCATCGCGGCGTGCGGCTTCTCGTTCCCGCTCGTCCAGGTGATCGGCCTCGCCGCGCACGGCAAGGAAGCCGGCACCGCCGCCTCGCTCCTCGGCGCCCTGAACTTCGGTGTCGCCGGGCTCATCTCGCCGGTCGTCGGCTGGCTCGGCATCGAGACCGCGGCGCCGATGGCGGCCGTGATGGCGTGCACGGCGGCGGTGGCGATCGTCCTGCTCTGGGCCGTGGTCCGCCCCCGCACGGTCCCCGCCCTCACGCACTAGTCACTCCCCGTCGTCGTCCGGCCGGACCGGCGTCGGTCGGCGTCCGTACGCTGTGGCCATGAGCGACGACGCGGTGGAGCAGGCGAGATCAGCGGCAGCGGCGGCGCAGGCCGCCGCCGAGGAGGCGCGTCGGCTCGCCGACGAGGCCGCACGGCGGGCCGAGGAGCTCGCCGCAGCGCTGAGCCGGACAGTGGCCGCAGCGCCCACCGAGCCGGCGGCGACGACAGCCGAGCCGGCAGCAGCGCCCACGGACCCGGCCACCCCGGCAGCCGAGTCGACGTCGTCCACAGGCACCGAGCCTCCCGTCCGGCCCGACACCCGACCCGGCGACCAGGCGACCCCGCCGCTCACCGCACCACCCGCCGGACCGCTCGGCGCCGACGCCGTGGCGGCCGTCCGTACCGGGTACGCCGTCGGCGGCACCGCCCTCGAACTCGGCGCGCTCGTCAACGGCGAGGCGCTGCCGGACGTCCAGGTCCGCATCCCGCTCGGCATGCTCAACCGGCACGGCCTCGTCGCGGGTGCCACCGGCACGGGCAAGACCCGCACCCTGCAGCTCCTCGCCGAGCAGATCGCCGCGGCCGGTGTGCCGGTGTTCGCGGCGGACGTCAAGGGCGACCTGTCCGGCTTGGCGACCCCCGGCCAGCCGAACGACAAGCTGCTCGCGCGCACGGCGGGCATCGGCCAGCAGTGGCAGGGCGTCGGCAGCCAGGCCGAGTTCTACGCCCTCGGCGGCGTCGGCACGGGTGTCCCGGTCCGGGCGACGGTGTCCGGGTTCGGGCCGCTGCTGCTCGCGAAGGTGCTCGGTCTCAACGAGACGCAGGAGTCGTCGCTCGGGCTCGTCTTCCACTACGCCGAGCAGGCCGGGCTGCCGCTCGTCGACCTGTCCGACCTGCGGAGCGTCCTGACCTACCTGACGAGCGACGCGGGCAAGGGCGAACTCGCGGACCTCGGCGGTCTGTCGAAGCAGACGGTCGGCGTGATCCTGCGCGAGCTCGTCACCTTCGCCGACCAGGGTGCCGACGCGTTCTTCGGGGAGCCGGAGATCGACACCGCCGAGTTCCTCCGGACGGCCCCGGACGGCCGCGGGATCGTGAGCCTGCTCGAGGTCCCCGGCGTGCAGGACCAGCCACAGCTGTTCTCGACGTTCCTGATGTGGATGCTCGCAGACCTGTTCAACGAGCTGCCCGAGGTCGGCGACCAGGACAAGCCGAAGCTCGTGTTCTTCCTCGACGAGGCGCACCTGCTGTTCACGGGTGCGTCGAAGGACTTCACCGAGCAGGTCGTCCGCACCGTCCGGCTGATCCGTTCGAAGGGCGTCGGCGTGTTCTTCGTCACGCAGACGCCGAAGGACGTCCCGAACGACGTGCTCGCGCAGCTGGGGTCGCGCATCCAGCACCAGCTCCGCGCCCACACGCCCGACGACGCGAAGGCTCTCCGCGCCACGGTGTCGACCTACCCGACGAGCGAGTACGACCTCGGCGAGGTCCTGACCTCGCTGGCGACGGGTGAGGCGATCGTCACCGTGATGAACGAGCGTGGTGCGCCCACGCCGGTCGCGTGGACGCGCCTGCGCGCGCCGCAGGGCTCCATGGAGCCCCTGCCGGGGGCGGACCTGGAGGCCCGGGTCACCTCGTCCCCGCTCCTCGCCCGGTACGGCACCCGCGTCGACCCCGACTCGGCGCACGAGATCCTCGCGCGCCGGATGGAGGCCGCGGCCGCCGAGGCCGCCGCCGCGGAGGCGGCGGAGCACGCCGCGTCCGCGCAGGCCGAGGCCGAGAAGCAGGCGGCGCGGGCCGCCGCGGCAGCCGCGAAGGAGGCGGCGGCACGGGCGAAGCAGGACGAGCGAGAGCGTCGGGCCGCGCAGCAGGAGTACGAGCGCACGCAGCGGGAGTTCGAGCGCGCGGAGCGGACGGCCGAGTCGCGGCGGAGCGGTCGCTCGCCACGGTCGTCGCGGACGTCGACCTCGCGGCGGTCGGGGGACCCGCTGTCGGACCTGCTCGGTCCGGGGCTCGGCGGGACCATCGCCAAGGAGGTCGTGAAGGGGATCTTCTCGACCCTGCGACGCCGGCGCTGAGGGGCCGCGCTGACGGTCGGCGAGCTCGGGTGGCGCGGTCGGTCAGCGTGCTCGTCGGGCGCTGATCGGTCAGCGTGCTCGGGCGGCGCGGACGGTCAGCGTGCGAGGAGTCCGATCGTCTCGACGGCGAGGACCCCGACGACGAGGGCGGCCGCAGCGCCACCCGCGACCGCGACGCCGGCACGACGCTCGTACCAGGCGCGGCTCGACGGCCAGCGGCGGGCGACCTCGCGTGCCGGCAGGACGCGGCCTTCGCGGTCCACCTGGACGTCGAGCACGTCGACCACGCGCTCGAGTGCCGCGTCGCCCCAGACGTCGCCGCGCATGCGGAACAGGTGCTCGTCGTCGGCGTCGAACGCCAGGAGCGTCCGGACCGGGCGGTCGGCCGTCCCGTGCTGCGTCGTCACGAGGACGAGGTGGTGCACCCGGGCCCGCGGGATGCGTCGGTTTGCGGTGACCACGCCGTGCAGCACGACGTCGTCCTCATCGATCCCGAGGAACGCCGAGCCGAGCCGAACGAACAGCACACCGGCCAGGACGGCGAGGAGCACGACGAAGCCGGCCACGAGCGACCACCAGCGCATCGGGAGGGTGACCCAGACCAGCGCGACGACGAGTGGGACGGCGGAGCAGACGACGCTCAGGGCGGTGGAGCGGACCAGTGCGCGACGGGGCCGGAGCACCGTGTCGAACACCGGCGCGCGCAGTCGTCCCGTCGCCGGTACCGTCGCGTCCCCCACGTGGGTCTCCTCGCCCTCGGGTGCGCGGGCAGCGTCGACCGCACGCCCGTCGGGCGACGCCCCTGCCGCCCGGTTGCACCGTGTCCGACCCGTCCCGGGGTCGTCCGTGAGTACAGACTAGGGCCTCGGCGGGGCCGGAGGACAGTGCGTTCCACTGCGCAGCGGCGTGTTCCGGCCACCTCGTTGCGGACGGGGGGCACAGCCGTCGGCCTGACGGGGGACACGGGCGTCGACGGGCGCCACCGGAACGACGAAGGGCACCCGCTAGGCGGGTGCCCTTCGTCGTTCTTGACCGGTACGTTCCTGGCCGGACCGCTCCTGGTGGGAGTTGCTGGCGGAGAATGGGGGATTCGAACCCCCGAGGGCTTGCACCCAACACGCTTTCCAAGCGTGCGCCATAGGCCACTAGGCGAATTCTCCAGGCGACATCTCGCGATGACGAAAACCAATGGTACAGGTTCCCGAGGGTGTGGATGACCACGAGCCTCCACAGCCCCGCCGGCTCCCAGAGGGCCCGTCGAGCGCGCGACTACCCTGGAGGTGTGTCGACCCGCATCTACATCACGTCAGCAGAGGGGCACACCGGCAAGAGCACCGTGGCCCTCGGTGTCCTCGAGACCCTCGCCCGATCCGTCGGTCGCGTCGGCGTGTTCCGACCCGTCGCCCGGTCGGTCGCCGAGCCCGACTACGTGCTCGAGCTGCTCCTGCAGCACACCGCCGTCGGGCTCTCGTACGACGAGGCCGTCGGCGTCACCTACGACGACGTCCACGCGGACCCCGACGCCGCGCTCGGCACGATCCTGTCCCGATTCGCGCAGGTCGAGCGGCAGTGCGACGCGGTCGTGGTCCTCGGGTCCGACTACACCGACGTGGGCAGCCCGACGGAGCTGTCCTTCAACGCGAAGGTCGCGGCGAACCTCGGGGCGCCCGTGCTGCTCGTGCTCGGCGGCCGCGACTCCGCCGAGCGGGGGGCGCGCACGGCCGAGGCGATGGCGCAGGTCGCCGACGTCACGACGAGCGAGCTCCGGGCGGCGCACGCCCAGCTCCTCGGCGTGGTGGTGAACCGTGCCGACCCGGACGCGCTCGCGGCGATCGTCGCGAGCGTCGAGCACGCGGTGCGCGACGTCCACCCCGACACGCCCGTCTGGGCCATCCCCGAGGACCGCGTGCTCGTCGCACCGACCGTCCGTGCCCTGCTGCAGGCGACCGGCGCGACGCTCGTCCGTGGGGACGAGGCCCTGCTCGACCGCGAGGCCCTGGGCACCGTCGTCGCCGGCATGAGCATGGAGAACGTGCTGCCCCGGCTCATCGAGGGCGGGATCGTGGTCGTGCCGGGGGACCGCAGCGACGTGCTGCTCGCCACGGTGCTCGCGAACCAGTCCGAGACCTTCCCGAGCCTGGCCGGTGTCATCCTGAACGGCGGGTTCGAGACCTCGCCGCAGATCACCCGCCTGCTCGAGGGCCTGTCGAGCTCGCTGCCGATCGCCCGGAACGACCTCGGCACGTACGACACCGCGCTCCGGATCACCCACACCCGCGGGCGGCTCGCGGCGGACTCCCCGCGGAAGGCCGACCTCGCGCTCGCGCTCTTCGAGCAGCACGTCGACGCCGACGCCCTGCGCGACCGGCTGCAGCTCACGCCGTCCGGCGTCGTGACGCCGCTCATGTTCGAGCACGGCCTGCTCGACCGGGCCCGCGGCTACGGCAAGCGGATCGTCCTGCCCGAGGGCGACGACGACCGCATCCTGCACGCCGCGTCCACGCTGCTGCAGCGTCAGGTCTGCGCGCTGACGATCCTCGGCGAACCCGCCGCGATCCGTGCCCGCGCGACCGAGCTCGGGCTCGACCTCGAGGGTGCGCAGCTCGTCAGCCCGTTCGACCCCGAGCTCCGCGAGCGCTTCGCCGAGGAGTACACCCGGCTGCGGGCGCACAAGGGCATGTCGATCGAGCTCGCCCGCGACACCGTCACGGACGTCTCGTACTTCGGCACGCTCATGGTGCAGCTCGGGTTGGCCGACGGCATGGTGTCCGGCGCGAAGCACACCACGGCGCACACGATCCGGCCGTCCTTCGAGATCATCAAGACCCGGCCGGACACGTCGATCGTGTCGAGCGTCTTCCTCATGGCGCTGGCCGACCGCGTGCTCGTTTACGGCGACTGCGCGGTGATCCCGGACCCGACGAGCGAGCAGCTCGCCGACATCGCGATCTCGTCGGCCGAGACCGCGGCGCAGTTCGGCATCGATCCGCGGGTGGCGATGCTCAGCTACTCGACCGGGGACAGCGGCACCGGGGCGGACGTCGACAAGGTCCGCGCGGGCACCGCCTTCGTGCGGGAGCGTCGCCCGGACCTGCTCGTCGAGGGCCCCATCCAGTACGACGCCGCCGCCGACCCGACCGTCGCGAGCACGAAGATGCCGGGCTCGCCGGTCGCCGGCAGGGCGACGGTGTTCGTCTTCCCGGACCTGAACACCGGCAACAACACCTACAAGGCCGTGCAGCGGTCGGCGGGTGCCGTGGCCATCGGTCCGGTGCTCCAGGGCCTGCGCAAGCCGATCAACGACCTCTCGCGGGGCGCCCTCGTCGGCGACATCGTGAACACCGTCGCGATCACCGCGATCCAGGCCGGCACCGCGACCGACGCGGCCTGACCGACCGACCCGCACCGCGCCTCCAGTCCGTCCCGAGAAAGGCACCACCCCAGTGACCGCAGCCCTCGTCGTGAACTCCGGTTCGAGTTCGTTCAAGTACCAGCTCATCGAGCTCGAGGGCGAGCGCACGCTCGCCTCCGGGCTGGTGGAGCGCATCGGCGAGTCCGCCGGCGCGTGGAAGCACACGAACGCGGTGACGGGGGAGTCGTCCTCGAACGACTCAGCCGACGTCCCGGACCACGCGGCGGGCTTCCAAGCCATGCTCGACGCCTTCGCGAAGGTCGGCCCGTCGTTCGACGAGCACCCCCCGGCGGTCGTCGGCCACCGCGTGGTGCACGGCGGGACCACGTTCGACCGGGCGACGGTCGTGACGGACGAGGTCGAGGAGCAGATCGAGGCGCTGAACAGCCTCGCGCCGCTGCACAACCCGGCGAACCTCGAGGGGATCCGGGCCGCGAAGCAGGTCTTCGCCGACGTCCCGCACGTCGCCGTGTTCGACACCGCGTTCCACCAGACGATGCCGCCGCACGCGTACACGTACGCGATCCCGGCCGACCTCGCCGAGAAGCACCAGATCCGGCGCTACGGCATGCACGGCACGAGCCACAAGTACGTCTCCGAGCAGGCCGCCGCGTTCCTCGACCGCCCGCTGTCCGAGCTGAAGACCATCGTGCTGCACCTCGGCAACGGGGCTTCGGCCGCGGCGATCGACGGCGGCCGCTCGATCGAGACCTCGATGGGCCTGACCCCGCTCGAGGGCCTGGTGATGGGGACCCGCTCCGGCGACCTCGACCCCGCCGTCCTGCTGCACCTGCACCGCGAGGCCGGACTCGACTTCGACGAGCTCGACACCATGCTCAACAAGCAGTCGGGCCTGCTCGGGCTCACCGGCAACGGGGACATGAGGGACGTGCAGGACGCTGCGTCGCGCGGTGACGAGACCGCCGAGGCGGCGCTCGCCGTGTACCGGCACCGGATCCGCCGGTACGTGGGGGCGTACACGGCGCAGCTCGGTGGGCTGGACGCCGTGGTCTTCACCGCGGGCGTCGGGGAGAACAACGCGCTGCTGCGCCGGCGCGTGCTCGCGGGGCTCGAGCACCTGGGCATCGAGGTCGACGCGGACCGGAACGAGTTGGCCTCACGGGAGGCACGGCGCATCTCCACGGACGCGTCGCGTGTCGCGGTGCTCGTCATCCCGACGAACGAGGAGCTCGAGATCGCCCGGCAGTCGGCTGCGGTCGCGCTGTAGCTCGCGGCGGTCGCGCGCGAGACGCCCCCGAGTGCGCGAGACGCCCCCGGATCCGGGGGCGTCTCGACGGTTGGGGGGCGTCTCGGCAGCGCGGGGGGCGTCTCGTTCGTGCGGATCGGGTCAGCCGAGGGCGTGCAGGGCGGCGGGGATCGGTGTGTTGCCGCTCGTCACCTCGAACTGCACGCCGACCGCGGAGTCGTCGAGGAGCGCGTGCAGCACGACCGCGGCGACGTCCGCACGGGGGATCGACCCGCGCGGCACCGTGCGCCCGACGGCGACCGTGCCCTGCGGCGGTGTGTCGAGGAGCGCACCCGGACGGACGATCGTCCAGCGCAGGTTCCGCGCGCGGATGTCCGCGTCCGCCTCGGACTTCGCGCGCAGGTACACCTGGAAGACGTCGTCCTCGGAGCGGGCGGGCACGACGGCCCGCTCCGGGTCGTACGAGTCGGCCGCCATCGCCGAGATCATCACGTAGCGGTCGATGCCCATCCGCTCGGCGGCGTCGGCGAGGAGCAGTGCGGCGTCCCGGTCGACGGTCTCCTTCCGCTCCGCACCGCTGTTCGGGCCGGCACCGGCCGCGAACACCACCGCGTCGACCCCGCGCAGGCGCAGGGCGAGTTCGTCGTCGTCGACCTGCTCCAGGTCCACGACCAGCGCGGTCGCGCCCTGCTGCTCCACGTCGGCGCGGTGCGCGGGGTTCCTGATGACGGCGACGGCGTCGTGGCCGGCGTCGGTGACGAGGCGGGCGAGGAGCAGGGCGATCTGTCCGTGTCCTCCGGCGATGGCGATCTTCATGTGTCCGATACTGCCCGTCGCGTCCGGTAGACTTCCGGAGGCTCCTCACGTGACGCCATCCAGGCCAACTCCCCCAGGGCGGAAACGCAGCAAGGGTAACCGGGCTCTGGCGGGTGCGTGAGGAGTCTTCTTCGTTCCCGGAAGGGGTGTGACCCGACGCCGTCCACAGGCTCGGTGTGACGGCTGGTGGTGTCGGCCGTCCCGGCTACCCTTGGTCCGTGGTCACCGCCCTGTATCGCCGTTACCGGCCCGAGAACTTCGCCGAGCTGATCGGGCAGTCGCAGGTCACCGACCCGCTGCGGACCGCGCTCCGGACGAACCGTGTCAACCACGCGTACCTGTTCAGCGGGCCGCGCGGCTGCGGCAAGACGACCTCGGCCCGCATCCTCGCACGCTGCCTCAACTGCGCCGAGGGGCCGACGGACACCCCGTGCGGTGTCTGCCCGAGCTGCGTCGAGCTCGCGCGCGGGGGCAGCGGTTCCCTCGACGTGATCGAGATCGACGCGGCGAGCCACAACGGTGTCGACGACGCTCGCGACCTGCGCGACCGCGCCGTGTTCGCCCCGGCACGCGACCGCTTCAAGATCTTCATCCTGGACGAGGCGCACATGGTGACGCCGCAGGGCTTCAACGCGCTGCTCAAGCTGGTCGAGGAGCCCCCTGAGCACGTCAAGTTCATCTTCGCGACGACCGAGCCCGAGAAGGTCATCGGCACCATCCGGTCGCGGACCCACCACTACCCGTTCCGTCTCGTGCCGCCGGCCACGATGCTCGAGTACGTCGAGCAGCTCTGTGCGCAGGAGTCCGTGTCGGTCGCGCCGGGCGTCCTGCCCCTGGTGGTCCGGGCCGGTGGCGGATCGGTGCGGGACACCCTGTCGCTGCTCGACCAGCTCATGGCGGGGAGCGAGGACGGCGCCATCGCGTACGAGCGTGCCGTCGCCCTGCTCGGCTACACCGACGCGGCACTGCTCGACGACGTGGTCGACGCGCTCGCCGTCGCGGACCCGGCATCGGCGTTCGCGGCCATCGACCGCGTCGTGCAGACCGGTCAAGACCCGCGACGCTTCGTCGAGGACCTGCTCGAGCGGCTTCGTGACCTGATCGTCGTCGCCGCCACGAACGAGAGCGCGGCGGCGGTCCTGCGCGGCATCTCGCCCGAGGAACTCGACACCATGACCCGCCAGGCCGGGGTGTTCGGGGCGACGGCGCTGTCCCGGGCGGCGGACATCGCGAACCGCGCCCTGACGGACATGACCGGTGCGACCTCACCGCGGCTGCACCTCGAGCTGATGACGGCACGCATGCTCGTGCCCGAGGCCGACGACACCCAGCGCGGGGCCCTCGCCCGTGTGGAGCGGCTCGAGCGCCGTGTCGGTGTCGGCGACGCGGGCGGACACCAGGGCGGCTCCACGGCGGCCGTGGCTCCTGCCGCTCCGCAGCGCACCGCGGCTCCGGCGCCCGCGTCGACCGCTTCGCCTGAGTCGACCGCTGCGCCCGCGCAGTCGGCGGCTCCTGCAGCGAGCGCACGCTCGACCACCGAGTCGTCGTCCGCCGGCGGGTCGGCCGCCCCCGGAGATGCCGTGCGTGACGCCGCCGCGGCGTGGGGAGCGGTCGCCCCGAGCACCCCGCAGCCCGTGCAGCAGCCGCACGCCGAGCGCCCGTCGACGGATGCCCCGGCCGCCCCGTCCGGCACGGCCAACGCCTCGTCGACCGGGCAGGGCACGGCCGTCGGCGACGAGCCCGTGGTCCGTCCCATCTCGGCCGTGGGCTTCCAGCAGCTCCGCGACGCCTGGCCGCAGGTCGTCGAGCACGTGCAGAAGGCCCGTCGGTCGGCGTGGTCCGTGGTCGTCACGGCGCAGGTCACAGCCCTGCGTGAGGACGTGCTCACCCTGACGTTCCCGAGCCAGCAGGACGTGGCGTCCTTCAAGGAGATGTCCGATCCCGCGACGAGCGTCAGTGAGCTCCTCCGCTCGGCGATCATCGACGTCCTCGGACTCCGGGTGAAGTTCGTCGCCCGCGGGCCCGGGCAGCACCAGCAGCAGCCGCACGGTCAGCAGCGGGCTCCGCAGCAGCAGATCCCGCAGCAGCAGGCACAGCAGGCCCCGCAGCAGGCGCAGCAGGCCCCGCAGCAGGCGCAGCAGGCGGCGGCGCCGGAGCGTCGTGCCCCCGAGCCGAAGCCCGAGCCCGAGGTCGCGGCGCCGCGGGCTCAGGCGCCGCAGGCTCCGGGGCAGCAGCAGGCGCCCCAGGCTCCCGCGGCACCGACTCCCGCACCGCAGCCCGCGGTGACACCGCCACCGGCGCCGGCGTCCAGCAGCCCGGTCACCGACTGGGCCGTCGCCACCATCCCGGCGACGGACCCGACGCCCGCACCCGCCGCCCCGGCCGGACGAGCGGAACCGAGCTGGTCGGCGCCCTTCGGCACGACGGACACCGGCGAGCCCGTCACCCCCGTCCCGGTCGTCGGCGACCCCGCCGCCGACGCAGCGCTCGCCGCACAGCTGCGTCCGGCCTCGGCACTCGGCGGAGGCGCCTCCGCGACGCCGCGCCCGCGTGCCGAGTCCACCTCGGCCGCCGCACCGGCGGCAGCCGAGACGTCGGGGTCCGCACCCGCTGCGCCCGACACCTCGGCGACCCGGTCCGACGTGCCCGTCGACGACCACCCCCTCGACGACGAGCCGTACGACGACGGCGCCCCGTTCCCCGACCCGGGCACCGGAGCGCCGGCCGCGGCGCCGACACCGCCCGCAGCGGCGTCCGGCCTGCAGCAGGGCGCTGCCCGACAGCAGGGCGCCGCCCAGCAGCAGGCCGCACCCCGACAGCAGGCCGCCCGGCCGCAGCCGACCACCGCACCTCCGGCCCGTCGTGCCCCCGTCGCGGGACGCTACGGCGAGGCCGTCGTCCGTGAGATCCTCGGTGCCCAGTTCATCGAGGAGACCGCCCTGCACGAGGAAGGTGCCTGATGTACGACGGCATCGTCCAGGACCTGATCGACGAGTTCGGTCGCCTGCCCGGCATCGGCCCGAAGTCCGCGCAGCGGATCGCGTTCCACATCCTGCAGACCGAGTCGTTCGACCCGAGCCGACTGGCGGAGCTCCTGGCCGACGTCAAGGAGAAGGTCCGCTTCTGCGAGGTCTGCGGCAACGTGACCGAGTCCGAGCGCTGCAGCATCTGCCGCGACCCCCGTCGTTCGCCGACCGTGATCTGCGTGGTGGAAGAGGCGAAGGACGTCGCCGCGATCGAACGGACGCGCGAGTTCCGCGGGCTCTACCACGTGCTCGGCGGTGCGATCAGCCCGATCGACGGTGTCGGTCCGGACGACCTGCGCATCCAGCAGCTCATGACGCGCCTGGCCGACGGCACGGTGGACGAGGTCATCATCGCGACCGACCCGAACCTCGAGGGCGAAGCGACGGCGACGTACCTCAGTCGTCTGCTCGTCCCGATGGGCATCCGGACGACCCGACTCGCGTCCGGTCTGCCCGTGGGCGGCGACCTGGAGTACGCCGACGAGGTCACACTCGGACGGGCCTTCGAGGGTCGTCGCCTGGTCGGCGGCTGAGCACGACGCCACCGGCGGCACGCACCCGCCGCGCGGCTCCTCACGCCCAACAGCACGCAGGATCCTTGCGTCCCACCCCGTTCCGACGCAACATCCGCGGAACACCCTCTACCATTGTCGAACCGCTCCACATCGCGGATCCGTCGTTCCCGGGAGTACCAAGCAGTGGCCTTGATCGTGCAGAAGTTCGGTGGATCGTCCGTCGCGGACGCCGAGAGCATCAAGCGCGTGGCGAAGCGGATCGTCCAGACGAAGAAGGCCGGCAACGACGTCGTCGTCGCGGTCTCGGCGATGGGCGACACCACCGACGAGCTCGTCGACCTCGCGCACTCGGTGACGCCCATCCCGGCTGGTCGTGAGCTCGACATGCTGCTCACGGCGGGGGAGCGCATCTCGATGGCCCTGCTCGCGATGGCGATCAAGAGCCTGGGCGTCGAAGCCTCGTCCTACACCGGCAGCCAGGCGGGCATGCTCACCGACGCCCAGCACGGCAAGGCCCGCATCGTCGACGTCACCCCGAAGCGCGTGCGCGAGGCGCTCGACGCCGGCCACGTCGCGATCGTCGCGGGCTTCCAGGGCTTCAACCGCACGACCGGCGAGATCACCACGCTCGGTCGCGGCGGCTCCGACACCACGGCCGTCGCCCTCGCCGCCGCGCTCGACGCCGACGTCTGCGAGATCTACACCGACGTCGACGGCATCTTCACCGCCGACCCGCGCGTGGTCCCGAAGGCCAAGAAGGTCGACCGGATCACGAGCGAGGAGATGCTCGAGCTCGCGGCCTCCGGCGCCAAGGTCCTGTACATCCGTGCCGTCGAGTACGCCCGTCGGCACGGCGTCACCCTGCACGTCCGCTCCTCCTTCAGCAACGCCGAGGGAACCATCGTCTACAACCCTGCAGAGGGGGAAACCGTGGAAGAACCGATCATCACCGGGATCGCCGGAGACCTCTCCGAGGGCAAGATCACCGTCGTCGGCGTGCCCGACACCCCGGGCAAGGCCGCCGAGATCTTCACGATCGTGGCCCGTGCCGGCGCGAACATCGACATGATCGTGCAGAACGTGTCCGAGGCCGTCACCGGCCGCACGGACATCTCCTTCACGCTGCCGAAGGACCAGGGCCAGGGCGTGCTCACGGCGCTCGAGGTCGCGAAGGCCGACATCGGCTACGAGGGCATCCAGTACGACGACCAGATCGGCAAGCTCGCCCTCGTCGGTGCGGGCATGCGCACGAACGCCGGCGTCTCCGCCGCGCTCTTCCGCGCCCTGCACGAGGCGTCGATCAACATCGAGATGATCTCGACCTCGGAGATCCGCATCTCGGTCGTCACCCGTGCCGACACCCTGAACGAGGCGATGCGCGTCGTGCACGCGGCGTTCGGCCTCGACGCCGACCAGGAAGCCGTCGTCTACGCCGGCACGGGCCGCTGACCGCGGTCCCGCGAACGAGCAGGAGCACCACATGAGCACCACCGTCGCCGTCGTCGGCGCCACCGGTCAGGTCGGCGCCGTGATGCGTCGCCTCCTCGAGGAGCGCGCGTTCCCGGCCGACCGCGTCCGGTTCTTCGCGAGCGCCCGATCCGCCGGCACCACGCTGCCGTTCCGCGGCGAGGAGATCCTCGTCGAGGACTCCGAGACCGCCGACCCGTCCGGCATCGACATCGCGCTGTTCTCGGCGGGTGCCACCGCCTCGCGCGCCCTCGCGCCGAAGTTCGCCGCTGCGGGAGCCGTCGTCGTCGACAACTCCAGCGCCTGGCGGATGGACCCGGAGGTCCCGCTCGTGGTGAGCGAGGTGAACCCGCACGCCATCGACCAGGCGCCGAAGGGCATCATCGCGAACCCGAACTGCACGACGATGGCGATCATGCCCGTGCTCAAGGTCCTGGACACCGAGTCCGGTCTCCGCCGACTCGTGGCCACGACGTACCAGGCCGTGTCCGGGTCCGGGCTCGCCGGGGTCGAGGAACTGCTCGGCCAGGCCGAGGCCGCCCTCGAGCAGGACGCCGCGGCGCTGACCCACGACGGCTCGGCCGTGACCTTCCCGGAGCCGGTCAAGTACGTGCGTCCCATCGCGTTCGACGTCGTGCCGCTCGCCGGATCGATCGTCGAGGACGGCGAGGGCGAGACCGACGAGGAGAAGAAGCTCCGCAACGAGAGCCGGAAGATCCTCGAGCTGCCCGACCTGCTCGTCGCCGGCACCTGCGTGCGCGTCCCGGTCTTCACCGGGCACTCGATCTCGGTGCACGCCGAGTTCGACCGTCCGCTCTCGCCCGAGCGCGCGACGGCGATCCTCGCCGAGGCGCCCGGCGTCGAGCTCGCCGACGTGCCGACGCCGCTGCAGGCCGCCGGGCAGGACCCGTCGTTCGTCGGCCGGATCCGGGCCGACCAGTCCGCGCCCGCCGGTCACGGCCTCGCGCTCTTCGTGAGCAGCGACAACCTGCGGAAGGGCGCCGCGCTCAACGCGGTACAGATCGCCGAGACGATCGTCGCCAGCCGCACCGTCGCCGCGTAGCGGCCGGGGTAGGGACCAGAAGACGGACGGGAGGCACGTGGCGGGTCCGCCACGTGCCTCCCGTCCGTCTGTCGGTCGGCTCGCACCCGGCCGCACGCCGGTAGGATCGACGGGTGGCAGTGAAGCAGGTGGACCCCATCGACGTCGTCCTGGTCGGGGGAGGGATCATGAGCGCCACGCTCGGCGCGATCATCCACCGGCTCGAGCCCACGTGGCGCATCCGCGTGTACGAGCGGCTCGGATCGGTCGCGCAGGAGTCCTCGAACCCGTGGAACAACGCGGGCACCGGGCACTCGGCGCTCTGCGAGCTGAACTACACGCCCGAGCTGCCCGACGGACGGGTCGAGATCGCGAAGGCCGTCACGGTCAACGAGCAGTTCCAGGTGTCGCGGCAGTTCTGGGCCCACCTCGTCGAGACCGGTGCGCTGCCGGAACCTTCGAACTTCATCAACCCGACGCCGCACATCTCGTTCGTCTGGGGTGCTGACAACGTCGAGTACATGCGGAAGCGCTGGGAGGCGCTCAAGGACCACCCGCTGTTCGCGGGCATCGAGTTCTCGGACGACCCCGCGCAGATCCGGCAGTGGGCACCCGCGCTCATCCCGGGGCGCAAGAAGGACCAGCCGATCGCGGCGACGTACTCCGCCGCCGGCTCCGACGTCGACTTCGGGTCGCTGACCCGCCAGCTCTTCGACGAGCTCGAGATCGCCGGCGTCGAGTTCGAGCCGTCACACCAGGTCCGGAAGATCACCCGCTCGACGGTGTCCGAGGGCTGGGTCCTCGACGTCCGCAACGAGATCGGTCGCTCCACGCAGCGCATCGCGGCGAAGTTCGTCTTCGTCGGCGCGGGCGGCGGAGCACTCCACCTGCTGCAGAAGTCCGGCATCCCGGAGATCCGCGGGTACGGCGGGTTCCCGGTGTCCGGCGAGTTCCTCCGGACCGACGAGCCCGAGGTCGTGCAGAAGCACGCGGCGAAGGTGTACGGCAAGGCGAGCGTCGGCGCTCCGCCGATGTCCGTCCCGCACCTCGACACCCGCATCGTCGACGGCAAGGCGTCGCTCATGTTCGGCCCGTACGCCGGGTTCAGCCCGAAGTTCCTCAAGCAGGGCTCCGTGCTCGACCTGTTCCGCTCGATCCGACCACACAACCTGCGCCCGATGCTCAGCGTCGCGTTCTCGAACTTCGACCTCGTCCGCTACCTCGTCGGACAGCTGCTCGCGTCGAAGCAGACGAAGTTCGACGCCCTCCGCGAGTTCATGCCGACGGCCGAGCCGGACAACTGGCACCGGATCACCGCCGGGCAGCGTGTCCAGGTGATCAAGCCCGACCGCGAGAAGGGTGGGGTGCTGCAGTTCGGGACCGAGGTCATCACGTCGGCCGACGGGTCGATCGCGGGTCTGCTCGGTGCGAGCCCCGGGGCGTCCACCGCGGTGCCGATCATGCTGTCCATGCTGCAGCGGTGCTTCCCGGACCGCTGGGCAGGCTGGGAGCCGACGGTGCGCGAGATGGTGCCGACGTACGGCACGGACCTCGGCTCCGACCCGGCGCTCGCGGACGAGACCCTCGCGCGGACCGCGAAGGTGCTCGGGCTGCACCACTGAACCGGGCTCGCCCGGCTTGACCACTGTTCGAACGTGTGTTCGAATGGCGGCATGCGGTGGAGTGGGCAGGCGATCGACGCGGAGCGGACCGACGCGCTCCCGGGACTCGCGTCGAACAGCGGACTCGTGCGGAGCGTCACGACGCCGGAGTTCGCGGGCGTCACCTTCCACGAGGTCCTGGCGAAGAGTGCCCTGAACCGTGTGCCCAGTGCCGACGGTGCCGGTACCTACGGCTGGACGATCAACCCGTACCGCGGGTGCAGCCACGCGTGCGTGTACTGCTTCGCCCGGCCGACGCACACCTACCTGGAGTTCGACGGCGGCGCGGACTTCGACCAGCAGATCGTCGTGAAGACCAACGTCGCCGACGTGCTCCGCCGCGAACTCCGCCGACCGAGCTGGCAGGGGCACCCGGTCGCCCTCGGCACGAACACCGACCCGTACCAGCGCGCCGAGGGCAAGTACCGGCTGATGCCGGGCGTGATCCGTGCCCTCGCCGAGTCCGGGACGCCGTTCAGCATCCTGACGAAGGGCACGCTGCTCCGACGCGACCTGCCCCTGCTGGCCGAGGCGGCACGGCAGGTACCGATCGACCTGGCGATGTCGATCGCGGTGTACGACGACGCGCTGCAGCAGCAGGTCGAGCCGGGCACCCCGACGACGGCGGCACGGTTGGCGACCGTCCGGGCGATCCGGGACGCGGGCCTCGACTGCTCGGTGTTCCTGATGCCCGTGCTGCCGTTCATCACCGACACCCGGGCACACCTCGACGACGCGATCGGGCGGGCGGCCGCGGCCGGTGCGACGAGCGTCATGTACTCGGCGTTGCACCTGCGGCCCGGGGTCAAGCCGTGGTGGTTCGCGTGGCTGCAGCAGACCCGGCCGGACCTGGTCGCGCGGTACCGGTCGATGTACCTCGACAACACGTACGCCCCGAAGGACTACCGCCGGTGGCTCGCGGAGCGGGTCCGTCCCATCCTGCGCGCCCACGGGGTCGCGGTCGGTCGGGTCGACCCGGCGACCGGCTCGATGGGGTTCCGCGACCGCGAGGAACGGCTGCGCACGATCCCGACGGGACCCACGGCCTCGCCGCTCGACGAGCAGTCGCGTCCGTCGGTGTCGCCGCTGCAGCGCGCGGACCCCGGCTGGGGGCATCGGACGGCCAGCGTCGGTGCGGCGTCCGGGCCGACCCTGTTCTGACGCGAGTGCGCTTCCGCGTTCGGGGGACACCGAGTGTCGGTGATCGGCGGTAACATCGGGCGGGTCGCCGAACGGTGCTCGTTTCGGGGTACACGACAGCCTCCCGATGGCCGTCGTCGGCGACACGACGACCCTCCGGAAGGACCCTCGACCCGTGCTCGGCATCCCCACGCACCTCGCGCCCCGCGTGAATGCCTGGTCGACCGTGCGCGCCTTCCATGCCGCCGCCGTCGGGTCCGTGGTGGCCGCGGCGGTCGTGCTGCTGCTCTACCGGCTGGCCGACCCGGACGTCCGGATCGTCGGCGCCGTGCTCGCCCTCGTGCCGATGGCCCTGATGATCGGCGTGCACGTGCAGTTCGGCACGTGGCGGTCGGCCGTGGCCTTCCTGCTCGTCGGCGGGGTGTCCGCGTGGTGGTTCGCGCTCGTCGTGCAGCGCGAGGTCCCGGCGGGCTGGGTGACGAGCTACCTGCTGTCGCTCGTGATCATCCCGCTCGTCCTCGTCGGTGGTGCCGGCGCGGTGGCCGGACGCGTCGTGCTCTGGTCGGTCGGCGGGTTCCTGGTCGGACGCCTCGCGACCTCGATCGCCGTCGCGCAGGTGGACGGGCCGCCACGGCCGCTCCTGCTCGCCTGGGTGACCCTCGGCTTCGTCGTCGCGCTCGTGCTCTTCACCAGCCGGAACACCGCACGGTCCGAGCGGGTCCAGCCCGAGCTGCTCCGCTCCGCGCGCGAGGAGCACGTCTCGGCGTACCGCGCCGGGGTCGAGGCCGAGGCCGCGGCGATCCTCCACGACACCGTGCTCAACCACCTCGGCGCCATCGCCCTGGCACCGGACGGCCCGATGGACCCGCAACTCGCACGCACGGTGGAGTCCGACGTCGCGATGCTGACCGGCAAGGAGTGGCTCGCGCCGTCCGGGTCCACCGTGGACCGGCCGTCCGCCGTCGCCGTCGACGCGTTCGAGGCGATGGTCGACGAGCACCGCGCCGAGGGCCTGCAGGTCGACGTGACGGGTGACACCGCCGTGCTCGGCGCCCTCGACCACACCGCCTCGACCGCGCTGTTCCGCGCGGTCGGCCAGTGCCTCGCCAACGTCCGGAAGCACGCCGGCACCGACCGAGCCGAGGTCAGCGTCTTCGACGACGGTGCATCGTGCACGGTCATGGTCGTCGACGACGGCCGTGGCTTCGACGAGCAGGAGACCAGCCCGGACCGGATGGGCCTGCGCGGCTCCGTCCGCGAGCGCATCGCGCGCGTCGGTGGCGACGTGCAGGTCTGGTCGTCGCCCGGGTCCGGCACCAGCGTGATGATGACGGTGCCGCACGCCGCCGTCGCGGTCCCGGTCGCTGCCACGCTCGACGACGAGTGGGGGACCGGCCGGTGAGCCGCGTCGACGACGTCCGGGCCCGCACCCGTGGCAGCCGCACGGCGCAGCAGTACGACCCGCTCGGCGCGATGGGGTCCCGTCCGCTCGCGATCGTCCTCGGCGCCGGTGGGGTCGCCTGGGCGCTCCTCGTGTCCGTGTTCGACCGGGACGTGCCCGGGAGCCCGACGCTCAGCGCGTTGACCGTCCTGCTCCTCGCTGCGTCCGGCGCGGTCGTGTTCGTCGCCTCGTCGCCGTTCCGCGCCCCGTTCCCGCGGTGGGCGTTCGTGCTCCACGTCGTCCTGCTCGCCGCAGCGACCGTCGCGAGCGTCGCGGCGCAGTGGGGCCCTGACCGCAGCGCCCTGAACGACTTCATGAGCCTGCTCACCGCGACCGGCATCGTGATGGCAGCGCCGTACCGACCGTGGCGGGACCTCGCCGTGGGCGGGGTGGTGCTGGCCGTCGTCGACGCCGGAGCGTGGGGCGCTGCCGCGACCGTGTTCCCGTACGGCGTCCCGGCGTCGGTCGCGGCGTTCCTCGCCGCCGCCCCGACGCTCGTGCTCACCACGGCGGCCGTGGTGTTCGCCGCGACCTTCGCCGGGCTCGCCGAGCGCGTCCAGATCCGGGCCGGGTCCTACTCCGTCGCCCGCGCGGAGCGGGACGGCATCGCCGCGAGCGTGCAGCACGACCGCTCGGTGGTCCTCGCCCGCGACGTCGCACCGTTCTTCGCCGAGCTCCGCACGAGGGAGGTCATCACGGACGCCGACCGTGCGCGGGCCCGTGCGATCGCCGACGGCATCCGGCGGGCCATGGTCGCCGACGCCGACCGGACGTGGTTCGAGCACGCCGTGGTCGTGGACGGCGGGACGGCCAGCGCGATCGACGACCCGGACGGGCTGATCGCGACGCTCGACGCCGACCAGCGCACCGTCGTCCGGACGTTCCTGCGCGCGGCCCTCCGCGCGGCGACGGTCGACCCGGCCGGGTTCCGCGCCCGGGTCCGGCGGGCGGTGGACGACGATCCGCCGACGACCCCGAGCGCCACCGGGGCCGGAGCGGTCTCCGTCGCGCTCGACCTGGCCGTGGATGACTCCGACGTGGGCATCCACCGCACCTTCGACCCCTACCTCGCGGTCCTCCGCGTGACCTTCCCCGACCTCGACGTCGCCGTCCGGCCGTCGTCCCTCGCACTAAGGTTCTCCTATGACCAGCACTGACCCGAACCGGACCACGGAGGGCGTGCCCCCGCTCCCGCAGCCCGGCACCCGACGCGTGCGGCTGGCGATCCTCGACGACCACGAGGTGCTGCTCGACAGCCTCTCGAGCTGGATCGCCGTGAACGCCTTCGACTTCGACCTCGCGCTGACGGCCCACACCTGGCTCGAGATGGTGCACAGCGAGAACTTCCCGACCGACCTGGTCTTCCTCGACTTCCAGCTCAAGGAGCCGGTGTCGATCGAGGCTCGGGTCCGCACCTGCCGCGCGGCCGGGGCGAAGGTCATCGTGCTGTCCAGCGTCGACAGCCGCGAGTCGCGCGACCGCGCCCTCGCCGCCGGTGCCGCGGCGTTCCTGTCGAAGTCGCTGCCGATGCGCGAGGTCATGGACGTGGCGCGCGAGGTCATGGGCGTCTCGCGAGAGACCCCGCCGCAGCGCGACTGGCGTCCGCTGCCCACCGGCGCGAACGCGCACCAGCGGCCGAAGCTCAGCCACGGCGAGGAAGAGGCGCTGCGCCTGTACGTGTCGGGCTACTCGACGAACGAGGTCGCCGCGCAGATGAACGTGCAGTACGAGACGGCCAAGACCTACCTGCGCCGCGTGCGCGAGAAGTACAGCAAGGTCGGTCGTCCGGCGTCGAAGAAGTCCGACCTGATCCGTCGTGCGGCAGAGGACGGGTTCCTCGCGTAGTGGCGAAGCTCTACTTCCGCTACGGCGCGATGAACAGCGGCAAGAGCACCGGACTCCTGCAGGCCGCCTACAACTACGAGGAGCGCGGGCAGCGCGTGCTGCTCGCGAAGCCGTCGGTCGACACCAAGGGTGACCGCGAGATCGTGTCGCGCCTCGGCGTCACCCGGTCCGTCGACGTCGTCTTCGCGCCGGACGACGACGTCCGCGCGTCCGTCGCAGCTGCCGGTGCGGTAGACCCGGAGTCCGACCGGCTCGACGGCATGGTCCGGCCGCTCAGCTGCGTCCTCGTCGACGAGGCGCAGTTCCTGACGCCCCGCCAGGTCGACGACCTGCTCCGCATCGCCGTCCTCGACGACGTCCCGGTGCTCGCCTACGGCATCCGCACCGACTTCCGCACCGAGGCGTTCCCCGGCAGCGCGCGGCTGCTCGAGATCGCGCACTCCCTCGAGGAGCTCAAGACCATCTGCCGCTGCGGTCGCAAGGCGGTGTTCAATCCCCGCAAGGTCGACGGACGCTTCGTCTTCGACGGCTCGCAGGTCGCCATCGACGGCGCCGGCGTCACCTACGAGGCGCTGTGCGCCAACTGCTACCTCACCGAGTCGGGCGGTCGCCTGGACGGCGACTGACGGACTGGAGGCTCGTGGCGGGCCCCGCCACGAGCCTCCAGTCCGTCCCGTGGCCCGGAATGCACGCGAGCCGGCGACCGTTGGTGCCCACATGAGCGACGCCACCGTGCACCTGTCCGTCCTGGACCTGGCCACCCGCGAGTACGGCCAGACGAACACCGAGGCCCTGCAGGGCACCATCGACACGGCGGTGCACGCCGAACGGCTGGGCTACGAGCGGATCTGGGTCGCCGAGCACCACGGCATGCCGGGCATCACCTCGTCGGCGCCCGCGGTGCTGCTGAGCGCCGTCGGCGCCGCCACCTCGCGGATCCGGATCGGCTCCGGTGGCGTGATGCTGCCGAACCACGCGCCGCTCGTCGTCGCCGAGCAGTTCGGCACGCTGCGAGCGCTGTACGGCGACCGGGTCGACCTCGGCATCGGCCGGGCGCCGGGCACCGACGGTGCGACCGCGATGGCGCTGCGCCGCACGGACCGTCTCGACGTCGACGACTTCCCGCAGCAGCTCGCCGACCTGATCGGCTTCTTCACGGGGATGGACGCCGAGAACCCGCTGTCGCGCATCCGCGCGGTTCCCGGGTACGGCGACGTGCCGGAGTTCTGGCTGCTCGGATCCTCCGGGTACAGCGCCCAGGTGGCGGGGGCGCTCGGCGTCTCGTTCGCCTTCGCGCACCACTTCGCGTCGGACAACACCGAGGCGGCGCTCGCGCTGTACCGGGACTCGTTCCGGCCCTCGCGCTTCCGGCAGACGCCGAACGCGCTGATCGGCGTGCAGGTCGTCACCGACGAGGACCCCGCGGTCGTCGACGAGCAGAGCGCCCCGGGGATGATCTCGTTCATCCGGATGCGGCAGGGTGCCAAGCCCGAGCCGGTGTCGATGGACGAGGCCCGCGCGTACGAGTTCTCCGACCTCGAGCGACGGTTCATCGCGGCACGCACGGAGCGCCAGGCGTACGGCTCACGTGAGCAGGTCGCGGCGAAGCTCAACGAGCTCGTGGCGTCCACGGGCGCGGACGGGGTGATCGTGGCGCCGGGGGCCGCCCAGGCGCGGTACCGGCACCAGGCGCTCGAGGTCGTCGCGTCGCTGCAGGCCGAGGGACGGCTCGTGCCCGCCGGGGTGGCTGCGGCGCGGTAGCCCGGGCTGCGGTGCCGCTGCGGCTGTTGCGGTGCCGCTGCTGCGGTGTTGGCGGCCACTCTTCGCGCCCAGCGACACCTCACGCGCTCGCGATGCCGTGAGATGTCGCTGGGCGCGAATGATCGCTGGCTGGCTCAGGCCAGCAGGCCGAGGCGGTTCGCGGTGGCGATCGCGCCGACGCGGGTGCCCACGTCGAGCTTCCGGAACACGTTGTAGACGTGGCGCTTCACCGTGCCGACCGCCAGGCCCAGCTCCGACGCGATCTCGGCGTTCGACCGAGCGGCGGCGACGAGCCGCAGGACCTCGAGTTCGCGGTCGCTCAGGGGCGTGCCCGCCCGTGCCTCGGTGACGAGGTCGATCGGGAAGGTCACCGGCGCGGCGTCGGTGCTCGTCGCCCGGACGATGCGGTCGACGAGCTCGCGGCTCGGGGTGTCCTTGGTGACGAAGTCCACGGCACCGGCGTCGAGGAGCGCCCGGCGCAGCACCGCGTCCCGGTGCATGGTCAGCACGACCACCCGGACGTGCGGGTGCCGCCGACGCACCGTCGCGATGGTCGTCCGTGCCGGTGGCCCGTCGAGCTCCACGTCCAGGAGCAGCACGTCGATCGCCGCGACCTCGGGGGAGTCCAGCACATCGGACGGCCGTTCGCCGTGCGCGACGACGCGGATGGTCGGTACCGCGGACAGGATCGTGGCGAGTCCCTCGCGGAACAGCCGGTGGTCGTCGACGATCGCGACGTGCGTGATGCCCGGCCGCTGCCCGGTCACAGCGACCCCATGGGGACGACGAGCCGAACGGTGGTCCCGGTGCCCGGGGCGCTCTCGACGTCGAGTCGTGCCCCGAGGACGCCCGCGCGCTCGCGCATGGTGTGCTGCCCGAGCCGGCCCTCCGCCGCGGTCCCCGGCGTGAACCCCGGTCCGTCGTCCCGCACGGTCACCACGACCGTCGTCTCCGACCACGCGAACGTCACCGTCCCCGTCGACCCCGGGGCGTGCTTGCGCCGGTTCGTGAGGGCCTCGAGCAGGATCGTCAGGGTCTCCTCGGCCTTCCAGTTCGGCAGGGCACCGGGCACGCCCGTCGTGGTGATCGTCAGCCGGTCGTCGCCGGGGAACAGGTCGTCGACGTGCCGTCGCAGGGCGTCGTCGAGGCGGTCGTCGCCGACCCGGGCGTGCAGCGAGACCGCGAGGTCCTGGACGTCCCCGAGCGCGGTCCGGAGCAGCCGTCCGGCCGCCTCGAGCTGCGCGGTGCGCTCGGAGGTCGGGGGATCGGTCAGCAGGACCAGGTCGAGCCGCTGCAGCCCCGCGAGGACGCCGTGGGCGACCCGGTCGTGCAGGTCCCGGGCGATCTGGGTGCGGGAGTCGAGGTTGGTCGTCGTGACGCGCTGCCGCAGCGCCTCGGTGTACGCGATCGCCCCCGCCGGGAACCGGCTCCAGACGCCCGCGTGCAGGGCCCGGGTGGCGCGGAGGACCTCGTCGGTGGTGCTCGCACCGACCTCGGCGACGAAGACCGGCAGGTAGGCGTCGAAGAGCATCTCCGCGGCGAGCATGGCGCCGGCCGGGTGCTGGGCGTGCTCGGCGTGCAGCGCACCGGTGGCGAGGTGCTCCGGGTCGAGGTAGCGGTCGCTGACGATGCTCGCGGTGCCGTCACCCGCGGCGTACCGAGCGTGCGCTTCGGTGATCATCGAGGTCACGTTCTCGAGCAGGCTCTGCGCCAGCACGGGATCGTCGGCGAGCTCCGGGAACCGGGACCCGATCTCGGTGAGGACGGCGGCGAGCTGCGGAGGGATCGTCATGACGCCTGTGAGCGTAGCGGGGCCCCGGGGTGGGGAGCGTGCCGCGGGCCGGTCCTGTACCCACGGACACACGCCGTCGGGGACCGAGCACGGGGCCAGAAAGAGCAGAAGGCCAGACAGAGCAAGAGGCCCTGGTTCCTTCGAACCAGGGCCTCTTGCGGTTACTGTCTCAACACAGTGTCGGGGTGACAGGATTTGAACCTGCGACCTCCTCGTCCCGAACGAGGCGCGCTACCAAGCTGCGCCACACCCCGCGGTGTGATCACTCCGTTCCCGGAGCAACCCCAGAAGTCTATCCGATGTTCGGGGGTGCTCACGACCATCGGCGAGACGCCCGGGCGAGTCGCTGTCGCAGGGGTCAGTCGGTGCGTGCCGTGAGGGTCACGACGACGGCCTCGGGGCGGCAGGCGAAGCGGACGGGCGCGTAGATCGACGTCCCGATGCCCGCGGAGACCTCGAGCCACGACCAGTGCGCGCGGTGCTGCCACTTGTGCAGGCCGCTCACGTACCGCCGCGGCAGGTCGGAGTTCGTGACGAGGGCGCCGATGCCGGGGACCTGCACCTGCCCGCCGTGGGTGTGCCCGGCGAAGACGATGTCCGCGCCCTGGTCGACGAAGGCGTTGAGCACGCGGCGGTACGGCGCGTGCGTGATCCCGATCGCGACGGGGGAGGGGCCGTCCTCGTCCTCGGTCCACGGGACGTCGCTGCGCATCTCGTCGACGTTCGTCGGCAGCAGGTCGAGCCGGTCCCAGCCCCGGTGCGCGTCCGACGTGCCGAACAGCTCGAAGCGTGACCCGCGGAGCTCGATCGCGTGCGCCTGGTCGTTCACGTCGAGCCAGCCGAGCGACTCGAAGAAGGCCGTCTGCCGGTCGATGTCGAGCGACACCGGCCGACGGTCGGCGTGCATGCGGCTCGGACCGCCGAAGTACTTCAGCGGGTTGCGGGGCGACGGTCCGTAGAAGTCGTTCGAACCGTGCGCGAAGGCACCCGGGACGCCGCGGAACGGCTCGAGCGCGTACTCCACCGCGCTGTTCGCCGTCGCGTGCCCGAGATTGTCGCCGGTGTTCACGACGAAGTCCGGCTCGACGAGCGACAGGTCGCGCAGCCACTGCTGCTTGTCGGCCTGCCACGGTGCCATGTGGATGTCGGAGAGGTGCAGCACCGTCACGTCGCGGGATCCGGGCGCGAGCACCGGCACGGTCTCCCACCGGATACCGAAGCGGCGACGCTCGACGAGGGAACCCCACGCCGCCGTCGCCGCTCCGATGGTCGCACCCGCGGCGATGATGCCCAGCGCGGCGCGACCGCGACTCACTTGCAGTCCTTCGGCGCCTTGCCGTCCTTGTCCCCGAAGAGCTGGAGCGTCAGCGCCGTGCTCTTCGCGGTGGCGGTCCCGGCACCCGGGTCGACCGCGGCCACGGTGCACTCCTTGCCGCCCTTCGCGTACTGGTCGGAGACGTTCACCGAGCCGAAGCCGGCGTCGCCGAGCGTGCTCCGGGCGTCCTGCAGGCTCTTGCCCGCGACCTCCGGCACGGTCGACTGCGAGCCGTCCGTCGTGTACACGGTCACCGAGGAGCCGGTGGAGAGCAGGGAACCGGCGCCCGGCGAGGTCGAGGAGACCGTGCCCGCCGTGCCGGCACCCGGCTGCGCGCCACCGTCGACGTACGTGAACCCGGCGGACGACAGGATCGAACGGGCCTCGTCGGCGGTCTTGCCCGACACGTCCGGGACGGCGACGCTGTTGCCGCGGAGGGCGGTCTGCGACGGGGTCGGGAACGGGTCGGCCGGGTGCTTGGCGTTGATCGGGATCATCGCCTGCTGCCACACGTGCGCACGCTGCGAAGCGTAGGAGCCCCACCCGGCGCCGGGCAGGTAGTGGCGGAGGTTGTTCTTGCCACCGTCCGTGTTGCCCTGCCAGTACGCCGTCGCGACCTTCGAGCTCGCACCGACGAGCCAGATCTGGTCGGCGTCGTCCGTGGTGCCCGTCTTCGCGAACAGCTGCGTGCCGTCCGGGGTCTGCGCGCCCACGGCCGTACCGGACGCGATCGTCCCGCGCATGGCGAAGGCCGCGGTCGCGGCGACGCTCGGGTCGAGCACCTGCTTGCACTGCTTCGGCTGGCCGCCGAGCGACTTGCCCTCGGCGTTCGTGATGTTGTCGATCGCGATCGGGGAGCAGTACGTGCCGTTGTTCGCGATGGTCGCGTAGGCGGACGCCATGGTGAGCGGCGCGATGTTGTTCGTGCCGAGGATCGACGACGGGTATGCGTTCAGCTCGGTCTTCTCGTCGGCGGAGTGCACGCCGAGGTCCTGCGCGGTCTGGCGGATGTCGCACAGGTCGAGCTTCGCGGCCATGGACGCGAACGCCGCGTTCACGGACAGCGCGGTGGCACGGGCGACCGTGAAGTTGCCGTTCTCACCCGCGGAGTCGTTCTTCGGCGCCCAGTTCGACGTGATGGTCGAGCCGCACTGCGTCCACCGCGACGTGTTGTGCGGCGTGCCGTTGACGCTCTCGTTCAGCCCGTGCCCGGCCTTCAGCCAGTCGAGGAGCGTGAACACCTTGTAGGTCGAGCCGACCTGGAAGCCGATCGACCCGCCGTACTCCTTGTCGACCGAGTAGTTGATCGACGTCGCCGTGGGCGGGGTCTGCAGGGACTGGTCGTAGTCCTTGTTCTGCGCCATCGTCAGGATGCGCCCGGTCGACGCCTCGACGGAGTTGAGGGCACCACCGAGGCTGAAGCGGCTCTCGGTGTTCGGGTCGAACGTGTTGAGCAGGTCCTTCTGCTGACCGTTCAGGTCGAGGTCGAGGGTGGTCTGCACGGTGTAGCCGCCGTTGCGCCAGGCGGTCGCGCGCTCCTTCTCGGTCGCGCCGAGCTGGGACATCTGCTTGACGACCTTGACCGCGTAGTCGCAGAAGAACTGCGAGCCGTTGCCGGCCGCCGACTGGCAACCCTGGTTCGGCTCCGTCAGGTGCACGTAGTCCGCGGGCTTCGAGGCGATGGCCGCGTCGAACTGCTCCTTGGTCAGGTGCTTCTGCGCGTACATGGACTTGAGGATGACGTCGCGACGGGCGACGTTCGCGTCGTAGTACTTGGGGTCGGACAGGTTCCGCGAGTTCGGCGACTGCACGATCGCGAGGATCGAGGCGGCCTCCTGCGGGGTCAGGTCCGTGGCGTTCTTGTTGAAGTAGTGCTGTGCGGCGGCCTGCACGCCGTACGTCTGGTCGCCGAAGTAGGCGATGTTGAGGTACCCGGTCAGGATCTCCTTGTGCGAGTACTTCTTCGCCAGACCGATCGCGAGCTTCATCTCCTCGAGCTTGCGGGGGATGGTCTGCTCGACGGCGTCGTTGTAGGCCTTCTCGCGCTCCTCCGGGGTGGGGAGCTCGAGCGCCTGCTGCATCTTGATGTTGCGCACCAGCTGCATGGTCAGCGTCGACCCACCGCCGGACTCGCCGAGACCCCCGGCCAGGGATCCGACGCCCGCACGCACCAGGGACGTCATGTCGACACCGCCGTGGTCGTAGAAGCGCTTGTCCTCGCCGTCGATCGCCGCGTTCTTCAGCTGGTCGCTGATCTGGTCGAACTGCAGCTCCTGGCGGTTCTGGTCGTAGACCGTCGCGAGGTGCACCGGCTGCCCGTTCGAGTACGCCAGGACCTCGTTGCGCTGCGGCAGGTCACCGATCTCGATGTACTCCGGCAGTGACTCGAAGACGCCGATCGTCGAGGTCGTCGTGACGCCGGCGACCGCGATCGCCGGGGTGACGCCGATCGTGACCAGCAGGCCGGCGAGCGCGCTGAAGCCGACGAAACCGACGAAGGCGCCGATCGCGGAGACGGGCTTGGTCCGCGAGGCAGACTTCTGGGCAGACATAGGATGCAGCCTAAACGACGCCCACGACTGAAAGGCTGGCAAGGAACCGCATGACTCGCTGGGAGTACTTCACCACGCCGTTGATGATCCACAACACCGCCGCCATCCTGAACGCCCACGGCGACGAGGGCTGGGAGCTGGTCCAGGTCGTCACCGGACCCGAGGGCGGACTGGTCGCCTACCTGAAGCGCCCGAAGGCGGACGCGTGAGCCTCGCGGACCGCCTCGCCGAGCTCGGGCTGACGATCCCCGCGGTCGCCGCCCCCGTCGCCGCCTACGTGCCCGCGGTCGTCACCGGCCGGTACGTCTACACCGCGGGACAGCTGCCCTTCGTCGACGGCGCGCTGCCCGTCACGGGCAAGGTCGGGACGTCGGTCGACGCCGAGACCGCCACGGCGCAGGCGCGCGTGGCCGCGCTGAACGCGCTCGCGGCCGTCCAGTCGGTCGCCGGTTCCCTCGAGCGGGTCGCCCGGGTCGTCAAGGTGACGGTCTTCGTCGCCTCGGACCCGTCCTTCACCGGCCAGCCCGCCGTCGCCAACGGCGCGTCGACCCTGGTCGGCGAGGTCTTCGGCGACGCCGGCGTCCACGCGCGGAGCGCCGTGGGCGTCGCGGTGCTGCCGCTGGACGCGCCGGTCGAGGTCGAGCTGGTCGTCGAGCTGACGGACTGAACCACCTGCGCACCGCAGCCGGTGCGCCCACGTGAGCGGGGCCTCCAGTCAGGACGGACTGGAGGCCCCGCTCACGTTCCGTGCGCTACATCAGTTCCGCGATGGTCGCCATGACCGTCGGGTCGGCGAGCGTCGTCGTGTCGCCGATGCGGCGGCCCTCGGCCGCGTCGCGGAGGAGGCGGCGCATGATCTTGCCGGAGCGGGTCTTCGGGAGCTCCGGGACCACGACCACCTGGCGCGGCTTCGCGATCGCCCCGATGCGCTTGCCGACCCAGTCACGGAGTTCCTTCGCGACCGCGTCGCGGTCGACGCCCTCGGCCGCCTCGGCGGTGAGGATCACGAACGCGACCACGGCCTGACCGGTCGTCTCGTCGGCGGCGCCGACGACCGCGGCCTCGGCGACGCCCTCGTGCCCGACGAGTGCCGACTCGATCTCCGCGGTGGACAGGCGGTGACCGGAGACGTTCATGACGTCGTCGACCCGCCCCTGCACCCAGATGTCGCCCTGGCCGTCGAGCCGCGCCCCGTCGCCCGCGAAGTAGCGGCCGGGGAAGCGCGACCAGTAGGTCTCGACGAAGCGGTCCGGGTCGCCCCAGATGCCGCGGGCCATCGACGGCCACGGGTCGGTGATCGTGAGGTAGCCGCTGCCGCCGGGGGCGACACGCTGGCCGTCCTCGTCCACGATCTCCGCGGTGATGCCGGGGAGCGGGGTCTGGGCGGCGCCGGGCTTGAGCTTCGTGACCCCCGGGAGCGCGGAGATCATGATCGCGCCGGTCTCGGTCTGCCACCACGTGTCGACGATGGGCGTGCGGTCGTGTCCGATGACCTGGCGGTACCACTGCCACGCCTCGGGGTTGATCGGCTCGCCGACGCTCCCGAGCAGGCGGAGGGACGCCAGGCTGCGTGCCTCGGGGATCTGGCGGCCGGCCTTCATGGCGGCGCGGACCGCGGTGGGGGCGGTGTACAGGACCGTCACGCCGTACGAGTCGACGATGTCCCACCAGCGGCCGGGCTTCGGCTCGTCCGGGGTGCCCTCGTACAGGACCTGCGTGACGCCGTTCGCCAGGGGGCCGTAGACGACGTAGGAGTGCCCGGTGATCCAGCCGATGTCGGCCGTGCACCAGTAGACGTCCTTCTCCGGGTGCATGTCGAACACGTTGCGGTGCGTGTACGCCGCCTGCGTCAGGTAGCCACCTGACGTGTGCACGATGCCCTTCGGCTTCCCGGTCGTCCCGGACGTGTAGAGGATGAACAGGGGCGTCTCGGCGGGGAACGCCTGCGGCTCGTGCTCGGCTGCGGCCTTCGCGATCTCGTCGTGCCACCACAGGTCGCGATCGGTCCAGCCGACCTCGTTGCCCCCGCGCTTCACGACCAGCACGTGCTCGACGGTGTCCGTGCCGTCGCCGGCCAGGGCCTCGTCGACCGCGGGCTTGAGCGGCGACACCGCTCCGCGCCGCCAGCCGCCGTCCGCGGTGACGACGAGCTTCGCGCCGGCGTCCTCGATGCGGGCGCGGAGGCTCTCGGCGCTGAACCCGCCGAACACCACCGAGTGCACGGCACCGATGCGCGCGACGGCGAGCATCGTGACCACGGCCTCGGGGATGAGGGGCATGTAGACGACGACGCGGTCGCCCTGCTCGACGCCCAGGTCGGTGAGCATGTTCGCGGCGCGCTGCACCTCGGCGGTGAGCTCGGCGTAGGTGATCCGGCGGGTGTCGCCGGGGGCGCCCTCGAAGTGGATCGCCACGCGGTCGCCGTTGCCCGCGCGGACGTGGCGGTCCAGGCAGTTCTCCGCGACGTTGAGCGTGCCGTCGTCGAACCACTTGGCGAACGGCGTGCCCGACCAGTCGAGCGTCCGGGTGAACGGCGTCCGCCAGTCGAGCAGGTTCCGCGCCTGGTCCGCCCAGAACGCCTCGCGGTCGGCGGCGGCGGCCTCGTGCAGGTCCTCGTGCGCGACGGCGTCGGCGACGAAGTCGGCGGGGGGAGCGAAGGTCGGGCCGTCCTCGTGGCGTTCGTCGGCCTGGGTCGGAGTGGACATCGGTGTCCTTTCGCGTCGTTGCGGCAGGGGTGCTCGGCCGTCGGTTGCTGGTGCGGTCGGCGCCGGGTGGCGGTCGTCGGTCGCGGGTGCGGTCGGCGCCGGGTGGCGGTCGTCGGTCGCGGGTGCGGTCGGCGGTCGAGTGGGTGCAGACGGAGACTACCGCCGGGCGCGGACCGGAGGGTCGTCGTGACACGAGCCGGATCACGACCGGGGGTTGCCGAGCAGGCTCGTTCATGGGGTACAGTGATTCCTACCGGGCTCGTTCCCGGTGGCACCGGTTCGGATTCCCCCCAATCCACCGATGTCCGGCGGCACCAGTTCCCCCCAACCGGTGCCGCCTCTTCTTTTTCCCCGACGGGTGTCGCGCATCCGTCCGGCGGCCCGTCGGGTGATCCCCGATCTGGTGCCGAACCGTGGACAGACCTGTCCATAGCGGCGCGACGCGCGTTCGATCGGTGTCGAGGCCCCGGGACCTCTCGTGAGACGGGTCAGGGCGGGTCGGTACGGTGTTGCGCCACCCCTGGACTCGCGGCACTGAACGGGGTACGGCTTTGTAGTTCGGGGTACAAAAGAGTCCGCTGGCCGGGATCCGCTCTGTTGTCCACAGAGCCGTTCGTCCGCGCGGCGAACCACGGATGGTCGCCCTACCGTCCCCGTCATGCACCGACACCGAGCCGCGACCGATCCCTTCCTGCCGCACGTCGACCGGCCGGCGCACCGGCGTCGGGTGGACGCCGGTGTCTTCGAGGAGCTCGCCGCCCTCGTGGTCGACGCGGACACGACCGACGTCCTGGTCGTCGGCGGACGTGGCACGTGGGTCGACCGGGGGCGAGGACTCGAACGGGTCCCGCCGGCCCTGCCCGAGCGGCGCGTGCGGGCGCTGGCGACCGAGCTCGTCGCACTCGGCGACCGGCACGTCGACGAGAGCACACCGTGTGCGGACGTCCGGATCGGGGACGGCATCCGGGTGCACGTCGTGCTCGCGCCGGTCGCGGTCGACGGGACCGCGCTGTCCGTCCGCCTGCCGCGGCCCGGTCGTCCGACCCTCGCCGACCTCGAGGGCCTCGGCGCGTTCCGGACGGTGCCACGGTCGGTGATCGAGGACGCCGTCGCCGCGCGGCGGAACGTCCTGGTGACCGGCGCGACCGGCAGCGGCAAGACGACGATGCTCTCCGCGATGCTCGCCGCCGTCCCGCACACCGAGCGGATCGTGACCGTCGAGGACGTCGCCGAACTCCGCGTGGACCATCCCCACGTCGTCGCGCTCGAGGCACGTCAGGCGAACGCCGAGGGGGCCGGAGCGCTCGGCCTCGAACGGCTCGTCCGCGAGGCCCTGCGGATGCGTCCGGACCGCCTCGTGGTGGGGGAGTGCCGGGGCGCCGAGGTGCGCGAGCTCCTCGCCGCGCTGAACACGGGGCACGACGGTGGCGCCGGGACCCTGCACGCGAACGGTCTGGCGGACGTCGCAGCCCGGCTCGAGGCCCTCGGAGCGCTCGCCGGGCTCGGGGCCACCGCCGTCGCCCGGCAGGTCGTCAGCGCGCTGGACCTCGTCGTGCACCTCGAGCGGCGGGCCGGGAAACGCATCGTCGCAGCGGTCGGCACGCTCGTCGTGGACGAGGGCGGTCGGCTCGCGACGCGACCGCTCCAGGGCACGGCACGCCGGCGACGATGACCGGTGACGGCTCGGACGGGTGGCAGGCCGGCGGCGGCGCGGCTGCGCGTCGGGTCGGAGGCGGCGCGGCCGGGCACAGGGTCGACGGCGCTGCGATCGCGCGTCGGATCGACCAGGTCGCGGTCCTGGTGGCTGCCGGCGTCCCACCGCCGCGCGCATGGACGCTGGTCGGCGGACTCCCCGACGGGGACGACCCGGCCTGGCAGGACGTGCGCACCGTCCTCGCGGTCGCCGAGCGCACCGGGGCGCCCGTGGCCGACGCGCTCCGGGTGCTCGCCGCGGCGATGCGTCGGACGGCAGCCTCGGACCGGGCGGTCCGGGTGGCGCTCGCGGGGCCGCGGACGAGTGCCCGGGTGGTGCTGACGCTGCCGGTGTTCGGCCTCGCGCTCGCGTCGGCGTGGGGAGCCGGAGCGGTCGAGGTGCTCGTCACCGGTCCGGTCGGCTGGTGCTGCACGGTGTCGGCCGGGCTCCTCGTCCTGGTCGGTCGACGGTGGAGTGCCGGCCTCGTCCGCCGAGCGACGCCGGACGGCCGGGTCGCGGGGGTCCTGCTCGACGCCTGGGCGGTCGCGGTGTCCGGCGGAGGGTCGTGGGCGGCGGCCGCCACGACGGTGCGGGAGGTCCTCGCCGAGCAGGGCGGTGGTGCCCTGGCTCCGGCTTCGGCTTCGGCTTCGGCTCCGGCTCCGGCTCCGGCTCCGGCTCCGTCTCCGGCGGAGGCGGCGACCGAGCGCCGGCTCCGGGAGGTCCTGTCCCTCAGCCGTCGTGCCGGTGTGCCCGCGGCGGGGCTCCTCCGTGCCGCGGCCGAGGACGTGCGCGACGACGCGGCTGCCGCCGCGCTCGCCGAGGCCGAACGGCTCGGCGTGCGACTCGTCCTGCCCCTGGGGGTGTGCGTGCTCCCGGCGTTCGTGCTGGTCGCCGTCGTGCCGGTCGTCGTCGGTGTCCTCTCCTCCACCGTCGGGGGTCCGGGCTGACGCATCCACAGACCGCATGGTCCGCCCGTCCCGCGGCCGCCGCGCTCGCGAGGCTGGTCCCACGACGAGCGAGATGCCTCACAGAGAAAGGGGAACGACATGACCGACACCACGAGGGGCCACCGCGGCCACCGCCGCACGAGGCGCCGGCTGCGGCTCCGCGCCGACGACGGGTCCGCCACGGCCGAGTACGCGGTCGTCATCCTGGCCGCGGTGGCCTTCGCCGGCGTGCTCGTGGCCGTGATGCGGTCGGGCGAGGTCCAGCAGATCCTGACCGACCTCGTCCGCGGTGCGCTCACCTCGTGACGGCGGGAGCGTGACCGTGGAGTTCGCTGTGGCACTGCCCGCCGTGGTCCTCGTGCTCGTGACGCTGGCGGCCGGGGTCGTCCTGGTCGACCGCGTCGGGAGCATGCAGGCCGCGGCGGGCGCCGCCGCACGGGCGCTCGGGCGGGGCGACCAGGCCGCGGCCGACCGGCTGGTGCGCGAGGGGGCGCCGGGCACGGTCGCGACCGTCCGGCACGCCGACGGCACGGTGTGCGTCGACCTGGTGGGGCGGACGGGCGGCCCGCTGTCCGCCGTCCCGCTGACCGCGACGGGGTGCGCGGCGGAGGCGGGTCGGTGAGCGGGCACCGGGGAGGTCCGGTGCTCCGGTCGGACCGCGGTTCAGCGACGATCCTGCTGGTCGGGGTCGTCGCCCTCGTCCTGCTCGTCGGCTCGGTGGCGCTCGGCGCCGCGCGCGACCGGGTCCTGTCGACTCGTGCGGCGGCCACGGCGGACTCGGCGGCGATCGCCGCTGCCGCGGCCGCCGTCGGGCTCGTGGCCGGTGCGCCGTGCGCCGCTGCCGGTCGGGTCGCCAGCGCGAACGACGCGCGGCTCACCGACTGTCGGACGGCGGGCTCCGTCGCCCGGGTCGGCGTCACGGTCGGTTCCGGAGCGTTCGCCGTGGGCGCGCTCGCGGTGGCCGGTCCGCCCACCGGGACGTGCCGACAGTGTGTGTATGGTGTGCACGTCGGCCCCCGGTCACCGTCGTCCCGGTCGTCCATGGTCCCCGTGCGGGACGGAGCCGGCGTGCACCATCGATCAAGGAGTCACGTGCCAGGCACGAAGAAGCTCGTGATCGTCGAGAGCCCCGCGAAGGCGAAGACGATCGCGCAATACCTCGGTGACGGATACGAAGTCCAGGCGTCAGTCGGACACATCCGCGACCTCGTCGAGCCCAAGAACCTGCCGGCCGAGCTGAAGAAGGGGTCGCTCGGCAAGTTCTCCGTCGACGTCGACAACGGCTTCGAGCCCTACTACGTGGTCTCCGACGCGAAGAAGAAGACGGTGACCGAGCTCAAGCGGGCGCTCAAGGACGCCGACGAGCTCTACCTCGCAACTGATGAGGACCGCGAGGGCGAGGCCATCGCGTGGCACCTCCTGCAGGTGCTCAAGCCCAAGGTGCCCGTGAAGCGCATGGTGTTCCACGAGATCACGAAGGAGGCCATCCAGCGCGCGCAGGAGGCCACCCGCGAACTCGACACCGCGCTCGTCGACGCCCAGGAGACCCGTCGCATCCTCGACCGGCTCTACGGGTACGAGGTCTCGCCGGTGCTCTGGCGCAAGGTCGGACCCGGGCTGTCCGCCGGGCGCGTGCAGTCCGCCGCGACCCGTCTCGTCGTGGACCGGGAGCGCGAGCGCCTGGCGTTCGTCTCGGCGAACTACTGGGACCTGACGGCGCGCTTCGAGAAGGTCGGCGACACCGCCTTCACCGCCCGGCTCGCTCGTCTCCAGGGCGCCCGCGTGGCCTCCGGTCGCGACTTCGACGACCGCGGTGCGCTCAAGGGCGAGGCCGTCCGGCTGGACGAGGCGTCCGCCGCTGCCCTGACCCGTGTGCTCGAGCAGGCCGGCGACGCCGTCGTCCGCAGCGTCGACTCGAAGCCGTACACGCGCCGTCCGGCTGCGCCGTTCACCACCTCGACGCTCCAGCAGGAGGCCGCGCGGAAGCTCCGCTTCTCGGCCCGGCAGACGATGAGCGTCGCGCAGGGGCTGTACGAGAACGGCCACATCACCTACATGCGAACGGACTCGTCGTCCCTGTCGCAGCAGGCGATCACGGCCGCCCGCAAGCAGGCGTCATCGCTGTACGGTCCGGAGACCGTCCCGGACAAGCCGCGCAGCTACGCCGGCAAGAGCAAGAACGCGCAGGAGGCGCACGAGGCCATCCGGCCTGCGGGCGACACCTTCAAGACCCCGTCCGAGATGGAGGGGGTGCTGCGCGGCAACGACTGGAAGCTCTACGACCTCATCTGGAAGCGCACGGTCGCGTCGCAGATGGCGGACGCCAAGGGCTCGACCGCGTCGGTCGTCCTCGGGATCACGTCGACCGAGCCCGTCACGGGCCTGGCGTCGACGGCGAACGGCACGGACGCGGAGTTCACCGCGTCCGGCACCGTGATCACCTTCCGCGGCTTCCTCAACGCGTACGAGGAAGGTCGCGACGAGGAGCGCCACGGCGGTGCCGACGGCGCGGACGCGAAGCTCCCGCAGATGGCCGAGGGGGACCACCTCGGCGTCAGCGAGGTCGACGCCAAGGGCCACGACACCTCGGCCCCGCCGCGGTACACCGAGGCGAGCCTGGTGAAGACGCTCGAGGAGCTCGGCATCGGTCGACCCTCGACGTACGCCGCGATCATCTCGACGATCATGGACCGCGGCTACGTGACCCAGCGCGGCAGCGCACTCGTGCCGAACTGGATCGCGTTCAGCGTGGTCCGGCTGCTCGAGGACCACTTCGCCGACCTGGTGCAGTACGACTTCACCGCCGGGATGGAAGAGGACCTCGACCGCATCGCCAGCGGCGACGAGGACCGGGTCGACTGGCTCAAGGAGTTCTACTTCGGCGGCGGCGACCAGCGTGGTCTGCGCACGGTCATCGACAACCTCGGCGAGATCGACGCGCGGGACATCAACTCGGTCGATCTCGCGCCGGGGCTCACGCTCCGCATCGGTCGGTACGGCCCCTACATCGAGGTGCCGGGCGAGGACCCCGAGAAGCCTCGACGCGTGAACGTCCCCGAGGACCTGGCGCCGGACGAGCTCACCGCCGAGAAGGCACAGGAGCTCGTCGACGCCCCGGTCGTCGGCGACCGCGTCGTGGGCATCAACCCGGAGTCCGGGAAGGAGGTCCTGGCGAAGGACGGTCGGTTCGGCCCCTACGTCACCGAGCGGACCCCCGAGCCCGAGCCCACCGTGGACCCCGCGACCGGCGAGGTGACGGAGCCTGCCCCGGCCGAGGCCGCAGCAGCGACGACGACCGCAGCGGCGACGACCGCGACGAAGGCGCCGGCGAAGAAGACCACGAAGAAGGCCGCCGCGCCGAAGGAGCGCACCGCGTCGCTCTTCAAGTCGATGGACCCGCAGACCGTCGACCTGGAGACCGCGCTGAAGCTCCTCGACCTGCCCCGCGTCGTCGGGAAGGACCCGGAGTCCGGCGAGGACATCACGGCGCAGAACGGCCGCTACGGTCCGTACATCAAGAAGGGCACGGACACCCGGACCCTGCCGAGCGAGGACGCGATCTTCGAGGTCGACCTGCCCGGCGCGCTCGAGCTGTTCGCCCAGCCGAAGTACGGCGGCCGTCGGACCGCGAGCGCCGCGCTCAAGGAGTTCGAGGCGGACCCGGTGTCCGGCAAGCCGATCAAGGTGAAGGACGGTCGCTTCGGTCCGTACGTCACCGACGGTGAGACGAACGCCACGATCCCGCGCGGCGAGGACGTCGAGTCCGTCGACCATGCCCGCGCCGTCCAGCTCCTGGCCGACAAGCGTGCCAAGGGTCCGGTCAAGAAGAAGGCCCCGGCGCGGAAGGCCGCTCCGAAGAAGGCCGCCCCGAAGAAGCAGTGACCGACGGAACAGCGCCGCTCGCAGCAGCGGACGGATCGCCGGCGCGCGGGTGGTTCATCACGCTCGAAGGAGGGGACGGTGTCGGCAAGACGACACAGGCCGCCCTGCTGACGGCGTGGCTCGAGGCGCGCGGCCGCACGGTCGTCCGGACCCGTGAGCCCGGGGGCACCGACCTCGGGCAGCGGATCCGCGAGATCGTCCTGCACGAACGCGGCCACGTCGCCCCGCGCGCCGAGGCCCTGCTCTACGCGGCCGACCGGGCGCACCACGTCGAGACCGTGGTGCGCCCCGCCGTCGCGCGCGGCGACGTCGTGCTGCAGGACCGCTACATCGACTCGTCGGTGGCGTACCAGGGCGTCGCGCGCGGCCTCGGCGCCGACCACATCCGGTCGGTGTCGGACTGGGCCGCCGACGGGCTCGTCCCGGACCTGACCGTCCTGCTCGACCTCGACGTCACGGTCGGCCGTTCGCGGGTGGCAGCGGCCCGGGGCGACACGTTCGACCGGCTCGAGTCCGAGGCCGAGGCGTTCCACGAGTCGGTCCGGCAGGCGTTCCTCGCCATGGCGACGGCCGAGCCGGACCGGTTCCTGGTCGTCGACGCCGCCGAGGACCCCGTTGCGGTGCAGCAGCGCATCCGTGCGGCCGTCGCTGCCCTGGTGCCCGCGGCGTGACGGTGGCTGCTGACAGGATGACCACGTGAGCGTGTGGGACGGCCTGACCGGTCAGGACGAGGCGGTGGCTGCGCTGCGGTCCGCTGCCGAGGGGCCGGAGGACACCGGTGGCATGACGCACTCGTGGCTCATCACCGGCCCGCCCGGGTCCGGTCGGTCGAACGTCGCCGCGGCCTTCGCCGCCGCGCTGGTCGGTGCAGGCTCCGACGTCGACCACGCGCTCCGGCAGATCGCAGCGCGCACCCACCCGGACGTGTCCGTCCTGACCACCCAGCGGGTGATCATCACGATCGACGAGATCCGGCAGCTCGTGACGTCGTCGTACTACTCGCCGTCGGTGGGCCGGTACCGCGTCGTCATCATCGAGGACGCCGACCGCATGACCGAGCGGACCTCGAACCTGCTGCTCAAGGCGCTCGAGGAGCCCCCGGAGCGGACGGTGTGGATCCTGTGCGCCCCGAGCGAGGCCGACCTGCTGCCGACCATCCGGTCCCGCGTCCGGTCCGTGCGTCTCCGGGTGCCCGACGTCGCCTCGGTCGCCGAGCTCATCGTCGCGCGCACCGGTGTCGACCGCGCCCTCGCGACGGATGCCGCGCGCCAGGCGCAGAGCCACATCGGGATGGCCCAGCGGCTCGCCACGAGCGAGGAGGCCCGCGGTCGCCGACGGCGCACCCTGACCACCGTGCTCGGCGTGCGCTCCGTGGGTGACGCCGTGATGGCTGCGGCGGACCTGCTCGCGGTCGCGGACGAGGACGCGAAGGCGATCACCCAGCAGCGCGACGCCGAGGAACGAGACGCCGCCCTGCGGTCCCTCGGCATCGAGCCCGGCGGGACGGTCCCGCCCGCGCTCCGCTCGCAGCTCCGTGCCCTCGAGGAAGACCAGAAGCGCCGGGCGACGCGGAGCCTGCGGGACGGTCTCGACCGCATCCTGGTCGACGTCTCCTCGCTGTACCGCGACCTGCTCCTGCTCGGGCTCGGTGCTCCGGCGGAACCGGTGAACGAGGCCATGCGGGACGAACTCGACCGGGCCCTCGGAGCGGTACCCCCGGCGGCCGCGCTCGAGGTCCTCGACGCGATCGCCCTCGCACGGCAGCGGATCGCCGCCAACGTCGCCGCGCTCCTGGCACTCGAGGCCCTCCTGGTCACGATCGCCCGCGCGACCCGCTGACCAGCGTCGCCCGCTCGGCGGGCCGCGCCACGATCGCCCGCGCGACCCGCTGACCACCGCCCCCCGCTCGGCGGGCCGCGCCACGATCCTCCCGTCCGTCCCCGCCCCCACCTGCGGGCCCGGCGCCCGTGAGAAGATCACCGCATGCCCGACGCCGCTCCCGGCCTGCGCGAGCGCAAGCGCCGCGCCACCCGCTTCGCGATCCAGCAGGCCGCCCTCCGGATCGCGATCGAGTCCGGCCTCGCCGCCGTGACGGTCGACGAGGTCTCGCGACGCGCCGACGTGTCGCCGCGCACGTTCTTCAACTACTTCCCGAGCAAGGAGCAGGCGCTCCTCGGCGACGACCCGACGCTGCCGGACGACGACGCCCTGGCGACGTTCCGCGCCGGCGGGCCGAGCGGGGACCTGCTCGGCGACCTGGGGACCCTGCTGGTGCACGCGACCGAGGAGCTCATCGAGGAGCGCGGCCTGCTCGAGGAGCGGCAGCAGGTGCTGCGCGCCGCGCCCGAGCTGTTCAGTCGGCGGATGGCGTCGATGAAGGAGTTCCAGGCGCAGATCGAGGACGCCGTCGCCGCCCGACTCCGGACGACGGACCCCGCGTTGGCGGACGCCGCGGACCCGGATGCGCTGCGGCGCCGGGCGAGACTGGCCTCGATCGTGGCGCTCGCGGCCCTGCGGCACGCCTGGTGGGAGTGGTCGGACAGCACGACCGAGACGCACCTGGTGGACGAGCTGGAGCGGTCCTTCGCCGAGCTCGGGGCGCTCGTTTCGCGTTCGCTCGTCTGAACCTGTATAGTCCTTACCCGTGCCACTCCGGCAACGGAGTGCCCGCCGCCTTAGCTCAGTCGGCAGAGCGATTCACTCGTAATGAATAGGTCGTCGGTTCGATTCCGACAGGCGGCTCCACCGAGAACCCCCGTCCTCCAGCAGGAGGCGGGGGTTCTCGCCGTTCCGGGCCGCAACGCCGGGCACGCCCGGGACCCGCCCGCCGGACGCGCCGGGCACGCGCCGGCGCGTCCGCCGGACCCGCCGGGCACGCCCGGGACCCGCCCGCCGGACGCGCCGGGCACGCCCGGGACCCGCCCGCCGGACGCGCCGGCCACACGCGGGCGCGTCCGCCGGACGCGCCGAGCCCGTGCGCGACACGACCCGTCCGCCGGACGCACCCACCCCGTCACACGACCGGCCGTCCCGGCGCCGACTGGTAGACAGGTCGCATGACGGTTCGCTGGGGAGTCATCGGCACGGGCGGCATCGCCCACTCGTTCGTGCGGGACTGCACCGCCGCCGGGGTCGCGTTCGTCGCGGTCGGCAGCCGCACGCCGGAGCGCGCCGAGGCGTTCGCCGCCGAGCACGGCATCCCGCGGGCGTACGGCTCGTACGAGGACCTCGTCGCCGCGGACGACGTCGACGCGGTGTACGTCGCGACCCCGCACTCCCGGCACGCCGAGGACGCCCTCCTCGCCGTCGCCGCCGGCAAGCACGTCCTCGTCGAGAAGGCCTTCACGATCACCGCGGCAGAGGCCCGCCGCGTCGTCGATGCCGCCCGCCGCGCCGACGTCGCCGTGATGGAGGCGATGTGGACGCGCTTCCTGCCGCAGTCCGCGATGATCCGCCAGGTCATCGCCGAGGGGCGCATCGGTCGCCCCCGGGTGGTCGAGGCCACGCACCACCAGGCGCTGCCGTCCGACCCGACGCATCGCCTCAACGACCCCGCGCTCGGCGGGGGCGCGATCCTGGACCTCGGCGTCTACCCGATCTCGTTCGCGGTCGACGTGCTCGGGGTCCCGACGGCGGTCACCGCGGCGGGCACGCTGAGCGACCAGGGCGTCGACACGCAGATGGGCGTCGTGCTCACCCATGGGGGCGGCGCGCAGTCGATGCTCCACTTCGGCCTGGACCTGCGGAGCCCGAACACCGCGTCGATCATCGGCGAGGACGGCCGCATCGACCTCGACGCGACCTGGTACACCCCGACGACGTGGCGGATCCGGGACCGGGACGGTGTGGTGGTCGAGGAGTTCGACGGCCGCGAGGAACTCGCGGGCTACGGGCACGAGGCCCGCGCCTTCGAGGCGATGATCGCCTCCGGCATGCACGAGGGCGGTCCGATGGACCCCGAGGAGACCGTCGCGATCATGACCGTGATGGACGAGGCTCGTCGCCAGGTCGGCGTCCGCTACGCGGCCGACGGCGACGGCGACACCGCTGCTCCCTCTGGTGCGCCGGCCGACGGTGCACGGTCGGTTCCGGGATCCGGCCTGGAGGCTCCTCCCGCAGTTCCGTAGGATCGGTCGGGATGTCCGACCAGCAGCCCTCGTCGCAGTCCGTCGCCGACCGCCTCCGTCACGCGGTCGCCGCCGTCCGCGGGTCCGTCACCCGCCGCCCGGTGCCGTGGATCGCGGGTGCCCTGGCCGGCGTCCTCGTGCTCGGGTCCGGGGGAGCCGTCGCGATCGCGGCGGCGACCGCTCCGACCACGCGGTCGACGAGCGCCGCCGCGGCGCCGTCGGCGACGACGTCCCGGACGCCGAGCCCGACCCCCACCCCGACGCCCACGCCGGCCGGCCGGTCGGTGCCGCAGGACGTCGCCGGCCCGTCCGCCCTGCGGACGTGCACGATCGACGCCGCGGCCTCGGCGCCCGGCCTCGGCGACTTCGAGGGGTACGTGATGAACGCGGCGACCGGCGAGGTCCTGTTCTCCCGCAAGGGCGACCAGCCCGCGCAGACCGGCAGCGTGATGAAGACCCTCACGACGGCGACGGCCCTCGCGGTCCTCGGCGGCGACCACCGGATCCCGACGACGGTGACGAAGGAGTCGGACGGCACGATCGCGATCGTCGGTCACGGCGACCCGACGCTCTCGGTCGGCGGCGGCACGGTCTACCCCGGGGCGCCCACCCTGGCGCAGCTCGCCCAGCAGGTGAAGGCGTCCCTCGGTGACGCCCCCGTCACGACGATCGTCACCGACGACACCTACTGGAACGACGCCGACGCGTGGGATCCCACGTGGCCCGTGAGCGAGCGGACGATCGGGTACCAGCCCGAGGTCACGGCGCTCATGGTGGACGGCGACCGGGCGAACCCCGCGGCCGCGACCTCGCCGCGCTCCACCGATCCGGTCGGTCGCGCGGGTGCGGCGTTCCGGACGGCACTGGCGAACGCGGGCGTGGTCGGGGCGGGGAACGCCCAGATCGTCAAGCGGGCCACGACGAGCACGGACACGATCGCGACGGTCTCCTCGCAGCCCGTCTCGACGCTGATCGGGCAGATGATCCCGAACTCGGACAACACCCTGGCCGAGATGCTCGCGCGGATCTCCTCGAAGGAGTCCGGCGCCGACGGCTCCGCAGCTTCGCTCACCGGGGTCTACCAGAAGGCACTCTCGTCGTACGGGGTCGACCCGGCGGGCATCGTGATCAAGGACGGCTCGGGGGAGAGCGCGTCGAACGCGGTGTCGCCCGACTTCGTCGCCCACCTCATGGTCCAGGTCGCGGCCGGCGCGAAGGGCCTCGGGACCCTCGCGGAGTCGCTGCCGGTGGCCGGGCAGTCGGGGACGCTCGCGAGCCGCTTCACCGGGGCGAACGCCGTGGCGCGCGGCAAGGTGCACGCCAAGACCGGGTGGATCGACAGCGCGAACACCCTCGGCGGCTACATCGACGCGGCGGACGGCACCCGGTTGACGTTCGCGTTCTACGCGATCGGCTCGTCGCGGGCGGCGGCGCTCCCCGCGCTCGACGCCGTGACCGCGGCCACCTACTCGTGCGGTGGGCAGCTCACCGGGTCCTGATCCCGCGACGGACGCCGCCCTGTTCGCGCTCCGCTGAGTCCTGCGCGCGTCGCCCTCGCGGCCGACCGGGCTCGGAGGCGCCGGGTGCAGGATGGACAGCATGGCCAGGGCACTGCTCGTCGTCGACGTCCAGAACGACTTCACGGAGGGCGGTGCGCTCAGCGTCGCCGGCGGGGCCGCCCTCGCGGAGCGCATCACGGCGCTCCTCGGTCGGCACGCCGACGAGTACGACCTGATCGTCGGGTCCCGCGACTGGCACCACGGCGACGACGACAACGGCGGCCACTTCGCCGGCGCGGCGGGCCCGGACTTCGTCGACACCTGGCCCGTGCACTGCGTCGGCGGTACCGCGGGCGCCGAGTACCACCCGGCCCTCGACACCTCGGTCGTGGACGTCCACGTGTTCAAGGGGCAGGGCCGTCCCGACTACTCGGCGTTCCAGGCCGTGACCGAGGACGGCACCGCCCTGCCGGACCTGCTGGCGGAGCGCCGCGTGACCACGGTCGACATCGTCGGCATCGCGACGGACCACTGCGTCCGGGCCTCGGCGCTCGACGCCCGCGAAGCCGGCCTGGACGTCGCCGTGTACGAGGACCTGGTCGCGGGCGTGGACCCGGACCGGAGCGCTGCGGCGCTCGACGACATCCGAGCGGCCGGCGGACACGTCGACCGCAGCGACATGGACGAGGGGCTCGCGAACCCCGGAGGAGCAGTACTGTGACCGACACCACCACCGACACCACCGGCACCGAGCTCGACGGTGGCCAGACCACGACCGTGGCGGACGACCACGTCCGCGTCACGGGGGTACCGACGGGCCTGTTCATCGGCGGGCAGTGGCGGGCCGCGAGCGGTGGCGCGACGTTCGCCGTCCGGGACCCGTCGACGGGGGAGGTCCTCGCCGAGGTCGCCGACGCCACGCCGGAGGACGGTACGGCCGCCCTCGACGCCGCTGCCGCCGCGCAGGAGTCGTGGGCCGCGACACCGCCCCGCACGCGGTCGGACATCCTGCGCCGGGCCTTCGACCTGGCGCTCGAGCACGAGGACGACCTCGCCGCGCTCATGACCCTCGAGATGGGCAAGCCCCTCGCCGAGTCGCGGGGCGAGGTGACCTACGGTGCCGAGTTCCTCCGCTGGTTCTCGGAGGAGGCCGTCCGGATCCACGGCGACTACCGCACGAACCCGGAGGGCACCGGCCGCGGGATCGTCCTGCGTCGGCCGGTCGGCCCGGTGTACGCGATCACCCCGTGGAACTTCCCGCTCGCGATGGCGACCCGGAAGATCGGGCCCGCCCTGGCCGCCGGCTGCACCGTGGTGCTCAAGCCCGCCGAGCTCACCCCGCTCACGACGCTGTTCCTCGTCGAGCTGTTCCGCCGTGCGGGGCTGCCGGACGGCGTGCTCAACGTCGTGCCGGCCCTCGACGCGAAGGGCCTGTCCGCGCCGATCCTCGCCGACCGTCGCCTTCGGAAGCTCACCTTCACGGGGTCGACCCCGGTCGGCTCGGCGCTCCTCAAGCAGGCCGCGGACACCGTCCTCAAGACGAGCATGGAGCTCGGCGGCAACGCCCCGCTCCTGGTCTTCGACGACGCCGACCTGGACCAGGCCGTCGAGGCCGCGATGCAGGCGAAGTTCCGGAACGTCGGCGAGGCCTGCACCGCCGCGAACCGCTTCTTCGTGCAGGAGGGCATCGCGGACGCCTTCACCGCGGCGCTCACCGCGAAGGTGGACGCGTTCCGCATCGGCCGCGGGACCGAGGACGGCACGACGATGGGGCCGCTCATCGACGACCGGGCGGTGGACAAGGCCGCGGCCCTGGTCGACGACGCCGTGCAGCGCGGGGCGCGGCTCGTCACCGGCGGCGAGCGGGTCGACCGGCCGGGGACGTTCTACGCGCCCACCGTCCTGGACGACGTGCAGCCGGGGTCCGACATCCTGACGACCGAGATCTTCGGCCCGGTCGTCTCGATCACCCGGTTCGCCACCGAGGAGGAGGGCATCCGGCTCGCGAACGACACCGAGTACGGCCTGGTCGCCTACGCGTTCACCGGTGACTTCCGGCGGGGGCAGCGGCTGGCGGAGCGCCTGGAGACGGGGATGCTCGGGTTGAACACGGGCGTCGTCTCGAACGCCGCGTTCCCGTTCGGCGGGGTGAAGTCCTCCGGACTCGGGCGCGAGGGGTCGCACGAGGGCATCGAGGAGTACCTGGAGTCGGTGTACGTCCTGACGCCGGACCCCTTCGCCGCCTGACGGTTCAGACCAGGAGCTGGTGCTTCGCCAGGTCCCGGTACAGCGGGGTGGACTGCACGAGCTCGGAGTGCGTGCCCGTGCCCACCACCCGGCCGTGCTCGAGCACCACGATGACGTCGGAGTCCACCACGGTCGACAGCCGGTGGGCGATGACGAGCAGGGTGCGGTCCTCGGCCACGGCGTCGATCGCGAGCCGCATCTTCTGCTCGTTCACCCCGTCGAGCGACGAGGTCGACTCGTCGAGCAGCAGGATCGGCGGCGCCGCCAGGAGCGCCCGGGCGATCGCGAGCCGCTGCCGCTCACCGCCGGAGAGCATCACGCCGTCCTCACCGACCTGCGCGTCGAGGCCACGCGGGTCGCGGTGCAGCACGTCGCCGAGGTTCACGGCCTCGAGCACGCGGACGCACTCGGCCTCGGACGCGTCGGGGGATCCGAGCAGCAGGTTCGCCCGGATCGTGCCGGCGAGCACGGGGGCGTCCTGCTCGACGTAGCCGATCTGCGCGCGGAGCTCCGCGCGGTCGAGCCCGCGCACGTCGACCCCGCCGAGCCGGATGACACCGGAGGTCGGGTCGTAGAACCGCTCGATGAGCGCGAGCGTCGTCGACTTGCCCGCGCCCGAGGGCCCGACGAGCGCGACCCGGGCACCGCGCGGCACCCGGAAGGACACGTCGTCCAGCACGTCGTCGTCCGCACCAGGAGCGCCATCACCAGCACCAGCACCGCCACCAACGGCACCCGCACCCGCAGCCCCGTCCGCGCCCGACGCATCGGCGCCCCGCGCGTACCGGAACGTGACGTGCTCGAACGCGATCGCGTCGTCCGTCTCCGTCGCGGCGGCCACCCGCACGGCGCCGTCGTCCTGGTCCTCGGTCGGCAGGTGCAGGATCTCCTCGATGCGGCCGAGCGCGCCGAGCGCCTGCGCGACGGCCACCGCGGCGCCGAGGGCCTGCCCGAGCGGCATCACCATCATGAAGAGCAGCAGGATGAACGTGATGAGCGTCGCGATGGTGATCTGCCCAGCGGCGACCTGCGCGCCGCCGACACCGAGCACGGCGATGAACGCGACCTGCATGACGATGCTCGCGACCGGCACGACGAACGCCGACATCTTCGCGATGTCGAGGCCGCGACGGTAGGCCTCGGTCGCGTGGTCGTCGACCTCGCGGACCTCGCGGTCGGTGGCGCCGGCGGCGCGGATGGTCCGCACGGCCCCGATGCCGCGCTCGATCGCGGCCGTGAGGTCGCCGACCTTCTCCTGCGCCCGCTTCGACGCGATGCGGATGCGCCGGCTGAGCCCGCCGACGACGACGATCGCGACGAGGACGATGACGACCGTGATCCCGAGGAGGAGCGGGTCGATCACGGCCATCGCGATGATCGCGCCGATGAACGTGAGCGCGCCGCCGATCGACTCGATGAGCCCCTGCGTGAGCACCGCGCGCAGGAGCGTCGTGTCGCTCCCCACGCGGGAGACGAGGTCACCCGTGCGCCGCGTGTCGAACTCCGAGATCGGCAGGTTGAGGATCCGCGCGATGAGCTTGCGGCGCGTCGAGAGCACCACGCCCTCGCCCGCGCGTTGGAGCAGGAAGTGCTGGACGCCGTTCAGGAGTCCGGACACGAGCACGAGCGCCACGAGCACCCAGACGAGGACCGACAGGGTGTCGCCCTGCTGCACGGCCGTCACGACCTGGTTCACCAGCAGCGGCTGCGCGAGCGATGCGGCGGCTCCGAGGACGCTCAGCACGATGATCACGGCCATCGCGGGCTTGTTCTCGAACAGGTAGGTCAGCAGCCGTCCGAAGCTGGCGCGGGGCCCGTCGGACTTCTTGGCACGTGCGAAGAGACTCATCGTTCCTGGTTCCTGCCGCCCGTGCGGGAGGTGCCGGCGGCCGTCGTCCAGTCTCGCACCGACCGGTGGGTGCGCGCTGCGCGAGGACGGACGGGAGGCACGGTGCCAGCTGGCACACCTCCCTCGCAGGCTCGGTCGGCGCGCCCCGCGTGACGCTGGCGCGTCACCGCTGAGCGGGGCGCGCTCCCGTCCGAAGTGGAGTCGCGTCAGCGACGTGTGGTCGCGTCAGCGACGCGTCGTCGTCGCGTCCCCGTCCGCGAGGCCGGCCTGCTTGGTCTCGCGGACGAGCAGGAGGGCGACGAGCGTCACGACGGCGGCCCCGGTCAGGTACAGCCCGACGAAGAAGATGTTCCCGTCCGGCTGCCACAGCTTCAGCGCGATCGTCGGCGCGAGCGAGGCCCCGATGATCGACGCGATGTTGTACGCCAGCGCGGAGCCCGTGTACCGGACGTTCGTCGGGAAGAGCTCCGGAAGGAGCGCCCCCATCGGCCCGAACGTCAGGCCCATGAGCGACAGCCCGACGATCAGGAACGTCACGACGGTGATCGGCCCGTTGGCGGCGGCGAACCAGAGCTGGAACGTCAGACCGAACAGGGCGATGCCGAGCGTGGTCGGGATCAGGGTGCGGCGGCGACCGTACTTGTCCGCGAGCCAGCCGGCGATCGGGGTGAAGATGCCGAAGAACACCACGCCGATCATGAGCAGCGTGAGGAACTCACCGCGGCTGTAGCCGAGCCCGAGCTTCTGCAGCGGTGCCGGCTCGGACGGGTTCGTGCCGTAGTTCAGCGTGAACGTCGTCATGAAGTAGAAGAGGACGTACGTGGCGACCATGCCGAACGTGCCGACGACGACGGCTTTCCACGACGTGCGGAACACCCGGCCGAGCGGGAGCTTCGCGACCGAGCCGCTCTCCTGGACGCCGCGGAACACGGTCGACTCGACCAGCTTGAAGCGGACGTAGAGACCCACCATGACGAGCACCGCGGACAGCAGGAACGGGATGCGCCAGCCCCACGCCTGGAAGTCGGCGTTCGGGGTGCCGTCGGCGGCGGCGGGCATGGCGGCGTTGATCGCGATGAACAGGCCGTTCGCGAGCAGGAAGCCGATCGGGGCGCCGAGCTGCGGCATCGAGCCGAAGACACCACGCTTGCCCTTCGGGGCGTTCTCGGTCGCGAGCAGGGCCGCGCCGGACCACTCGCCGCCGAGGCCGACGCCCTGGGCGAAGCGCAGCACGGCGAGGAGCACCGGCGCCCAGATGCCGACGCTCGCGAAGGTCGGCAGGCAGCCGATCAGGAACGTCGCGGTGCCCATCACGAGCAAGGACGCGACGAGCGTCGCTTTGCGGCCGATGCGGTCACCGAAGTGGCCGAACAGGATCGACCCGACGGGCCGGGCGAAGAAGGCGAGGGCGAACGTGACGAACGACGACAGCTGCGAGGCCGTCGGGTCCTCGTTCGGGAAGAAGAGCGTCGGGAAGACCAGGACGGCGGCGGTCGCGTAGACGTAGAAGTCGTAGAACTCGATCGACGTGCCGACGAGGCTCGCGATGACGACGCGGGAGCGCGGGTTCTCGGCGGCCGGGGCCGGTGTGGTCGTGGACGTGGGTGCCGGTGCGGCGGACATGGTGCGGGGGACTCCGAGGGGAGCGCTCGGACGAGCGCGGCGGTGTGCCGAAGCTGCGGACACCGGCTGGTCCGCGCGGGGTGGCGCGGGCGTTGCCGGGTGCGTTCTGTGGTTGGGACCGCTCGTGACGGAGAACCCAGCGTACGACAGATGTCGCCCAGCTGCGAATCCACCGAGGATCGGCTGGCGCGGCGCTGGGGGGTCGCCCGCGCCGCGCATCGCCGCGCGGTCGCCCGCGCAGCCCTGCTCGTGGTCAGCTCGCGGCGCCGGCCTGCAGGTGCGCGGGGAGCTGGTGCCCCATCCGGTCGCGCTTCGTGTCGAGGTACCCGGCGTTCTGCGCGGAGACCCCGACGACGAGCGGGACGAGGGACTCGACGGTGATGCCGTGCTCCTCGAGCTGTCGGCGCTTCTCCGGGTTGTTCGAGAGCAGGCGGACGCTCGTGATCCCGAGGTCGGCGAGGATGCCGGCCGCGCCGCCGTACTCCCGCGAGTCGGCGGGGAGCCCGAGCGCCAGGTTCGCGTCGAGCGTGTCGAGGCCGTCCTCCTGCAGGCGGTAGGCCTTGAGCTTGTTGATGAGGCCGATGCCCCGGCCCTCCTGCCCGCGCAGGTAGACGACCACACCGCCCTCGGCGGCGATCGTGTCCAGCGCGGCGTCGAGCTGCGGTCCGCACTCGCACTTCAGCGAGCCGAACGCCTCGCCGGTCAGGCACTCGGAGTGCACCCGCACGAGCGCACCGGGGCCGGGCAGTGAACCGTCGTCGTCCGTCGCGATGATCGCGACGTGCTCCGCGCCCGTGACGAGGTCGCGGTAGGCGCGCATCTGGAAGGTGCCGTGGGTGGTCGGGACGTTCGTCGCGACCTCGAACTGGACCGGGCTGCCCGGGGTGGGGGAGGTGAGTGCGTCGGTCATGGGGTACTCCGGTCGTCGTGAGCCCCGTCGTCTCCGCGCTCGTCGACCGCCGTCGTCGGTCCGGTACCGGGCCGGGAACGGTGGGGTCGTGCGCGGACCAGCAGGTCGGGGCCGAGGCTGGTGGTCGATGTTACGTCCAACTGGTGACGCTCGCCGATGCTTCCCACCCCGACGTCGCCGAGGGCGGTCCGGGGACCTCCGAGCAGCACCGGGGCGAGGTAGACGAGCACCTCGTCGACGAGTCCCGCGGCGATCAGCGCGGACGCGATCGTCGGACCCCCCTCGACGAAGACGGAGTGGACACCGTGGTCGCGCAGGCTGCGCAGGGCGGTGTCGAGGTCGTGCCCGGGGAGGGTCACGAGGCCGCGGGGGTGCCGACGGACGGCGGCGTCCTCGGGCACGGGGCGGTCGCCCAGGACGACCGGGAGCGGCTGGTCGGCGAGGAGCTCGCCGCCATCGCCGCGGGCGGTCAGGCTCGGGTCGTCGGCGAGCACGGTGCCCGTGCCGACGAGGATGGCGTCGTGCGCGGCCCGCTGCTCGTGCACGTGCTGGCGGGCGGCTGCGCCGGTGATCCACTTGCTCGTGCCGTCGGCAGCCGCGGCACGACCGTCCAGGCTCGACGCCCACTTCACGGTGACCCACGGCCGCCCGGCGCGGACCGACAGCAGCCAGCGCTCGAGGAACGCCTCGGCCTCGTCGGCGAGGACGCCGGAGACCACCTCGACCCCGGCGGCGCGCAGGCGGTCGGCGCCCCCGCGCGCCTGGACGCCCGGGTCGTCGACGGCGTAGACGACCCGTGCGACGCCGGCCTCGATGAGCGCGACGGCGCAGGGCCCGGTGCGTCCGGTGTGGTTGCACGGCTCGAGGGTCACGACGGCCGTGGCGCCGCGGAGCTGCTCCGGCGACAGCTTGGCCATCGCGTCGACCTCGGCGTGCGGGGTCCCCGCGCCCTTGTGCCAGCCCTCGGCGAGGACGTCACCGGCGGGGGAGAGCACCACGGCGCCGACGCGGGCGTGGTCGCCGACGACGGGTCCGCGGGCCGCGAGGTCGAGCGCTCGCTGCATCGCACGGACCTCGGCCGGACGAGCCGGCGGGAGGGGGGACGTGGTCACGCTCCGACACTACCGACGGGAGCGTGGTGACGCGTCACCGACTTGTCCCCTGTCAGCGAACGACGCCGCCGTCACGGAAGGACGCGTCCGGCCAGGGGAGCGCCGACGCCGGGACGCCGTCCGCGCGACGGAGCCCGGTCCAGGCCGTCGTCGGCGCGCCGTCCCGTGCGGGGATGCGGGCCGGACCGGTGCCGGTGAACGAGAACCCGGCCGAGCGGGCGACGGACGCCGACGCGGTGTTGCCCTCGTAGCACTCCCAGTACACGTCCGCCGCGCCCTGGGAGAACGCCCACCGGACGACCAGGTCGACGGCCTCGTGCATGAGCCCGGCGCCCCGGGCGGACGGCGCCAGCCAGAAGCCGAGGTCGCGGTGCTCGGTGCGGAAGGACACGACGCCCTCGAGCCAGGTCGACCCGGTACGGCGGATCGCCCAGGTGTACTCGCGGTCGGACGCCCACCCGGGGCCGACGAGGGCGTCCAGGAAGGTCCGTGCGTGCTGCTCGGTGTACGGCGTCGGCACGGTCGTCCACCGCACGACGTCGGGGTCCTGGCACGCCGCGGTGATCGCCGCCGTGTCGGACCGGATCGGCAGGTCGAGCCGGACCCGGTCCGACGACAGCGTGACGGGCAGCATCGTCAGCCGCGGGTGCGGGGCACGAAGCCGATGCGGTCGTACACCCGGGCGAGCGTCGCCTGCGCGATGGACTCGGCGCGGTCGGCGCCGACCGCGAGCAGGCGGTCGAGCTCGGCGGGGTCGTCGAGCAGCTCGAGCGTGCGCGCCCGCACCGGCTCGAGCTCGGCGACGACGGCGTCGGCCACCGCGCCCTTGAGGTCGCCGTAGCCCTTGCCGACGAACTGCTCCTCGAGCGTCGCGACGGGCGTGCGCGTGAACGCGGACAGGATCGCGAGGAGGTTCGTGACGCCGGGCTTCGCCTGCCGGTCCGCCCGGATCTCGCGCTCGGTGTCGGTGACCGCCGACCGGATCTTCTTCGCGGTCCGCTTCGGGTCGTCGAGCAGGCGGATGAGGCCGTTGTCGGACGCGGCCGACTTGCTCATCTTGCTCGTCGGGTCCTGCAGGTCGTAGATCCGCGCGGTCTCGGTGCCGATCTTGGCCTCCGGCACGACGAACGTGTCCCCGAACCGGGAGTTGAAGCGGTTCGCCAGGTCCCGGGTCAGTTCGACGTGCTGGCGCTGGTCGTCGCCGACCGGGACGACGGCGGTGTCGTAGAGCAGGATGTCCGCGGCCATCAGGATCGGGTACGTGAAGAGCCCGACGGACGCCGCCTCGGCGCCCTGACGTGCCGACTTGTCCTTGAACTGGGTCATCCGGCTGGCCTCGCCGAAGCCGGTGAGGGTGTTGAGGACCCAGGCCAGCTCGGCGTGCGCGGGGACGTGCGACTGCACGAACAGCGTCGACTTCGTCGGGTCGATGCCCGAGGCGATGTACTGCGCCGCGGTCGCTCGGGTGCTCGCGCGGAGCTCGGACGGGTCCTGCGGCGAGGTGATCGCGTGCATGTCGACCACGCAGTAGATCGCGTCGTGGTCGTCCTGCAGGTCGCGCCACTGCATGAGCGCCCCGACGTAGTTGCCGAGGTGGAGGGACCCGGCGGAGGGCTGGATCCCGGAGAAGATGCGCGTCGTGGTCATGGGGGTGTCCTGGTGGTGCGGGGGTGAGAGGAGGGTCAGAGCTCGTAGTCGACGACCACGGGGGCGTGGTCGGACCATCGCTGGTCGTACGCCGCGGCGCGGTCCACCGTGTACTGCGCGACCTTCGCCGCGAGTTCGGGGGTCGCCACCTGGTAGTCGATGCGCCAGCCGCTGTCGTTGTCGAACGCCTGGCCGCGCCAGGACCACCACGTGTACGGGCCGTCGACGTCGCCGGCCTGCTCGCGACCGACGTCGACCCAGCCGAGCCCCGGTCCGGTCGAGCCGTCCGCGCCCTCGACCTGCTCGCCGTCGGCGCCGAAGAACCGCGAGAAGTAGGCACGCTCGCGCGGGAGGAACCCGGCACGCTTGACGTTGCCCTTCCAGTTCTTGATGTCGCGCTGGTCGTGGCCGACGTTGAGGTCACCGACGACGACCGCGAGCGGGTTGTGCGCGCGGAGCGCCGGGAGCCGCTCGGTCATCGCGTCGAGGAACTTCCACTTCTCGTCCTGCTTGGGGGTGTCGACCTCGCCCGAGTGCACGTACGCCGACACGACCGTGACCGTGGCGTCGCCGACCTCGTAGTCGGCCTCGATCCAGCGGCCGGCCGAGTCGAAGTCGGCGGGGCCGAGCTCGACGCGGTGCAGGTGCGCGCGCTTCCGTGACGCGATGGCGACGCCCGCGCGGCCCTTCGCCGTCGCCGGGTCGTGCACGACGTCCCACTCGTCGCCGAGCAGCCCGGTCAGGTCGTCGGTGGACGCACGGACCTCTTGGAGGGCGAGCACGTCGACGTCGCGGGTGGCGAGCCAGTCGCCCATGCCCTTCCGGAACGCGGCGCGGACGCCGTTCACGTTGACGGATGCGAGGCGCAGGCGTGTCATGCCGACCACCTTATCGGCGGGCGCGGACGCGGCCGGTCCCGCCGCCGTTCCTGCATCGGTGAAGCAGCAACTGTCGGGTGCGGACGGGCGACGCGACGTCGTCTGCTCCATGACGGCCGTACAAGCGCGCACGGACGGACGGGAGGCACGGTGCCAGCTGGCACCGTGCCTCCCGTCCGTCGTCTGGTCGCGACCGCGACCTGCGCGCTCAGGCCGCGTCGTGGTCCGTCTGCAGGAACTCGACCAGGCTGTCGGCGGTCGCCTCGGCGTCGTCGCCGGACACCGTCAGGGTGACCTCGTCGCCGTTCTCGATGCCCAGGCCGAGGAGGGCCAGGATGCTGCCGGCATTGCCGGACTTGTCGCCCTTGGCGATCGTCACCTGGTGGCCGGACGCGGTGACGGTCTGGACGAACAGCGAGGCGGGGCGGGCGTGCAGCCCGGACGCGCTGGCGACGGTGACGGTGCGGGTGGCTTCGGACATCGATGAACTCCTGTCGACGGGGTGGTGGCGCTCATGGTAGCGAGCGCCGGGTGGGACGGTCCTGGCGGCCGGACGTCAGTCGCGGCCGGGCCAGAAGACCTCGGTGCCGGCCGCCTCGACCTCGCGGACGAGGTCGGCGTTGACGGCGGGATCGGTGATGATCGTGTCGATCGCGGCGAGCGGGGCGACGCGGCCGAACTCCTCGCGTCCGAACTTCGTGTGGTCGGCGAGCAGGATGCTCCGGCGCGCGGACTTGATCATCGCGCTCTTCACGGCGGCCTCGGCCATGTTGTGCGTGGTGAGGCCGCGCTCGGGCGTGATGCCGTTGATGCTGATGAAGGCGACGTCGACGCTCACCATGCCGATGAGCTGGTGCGTCCACGTCCCGACGCCGGCGAGCGAGTCGCTGCGGATGTTGCCGCCCAGCAGGTGCAGGTCGATGCCGGGGCGGTTCGCGACGGCCATCGCGACGGGGAGCGAGTGCGTGACGACGGTCAGCCCCCGGTCGGTCGGGAGCATCTCGGCGAGGCAGATCGTCGAGGTCCCGGCGTCGATCATCACCGAGCCGTTCTCGGGCAGCTCGCCGAGGGCCGCCTCGGCGATGACCATCTTCTCGGCCTGGTTGATGCCGCCGCGGTCGCCGACCCCCGGGTGCAGGGTGATCCGCTCGACGGGGATGGCGCCACCGTGCGCGCGGCGGACGAGGCCACGCCGCTCGAGGCTCGTGAGGTCGCGCCGGATGGTCTCCGGCGTGACCGCGAGGAGCTCGGCGAGGTCCTTCACGTCGACCCGGCCGTGCGCCCGCGCCTGCTCGACGATGCGCTGGTGGCGCTCTGGTGCGTACATGGACCTCGTCGTCTCGGTCGATCGGCGTGCTCGGAACAGAACGGACACGACCGGGCACGATCTCGACGGATCAGCGCGGATCGGTTCGTCCGTCAGACGCAAACGGGCATCTGTTTCTGCATTTTTATCCCCGGATGTGTTTGTTTGTCAACGTGGATCGGGGTAGTGTGACGTCACGCCGCCGCGGTCGAGCCCTCGTTCGTCGCGCGGCAGCCCCAAGCACCTCCGCGTGAGATGAAGGAGTCTCGAATGACCGAACTGCTCGGCACCGGCGTCGGCAGTGGCGTCGCCCACGGCCCCGTGCTCCGCATGGCGGACCCGCTCGGCGAACCGTCGACCGCCCCGCTCGAGGGTTCCGCGGACGACGCGAAGCAGGCCGTGCACGACGCGCTCGCCGTGGTCGCGGAGGACCTCAACACGCGCGGGCAGCTCGCCGGCGGCGACGCCCAGGCCGTGCTCGAGGCGCAGGCGCTCATGGCGCAGGACCCCACGCTCCTCGACGACGTGCACGCCCGCATCGACGGCGGCACGAACGCCGAGCGTGCGGTGTTCGAGGCGTTCGGCCAGTTCCGCGACCTGCTCGTCGGCATGGGCGGCTACATGGGGGAGCGTGCCGCCGACCTCGACGACGTGGCGCAGCGCATCGTCGCGAAGCTCCGCGGCGTCCCCGCTCCCGGCGTCCCCGAGTCGGACAACCCCTTCGTGCTCGTCGCCCGCGACCTCGCGCCGGCCGACACCGCACTCCTCGACCTCGACAAGGTGCAGGCGCTCGTCACCCGTGACGGCGGCCCGACCTCGCACACCGCGATCCTCGCCCGCGCCAAGGGCATCACGGCCATCGTCGGCGTCACCGGGGCCGACGCCCTGGCCGACGGCACCGAGGTCGTCGTCGACGCCGCGGCCGGCACGGTCGTCACCGACCCGTCGGACGAGCTCGTCGCCGACGTCGAGCGCCGCATCGCCGAGCGTGCCGCCGCCGCGTCCGCGCCGCTCACTGCCGGTGCGCTCGCCGACGGCCACACCGTCCCGCTCCTGGCGAACCTCGGCAGCCCCGCCGACGCCGCCGGTGCCGTTGCTCTCGGTGCGGAGGGCGTGGGGCTCTTCCGCACCGAGTTCCTCTTCCTCGACGCGCCGACGGCCCCGACCGTCGAGCAGCAGACGGCGTCCTACCGCCAGCTGCTCGAGGCGTTCCCGGGCAAGAAGGTCGTCGTCCGCGCGCTCGACGCCGGCGCCGACAAGCCCCTGCCGTTCCTCACCGACAAGGACGAGGAGAACCCGGCGCTCGGCCGTCGCGGCCTCCGCGCCCTCCGGAACCACGAGGAGGTGCTGCGCGACCAGCTCACCGCCCTCGCGCAGGCCGACGCGGCGACCGAGGCCGACCTCTGGGTGATGGCCCCGATGGTCGCCGACGCCGAGGAGACCGAGTACTTCGTCGACCTCGCCCGCGACCTCGGGATCCGCACCGCCGGGGTGATGGCCGAGGTGCCGTCGCTCGCCCTGATGGCGGAGCAGGTCCTGACGCACGCCGACTTCGTGTCGATCGGCACGAACGACCTGACCCAGTACACGATGGCCGCCGACCGAATGCTCGGCACCGTCGCGTCCTACCAGGACCCGTGGCACCCCGCCGTCCTGCGCCTTGTCGCGCAGCTCGGACAGGCCGGACAGACCGCCGGGAAGGCCGTCGGCATCTGCGGCGAGGCGGCGGCCGACCCGCTGCTCGCCGTCGTGCTCGTCGGCCTCGGCGCCACCACCCTCTCGATGACCCCCGCGGCCCTGGCCGACGTGCGCGCCGAACTCGGCAAGCACACGCTCGACCAGGCCCGCGAGATGGCGAAGGCGGCACTCGCCGCGAGCACCGCGGCGGCTGCCAAGTCCGCCGCGGCCGCAGCGCACGCCGCCTAGCCGCAGCACCACCGCAGCACAGCAGCACCCCACACCCTCCACCACTGCAGCACCCATCACAGAAAGCCAGGCACATGACAACGTCGTCCGTTGCAGCGCCCGACGCTCCCGCGAAGTCGCGGGGCGGCGCACGCGTCGCCGTGCAGAAGTTCGGCACCTTCCTCTCCGGCATGGTCATGCCCAACATCGCGATCTTCATCGCGTGGGGCATCATCACCGCCTTCTTCATCCCGAAGGGCTGGACCCCGGTGGCCGTCCTCGGTGGCTCGGCCGACGGGACCGTCCCAGGCGTGGTCGGACCGATCCTGACCTACCTCATCCCCCTCGCGATCGCGATCCAGGGCGGCCGCATGGTCTACGAGACCCGAGGCGCGGTCGTCGGCTCGATCTTCGCCATGGGCGTCATCCTCGGCTCCGACACGACGATGATCCTCGGCGCGATGATCTGCGGTCCGCTGGGGGCGTACGTCATGAAGCAGGTCGACCGCATCTGGGACGGCAAGATCAAGCCGGGCTTCGAGATGCTCGTGAACAACTACGCGGCCGGCATCCTCGGCTTCGGGCTGTTCATGATCGGGTTCTTCTGGCTGTCCAAGGTCTTCACCGGGATCGCGACCGTGCTGGGCGCAGCTGTCGAGTTCCTGATCACGCATTCGCTGCTGCCGCTCGCGAGCGTCTTCATCGAGCCCGCGAAGGTCTTCTTCCTCAACAACGCCATCAACCACGGCGTCCTCGACCAGCTCGGTGTCGACCAGGTCAAGGAGTCGGGCAAGAGCATCCTGTTCCTCCTCGAGGCGAACCCCGGCCCCGGTCTCGGCATCCTGCTCGCCTTCACCTTCTTCGGGGTCGGCATCGCCCGCTCGACCGCGCCCGGCGCGATCATCATCCAGTTCCTCGGTGGCATCCACGAGATCTACTTCCCGTACGTGCTGCAGAAGCCGGTCCTGTTCATCGCCGTCATCCTCGGCGGCGGCACCGGCGTGCTGACCAACGTCCTGTTCAACTCGGGGCTGACCGGCCCCGCCTCGCCAGGGTCGATCATCGCGGTCCTGGGCAACACGCCCCGCGACAGCTTCGTCGGCGTCATCCTCTCCGTGGTCCTCTCCGCCGCTGTGTCGTTCGCGGTCGCCTCGTTCTTCCTGCTCGCGAGCCGGAAGCGTGACCTCGCCAACGGCGGCGGCGACATGACCGCCGCGATGGCGAAGCTCCAGGCGAACAAGGGCCGCGACGTCAACGCCGCGACCTCGGGTCTGCTCGGCAACAACACCCCGCGCTCGGAGGAGGAGACCGAGGCCGCCTTCGGTGGCGTCGGCTCCGGCACCGCGACGGCGACCCGCGTCGAGAACGTCGTGTTCGCCTGCGACGCCGGCATGGGCTCGAGCGCGATGGGCGCCAGCGTCCTGCGCAACAAGGTGAAGAAGGCGGGCATCGAGGGCGTCACGGTCGTCAACAAGGCGATCGCGAACCTCGACGGCACCGAGGACCTCATCATCACGCAGGAGGAGCTGACGGACCGCGCCCGGCAGAAGAACCCGAACGCGCAGCACGTGTCGGTCGGCAACTTCATGAACGCGCCGCAGTACGACCAGGTCGTCGACCAGCTCAAGAACCAGTAACAGCGTGCAGTATCGGAGGGGGCGGGCTGAGGCCCGCCCCCTCCACCACGTCCTCGAACAGCAAGGAGAACCCCATGCCCGTCCTGCAGGAGAGCCAGATCCGCATCCACACGGAGGACACCGCTCCGACCAAGTCGGAGGCGATGAAGGAGGCCGCCGAGATCCTCGAGGCTGCAGGCGCGGTCACGGCGGACTACTACCCGGCGATGCTCGAGCGTGAGAAGAGCGTCTCGACGTACATGGGCAACTTCCTCGCGATCCCGCACGGCACCAACGACGCGAAGGACGCCATCAAGTCGTCCGCGCTGTTGTTCATCCGCTACGCCACCCCGATCGACTGGGACGGCAACCCCGTGCGCTTCGTCGTCGGCATCGCCGGCGTGAACAACGAGCACCTCGACATCCTGTCCAAGATCGCGATCGTGTTCTCGGACGAGGACGAGGTCCAGAAGCTCACCGACGCCCCGGACACCGCGGCGATCCTGTCGATCCTCGGCGAGGTCAACGAGTGACCTCCGGCACGCGCACCGCGGTCCACTTCGGCGCCGGCAACATCGGTCGTGGCTTCGTCGGACTCCTGCTCCACGAGGCTGGCTACGAGGTCGTGTTCGCCGACGTCGCTGCCCCGCTGATCGACGCCCTCGCCGCCGCGGACTCCTACACCGTGCACGAGGTCGGCCAGGGGGCCCAGGACCACGAGGTCACCGGGTTCCGGGCCGTCAACAGCGCCCAGGACGAGACCGGCGTCGTCGCCGAGGTCGCCGCGGCCGACGTCGTCACGTGCGCCGTGGGCCCGACGGTCCTGAAGTTCATCGCGCCCGTGATCGCCGCCGCGCTCCGCCAGCGCGACGCCGACGCGGCACCGCTGGCCGTGATGGCGTGCGAGAACGCGATCAACGCCACCGACCGGCTGCGCGAGTTCATCGTCGACGCGCTGCCTGCCGAGTCGCGCGACGAGGCGCTGGCGAAGGCCGTCTTCGCGAACACCGCCGTCGACCGCATCGTCCCCGCCCAGCCCGAGGGCGCCGGCCTCGACGTCACGGTGGAGACCTACTACGAGTGGGCCATCGACCGCACCCCGTTCGGCGGCTCCGAGCCCGAGATCCCGGGCGCCCACTACGTCGACGGCCTCGCGGCGTCGATCGAGCGCAAGCTCTTCACGGTCAACACGGGGCACGCCACCGTCGCGTACCACGGCTTCCTCGCCGGGGCGGACAAGATCTCCGACGCGATCGCGATTCCCGCCGTGCGCTCCGAGCTCGAGTCGGTCCTCGCCGAGACGAGCGACCTGCTCGTGCGCCGCCACGAGCTCGACCCCGATGTGCACCGCTCCTACGTCGAGGCGATCATCGGCCGCTTCGAGAACCCGCACCTGCCCGACACGGTCACCCGGGTCGGCCGGCAGCCGCTCCGCAAGCTGTCCCGCGACGAGCGCTTCGTCTCGCCGGCGGCCGCCCTGGCCGAGGACGGCACCGAGCCGACCGCGCTGCTCGACGCGATGGGTGCGGCCCTGCGCTTCGACGTCGCGGACGACGAGCAGAGCGTCGAGCTGCAGGAGATGCTCCGGTCCGACCGCGCGGACGCGGACGTCGCGACGGAGATCACCGGGCTCGACGCGCAGCACCCGCTGCACGCCGCCTTCACGGAGCGGGTGCGCGCGGCGCGCGCCTGAGGCCGACACGACGAAGGCCCCCTCTGCGGTGAGGGGGCCTTCGTCGTGCCGAGCGCGGGCGCCGACGGGTCAGAACACCTTGTACTCGGACTTGCTGCAGGAGCTGCAGCCCTTGCTCCGGTAGAACTTCAACTGGACCCGCTTCTTCTGGTAGTGCGCCTTTGTGAAGGCCTCCCGCATCTGGTGGTTGCCCGAGTTGCAGGCGAGGCCCGACGGGTAGTTCAGCGGGAGGAACTTGCAGAGGTTGTCAGCCTTCCCGATGTTTCCGTAGAAGGTCTCAACCTGCGCGCGGGAGTACGTGAAGGTGATCGGGTCGAAGTAGTACTGGTCCTCTGCCTGCGCCGCGGTGGCGCCTCCGCCGATGATCGCGCCGGTCAGCACCAGCGCTGCCCCTGCCTTGAGCATTGTGTTCTTCAGCATCTCGAGATCCCCCTGATCTGTCGTGTGGATGAGCCGACCATGCAACACGTCCCCCGTTCGGGTGTCAATGCGGTGTTCCCGACCTGTGCGCACGCTCAGATCGGTGCGCGACTGTGCGGCGCCGCGGCATCGGCGTAGCGTCGGCACCATGACGAAGCACTGGGTGGCGCCGCGGTTCGGCGGCAGCGAGGTCCTGGAGTACGCCGACACCGAGGTCCGCGCCCCCGGCCCGGGCGAGGTCACGATCGACGTCCGCGCGGCCGGCATGAACCCCGCCGACACGAAGCACACCCGGCAGGGCGACCCGTCCGACCTGCCGATCCCGATCGGGTACGAGGTAGCCGGGATCATCAGCGCCCTCGGCCCGGACACCACGATCGCCTCGGGTGGGGGATCCGTCGGCGACGCGGTCCTGGCCTTCCGCGTCTCGGGTGGTTGGGCGGAACGGATCACGGTGCCCGCCGCCGACGTCTTCGCCAAGCCCGCGTCCCTCGGGTTCCCCGAGGCGGCGAACCTGCTCCTCGCCGGCACGACCGCGGCCGACATGCTCCGCGTCACGCGCGCCGAAGGGTCGGACACCGTGGTCGTCCACGGCGCGTCCGGTGCCGTCGGCGTGAGCCTGCTCCAGCAGCTGCGGCTGCTCGGGGCACGGGTCATCGGCACGGCCTCCGAGCGCAACGCCGACACCGTCCGCCGCTTCGGTGGCGAGTGGGTCGCGTACGGCGACGGTCTGGAGGCACGCATCCGTTCCCTCGCACCGTCCGGTGTCGACGTGGCACTGGACTGCGTCGGGAGCGACGAGGCCGTGGACGTCTCGCTCGCGGTGGTCGCGGACCGGAGCCGGATCGTCACGATCGCCGCCTTCGGCCGCGCGGAGGCGGACGGCATCCAGGCCGTCGGTGGCGCGCAGCCCGAGAGCAAGGCGTTCCGGGACTCCGTGCGGCAGCGGCTCGTCGACCTGGCAGCGGAGGGTCGGTTGGTCGTGCCCGTGGCGCGGACGTTCCCGCTCGCCGACGCGAGGGACGCCGCCGAGGTGCTCGAGTCGCAGCACCCCGGCGGCAAGCTGGCGCTGGTGCCCTGACGCCGGTCGGTCGCCGCGGATCCGCCTGCAGGGGGACGTGGGGTGGTCCGGTGGGCTGCCAGACTCGGAGGGCACCGCGATCCGGGAGGACCCCATGAGCAACCAGGACCCCTACGGTCAGCAGCCGTCGTACGGTCAGCAGCCGTCGTACGGGCAGCAGCCGTCGTACGGGCAGCAGCCGTCGTACGGGCAGCAGCCGTCGTACGGGCAGCAGCCCCCGTACGGGCAGCAGCCGCCGTACTCGCAGCAGCCGCCGTACTCGCAACAGCAGTACGGCCAGCGGCCGCCCGCGCCCGGTCGGGGGCAGGTCCCGCCGCTGTGGGCGCCGTGGTACGGCATCCCGTTCCACGAGGCGTTCACCCGCTTCTGGAAGAAGTACGTCCGGTTCGACGGCCGCGCGAGCCGCAGCGAGTTCTGGTTCTGGGCGCTCTGGTACGCGATCGGATCGGTGGTGGCGGGCATCCTCGGCGGCCTGCTCGACGGGCTGCCCTTCGTCTCGAACGCGGACGACGGCATCACGACGCTCTGGTCGCTGGCGTGCGCGATCGGCTTCGTCGCGCTGACCATGCGGCGCCTGCACGACGTGAACCTGTCCGGGTACTTCGCCCTCTTCTTCATCATCCCGCCGATCGGCGTGCTCTTCGCGCTGATCGTCGGACTGATCGGGACCGATCCCCAGGGGCAGCGGTTCGACCGACCCGATCAGGTGTGACATGTGGGCCGGTCGTTCTGGTTGGATCGTGGGGAACGCAGCACCGACCACGAGGGGGACACCGTGACACAGCAGCAACCAGGAGCGCCGTACCGTACCGCGACCGAGCCGGAGTCCGGCGGCCCAACGGGTGAGCCGCCCATCTGGGCGCCCCGGTACGGCGCGTCGTTCGGGCAGGCGGTCGGACGCTTCTTCCGCAAGTACGCGACCTTCAGCGGTCGAGCGAGTCGCAGCGAGTTCTGGTGGGCGTACCTGGTGGTCGCCGGGGTGTCGTTCATCCTGGTGGCGGTCGCGATCGCCTACCGGGTCGCGACGGTCGAGTACCGGACCTACGACCTCGGCGGCGGCCAGGTCTACCAGGCGACGACCCCGCCGGGGCCGGTGTTCTGGCTCCTCCTGACCCTGCCCGCGCTGTGGTGGCTCGCGACCATCGTGCCGACCCTTGCCCTCGGGTGGCGGCGTCTGCACGACGCGAACCTGCCCGGTGCGCTGTACCTGATCGCGGTGTTCGTCGGGATCGTGGGGATCGTCTTCGGTCTCCTGCCGTCGAACCCCGAGGGCGCCCGACACGACCGACCGGAGGCAGGACGATGACGAACGACCAGACCCCGCAGTGGGGCAAGCCGGACCAGCCCGGCGACCAGCAGCCGCAGTACGGGCAGCCGCAGCCGTACGGGCAGCAGCCCCAGTACGCGCAGCCGCCGCAGCCGTACGGGCAGCCCCAGCAGTACGGGCAGCAGCCCCAGCCGTACGGGCAGCCACAGCAGCCGTACGGGCAGCAGCCCCAGTACGGGCAGCCCCAGGCCGGCCTGCCCTACCCGCAGTACGTCCCCGCCGGACCGATCCCGCGGGACGCGAGCGGCGCTCCGCCCCTCTGGGCGCCCTGGTACGGCATCGGGTTCCTCGACGCCTTCACCCGGTTCTGGAAGAAGTACGCGCGGTTCGACGGTCGCGCCAGCCGCAGCGAGTTCTGGTACTGGTTCCTCGCGAACGCGATCATCTCGACGATCCTGTTCGGCGGCTACATCGCCGGCATGATCGCCTGGGCGGCGTCGTCCACGACGGTCGACGAGTACGGGCAGTCCACCTCGAACGGCTCGGTCCCGGTCGTCGGCATCCTGTTCCTCGTGCTGTACTTCGTGTGGTGGGCGGCGACCATCGTGCCGACCTTCGCGCTCGGGTGGCGCCGGGTGCACGACGCGAACCTCGCCGGACCCTTCTGGCTCATCTCGCTCGTGACCGGCATCGCGGCGATCGTGTTCGGTGCTCTCGAGTCGAACCCTGCGGGCGCGCAGTACGACCGCCCGGACGGCCAGCCGAAGGCCTGACGTCGCGCCGCGGACGGGACGCCCCGCCGCCGGTACATTGGTGCCGACCAGCCGCCCGGTCTGGTCCTGCAGCACACATCCCGAGGGGGACCCCATGACCACCGCCCAGCCGTACAAGCCCGCAGCGCCGGCGTCCGACCGCTTCAGCGTCCTCGCGATCGTCGGGTTCGTCCTGGCCTTCGTCGTGAACATCGCCGGACTCGTCGTCAGCATCATTGCGCTCGTCCAGCTCAAGCGCACCGGTGAGCGCGGTCGTGGACTCGCGCTGGCCGGCGTGATCATCAGCGCCCTGTCGATCGTGCTCAGCATCGTGTCGATGATCGTCGTGTTCTCCGCAGCGGCGAACATGCAGGGCACCACCGGCGGCTACTGAGCCGACACCCGCGCGACGGGCGGCTCCTGAGCCGACACTCGCGGCACGATGAAGCGGCCCACCTCGTCAGGGATGGGCCGCTTGGTCGTGCTCGAGCCGGGCGCCGCTGGTCAGACCACGCGGAGCCGGACGAGCGAGCCGTCGACGACGAGGTCGCGGATTGTGACCGACGGGTCCGCGGTCCGGAAGCGCAGCGCACCGCCGGGCTGGTCGAACCAGGGCTGCACGAACGAGACCTCGACCAGGAACGGCCGGTCGACGACGTACCGGTGCACCTCGGGCGCCGCCGCGACGTGGGGCGGCAGGGAACGCTGGGGGAGCGGGGTGTCGAGCGGGTGCAGCAGGTACCCGTCCGGACCGCCGACGCGGTCGACGGGCACGCCCGCGGGGATCTGGATGCGCAGGCCCTGGTCGCCGGCCTGGGCGACCTGCTGCGCGAGCTGCGGGTACGTCGAGGCGGCACGATCGCGGAGCCCGTCGAGCTCGTGGCGGGGGATGTCCCGCGGCGCCGGGAACGCGCGGTTCAGGAAACGCCGCAGCATCTCGACCGCATCGGCCTCGCCACGGGCGGTCGCGAGCCGACGCGCGGTGCCGTAGTCGACGACCTCGAGTGCGAAGTCGTCCGGCTGGTCTGCCGGCACGATGCGGAGCGCGCCCTCCACCGGCGGCTCGTGCAGTTGCTCCCCGGGGAGCTGCACGTACCGAACGGTGTAGCCGAGCTGGTCGAGGATGGGGCGGGTCTCCGCGAACGTCATGGCCGCGAGCCTACCGGGCGCCGACATGCCGTTCGCCGAGACCCCGCTGGGTGCTCGGTGAGCACCGACCTCACGCGCCGCCGCGCATGATCGCCTGCTTGACCTCGGAGATGGCCTTCGTCACCTGGATCCCGCGCGGGCAGGCCTCGGAGCAGTTGAAGGTCGTGCGGCAGCGCCAGACGCCCTCCTTGTCGTTGAGGATGTCGAGCCGCACGTTCGCGGCGTCGTCGCGGGAGTCGAAGATGAAGCGGTGGGCGTTCACGATGGCCGCCGGACCGAAGTACTGGCCGTCAGTCCAGAACACCGGGCAGGACGACGTGCACGCGGCGCAGAGGATGCACTTCGTGGTGTCGTCGAAGCGGGCGCGGTCCGCGACGGACTGCACGCGCTCCTTGCCCTTCTCCGGCTTGCTCGACGCCTGCAGGAACGGCTGGACCTCGCGGAAGGACTGGAAGAAGGGCTCCATGTCGACGACGAGGTCCTTCTCGAGCGGCAGGCCCTTGATCGCCTCGACGTAGATCGGCTTCGACACGTCGAGGTCCTTGATGAGCGTCTTGCACGCCAGACGGTTGCGCCCGTTGATCCGCATCGCGTCCGACCCGCACACGCCGTGCGCGCAGGAACGGCGGAACGTCAGCGACCCGTCCTGCTCCCACTTGATCTTGTGCAGGGCGTCGAGGATGCGGTCGGTCGGCAGCATCATGACGTCGAAGTCCTGCCAGCGCGGCTCGTCGTCGACCTCGGGGTCGAAGCGCCGGACGATCACCGTCACGGGGAACGATCCGGGAGGGGCGTCCTGCACGGTGTCGGTGCGGGGGGCGTCGGAGACCAGGGTGTCGGTCATCAGTACTTCCTCTCCATCGGCTCGTAGCGCGTCACCACGACGGGCTTCCAGTCGAGCGTGATGTGGTCGTCGGCGAGTGACGAGTGCGGGTCGCCCGTCAGGTACGCCATGGTGTGCTGCATGTAGTTCTCGTCGTCGCGCTTCGGGTAGTCGTCGCGCATGTGTCCGCCGCGGCTCTCCTTGCGGTTGCGCGCGGAGTAGACGACGACCTCGGCCAGGTCGAGCAGGAAGCCGAGCTCGACCGCCTCGAGCAGGTCGGTGTTGAACCGCTTGCCCTTGTCCTGCACGGCGACGTTGCGGAACCGGTCGCGCAGCTCGTGGATGGTCTCGGTCATCTTGCCGAGCGACTCGTCGGTGCGGAACACCTGCGCGTTCTTGTCCATCTCGTCCTGCAGCTCCTTGCGCAGCACGGCGATGCGTTCGGTGCCGGTCGAGGAGCGCAGCTGCGCGAGCATGTCGCGGATCCCGGCGGCCGGGTCCTCCGGCAGGGGGAGGAACTCCGCGGTCTGGACGTACTCGGCCGCGTTGTTGCCGGAGCGCTTGCCGAACACGTTGATGTCGAGCAGCGAGTTCGTGCCGAGGCGGTTCGAGCCGTGCACGGACACGCACGCGCACTCGCCGGCGGCGTACAGACCGGGGACGACGGTGGTGTTGTCGTACAGGACCTCGGCCTTGACGTTCGTCGGGATGCCGCCCATCGCGTAGTGCGCGGTCGGCATGACCGGCACCGGCTCGACGACCGGGTCGACCCCGAGGTAGGTGCGCGCGAACTCGGTGATGTCCGGCAGCTTCGTCTCGAGGACCTCGGCACCGAGGTGCGTGCAGTCGAGCAGGACGTAGTCCTTGTTCGGGCCGGCACCGCGGCCCTCGGCGACCTCCTGCACCATGCACCGGGCGACGATGTCGCGGGGAGCGAGGTCCTTGATCGTCGGGGCGTAGCGCTCCATGAAGCGTTCGCCGGAGGCGTTGCGGAGGATCGCCCCCTCGCCGCGGGCGCCCTCGGTGAGCAGGATGCCGAGGCCGGCGAGGCCGGTCGGGTGGAACTGGAAGAACTCCATGTCCTCGAGCGGCAGGCCGGTGCGCCAGACGATGCCGACGCCGTCGCCGGTCAGGGTGTGGGCGTTCGAGGTGGTCTTGAACATCTTGCCGAAGCCACCGGTCGCGAAGATCACGGCCTTGGCGTGGAAGACGTGCAGGTCACCCGTGGCGAGCTCGTACGCGACGACGCCCGCCGGCTGCTTGCGCGTGACGCCGTCGTCGCCCGTGACGTCCACCATGACGAGGTCGAGCGCGTAGAACTCGTTGTGGAACTCGACGCCGAGCTTCACGCAGTTCTGGAACAGCGTCTGCAGGATCATGTGGCCCGTGCGGTCCGCGGCGTAGCAGGCCCGCCGGACCGGGGCCTTGCCGTGGTCGCGGGTGTGGCCGCCGAAGCGTCGCTGGTCGATCTTGCCCTCCGGGGTGCGGTTGAAGGGCAGGCCCATGTTCTCGAGGTCGATGACCGCGTCGATGGCCTCCTTCGCCAGGATCTCGGCGGCGTCCTGGTCGACCAGGTAGTCGCCGCCCTTGATCGTGTCGAAGGTGTGCCACTCCCACGAGTCCTCTTCGACGTTCGCGAGTGCGGCGGCCATGCCGCCCTGCGCCGCGCCCGTGTGGGAGCGGGTCGGGTAGAGCTTCGAGATGACGGCGGTCTTGGCCTTCGGGCCGGCCTCGATCGCGGCGCGCATCCCGGCGCCGCCCGCGCCGATGATGACGATGTCGTGCTGGTGGTGGTGGACCGTGGTCTCGGTCGGGGTGTTCGCAGGCACAGGGGTCTTTCGTTCGGAGGAGGAGCGGTCGTCGGGGATCGTCAGCGCGCCGGGCAGAACGACGGCAGGTCCGCAGCGGCGGCGCCGGCGGGGCACGGGTCGAACGTCCAGCAGACGAGCAGCCCGAGCACGACGAGTGCGACGCAGGCGATGAGCACGGCGAGCAGCAGGGTCTTCCGGACCCCGGGCTTCGCGACGTAGTCGTTGATGATCGTGCGCATGCCGTTGGAGCCGTGCACCAGGGCGAGGACCAGCATGAGCGAGTCCCACACCTGCCAGAACGGGTTGGCCCACTTGCCGGCGACGAAGGCGAAGTCGATCTGCTTGACGCCTTCACCCGCGACCATGTTGACGAAGAGGTGGCCGAAGATGAGCACGACGAGCAGGACGCCCGAGGCGCGCATGTAGATCCACCCCCACTTCTCCCAGTTGGTGGTGCGGCGTGCGGCGCTGGCCGAGCGAGGCGGCTCGACGGTCTGTGTGGTCATGGTCGTCTCCCGTCCCTTCGCCTACTGGAAGTCCGCGACGAGGTTCATGAGCTGGCGCGGGAGGAAGCCCGCGATGAGGACTGCCCACACGACGAGCACGATCCAGAACATGGCGCGCTGGTACTTCGGGCCCTTCGACCAGAAGTCCACCAGGATGATGCGCAGGCCGTTCAGGGCGTGGAAGACGATCGCCATCACGAGAGCGATCTCACCGAGGTTCATGATCGGCGTCTTGTAGGTCCCGATGACGGCGTTGTAGGCCTCGGGCGAGAGCCGCACGAGGGCCGTGTCGAGGATGTGCACCAGCAGGAAGAAGTAGATCGCGACGCCGGTGATCCGGTGCAGCACCCACGACCACATCCCCGTGGACCCGCGGTACAGCGTCCCCTCGAGCTTCCGGGACGCGCGCGGCGCATCGATCGTCACGCGCGGTTCGACCACCGTCGTCCCGCCTGCGGTCTGCTCGGCCATGAGCAAGTCCTCCCATAGGACGGGCTCGCCGATCGGCGAGCCCTTGCCGTTCGTGTTCGTGTGGAACACGACCCATCCTATGCGCCCGCGCTGACCTTCTCGTCCCGACCGGCCCGCGCGGTGCGCGTCAGGGCAGGCGGCGCGCCGATCGTCCGCGCCGTGTCGTGGTGCGCGAGGAGCTGGTCGCCGATGGCCTCCCACGTGGTGCCTTCGACGCGGAGCCGCCCGGCCGAGCCCATCCGCGCCGCGGCGTCCGGGTCGCCGACGAGCCCGAGCACCGCCCGGCGCAGTGCCTGCGGGACGTCCGGGTCGTACAGCTCGCCGTCGAGGCCCGGCGCGACGAGGTCGAGCGGACCGCCGGCGGCCGGTGCCACCACGGGCAGCCCGGTCGCGTGCGCCTCCTGCAGGGTCTGGCCGAAGGTCTCCGCGGGACCCGTGTGCACGAAGACGTCGAGCATCGCGTACGCGTCGGCCAGCGCGTCGCCCCGCAGCGGACCGGTGAACGTGACGTCGAGGTGACGGAGCCGACGCTCCAGGTACGCGCGGGACGGGCCGCCCCCGGCGACGACGACCCGGATCCCGGGGAGGCCGCCGAGCTCGGCGAGTCGCTCGACCTCCTTCTCGGGCGCGAGCCGCCCGACGTAGCCGACGATCGTCTCGCCGTCCGGTGCGGTCCGCCGACGTGCCGCACGCACCGACGCGCTGTGCCGACGGTCCGGGTGGAAGAGCGTCGTGTCGACGCCCCGGCCCCACCGCGTCACCCGCGGGACGCCGTCCTCGGCGAGCATCGCGGCGGTCGCGCTCGACGGCGCGAGCGTCAGCGACGCGCCGGCGTGGATGCGCCCGAGGATCCTGCGCACCAACGGGACGGTCGCGGTCAGGCCGTTGCGGCGTGCGAACCCGGCCACGTCGGTCTGGAACACGGCGACGGAGGGGATGCCGAGCCTCCCGGCCGCCGTGATGGCGCGTCCACCCAACAGGAACGGACTGGCGGCGTGGAGCACGTCGGCGCCGGAGGCGGCGAGGATCGTGTCGAGCACCGGGTGGGGGAGGGCGACGGGGAACTGGCGGTACGCCACCGCCGGGATGCGGTGGACGTCGAAGGAGCGGTAGCGCTCCACCTGCGTCTTCGAGCGGAACTGCGCGAGTCCGGGGGTGTCCGGGGCGATCACGACCGCGCGGTGCCCGCGGCGCTCCAGATGGTCGAGGACCGCCAGGACGCTGGTGGTGACGCCGTTGAGGGTGGGCAGGAAGCTCTCGGTCACGACGGCCACGGTCCGTTGGGACGTGCCGCGCTCCACGCTGCGTGCGCTCATGGTGCGGCCCATGCTCCGCGGCCGGCGTGACCGGGTGGTGCGGTCCGCGTGAACGCCCGGCAGGCAGGTGGTGAACACCCGGACGGGAGGATCGGGGCCCGGTCCGACGCGCGGCGCGCGCGGGCGCGTCCGGGCACCGTGCGGGCGGCGTCCAGGTCGCGTCCGGCGGGACCGGTACGGTGAGCGCGTGGCAGACGCACTCGAGGACTTCTACGCGATCATCCCGGCCGGCGGCATCGGCTCCCGGCTGTGGCCGCTGTCGCGCGCCGACGCACCCAAGTTCCTGCACGACCTGACCGGTTCCGGCAGCTCGTTGCTCCGGCAGACCTGGGACCGGCTCGCGCCGCTCGCCGGCGACCAGCGGATCATGGTCGTCACCGGCCGGGCGCACCGTGCCGCGGTCGAGGCGCAGCTGCCCGGGGTCGCCGACCACAACGTCGTGCTCGAGAGCGAGCCGAAGGACAGCACCGCGGCGATCGGCCTGGCGGCCGCGATCCTCCGACGCCGCGAGCCGGACGTCGTGATCGGCTCGTTCGCAGCCGACCACGTGATCGGTGACGCGCGTGGGTTCCGCCGTTCCGTCCGTGAAGCCGTGGCCTCGGCCCGCGCCGGGTACGTGACCACGATCGGCATCACCCCGACGGAGCCCGCGATCGGCTTCGGCTACATCCACGCCGACGACGCCCCCGCGGACATCGACGGGGCGCCGACGGCGCACGCGGTCCGGTCCTTCGTCGAGAAGCCCGACCTCGACACCGCCCGCTCGTACGTCGAGCAGGGCACCTACCTCTGGAACGCGGGCATGTTCATCGCCCGCGCCGACGTCCTGCTCGCCGAGATCGGTCGGACCAAGCCCGAGCTGCTCGCCGGGATCGAGGAGCTCGCCGCCGCCTGGGACACCTCGTCGCGCGGGGCGGTCGTGGACGCGATCTGGCCGGCGCTCGAGAAGATCGCGATCGACTACACCGTCGCCGAGCCGGCGGCGGCCGCGGGTCGGATGGTCGTCGTCCCCGGCGACTTCGACTGGGACGACGTCGGCGACTTCGCATCGCTCGCGAAGCTGCAGTCCGGCGGTCGGGCGAACAACCTCGCGGTCCTCGGGGACAACGCCCGCATCCTCGCGGACTCGTCGAGCGGCATCGTCGTCGCGCACAGCCAACGGCTCATCTCACTGATCGGCGTCGAGGACATCGTGGTGGTCGACACCCCGGACGCGCTGCTCGTCACGACGAGCGCGAACGCCCAGCGGGTCAAGGGCGTCGTCGACGCGCTGAAGATCAGCGGGCGGGACGACGTGCTCTGAGGCCGTGCGGTAATGTTCCAGGTGCTGGGGGATGAGCACCGACGACGAGGGATCGTGCATGGGGGACATCGAGTTCGACGCGGGGAGCGCCGAGGCGATGGCGCGGGTCGCGCGGTCGGCGGCTGACACACTCCGCGGTCAGGCCGGGAGCCGTCGGCAGGCCGCCGAGGACGCCCTCGCGGACTTCGAAGGTTCGTACGCGCGCCGCTTCCGCGATGCAGTGGTCATCGAGGCCGAGGACCGGGGCCGTCTGACGGGGGTGCTCGACGGCCTGGCGACGGATGTCGGTCGTGCCGCCGCGGAGCGAGAACGGGCGCGTCGGGTCGCCCATGATGCGTGGAAGGCTCGCGAGGCAGAGCGACGGCAGACGGTCGGCGCGATCGCCGGCCCGTTCGCCGGGACCGCTACTGACCTGTGGGACACCTTCGTCGACCGTGAGCCGTCGAGCGAGGCCCTCCGACCTCCGATCGTCGATGCCGAGTTCCGCGGTCGCGAGCGAGCGCGGTACGGCGACGGTGCGAGCCAGAGCAGGTCCTCGGCGGACCCGAGCGCACTGCAGGGGTTCGCGTCGACCGTGTCTGCCCTCGACACGACCGCATCGGCCGAGGCTGACCGCGTGCGGACCGCCTGGTCGGCGTTCACGGCGTCGTGCGGCTGGGTGCACTTCGACCGGAAGAGCATGCCCGACGGTTTCGAACGTTATGTCCGGGAGAACGATGAGGACCGATCGTGGATCGGCAAGGTCGCCGAGGCGTTCGAGCAGGCCGGTGGGAACGGGTCCCTCTCAGATGCAGCACTCGACATCGCAGCCGTCGGGCGGGCCGCTCCGGCGTTGCGAGGGCTCTTCGCAGAGGGCCTGACGCCGACGCAGGTCGCGGATGGGTGGAGGGCCCTCGGGTTGACCAAGGCCGACGCCGGTGTCCTCGACGCGCTCCCGACGGAGGTGCTCGCCCGGTTGGGGAACCTCGAGGGGGTCGCGTACTGGGCGCGGAGCACAGCGAACGTCCTCGTGCTCAACCAGCGGCTGGGCGACGTGGAACTCGAGATCGCGCAGCTCGAGGGCGCCGTCGCATCGGCGGGGGACGGAGCGAGCGCCCTCGCCCGGGAACTCAACGCGCTGTACGCGGACCGGAAGGCACTGCGGAACATCAACGCAGCGATGAAGGTCCCTGACCAGGCTGCCCACGGTCAGCGATACCTCATCTCGTTGTCCGAGGACCATCCTCCACTCGCCGCCGTGTCGATAGGTGACCTCGACAGCGCGAATTCCGTCACGTGGGCGGTGCCCGGGATGGACACCACTACCGCTGACATGAGCTCCTGGGCGCGGGCTGCTCAGAACATCTACGACGAACAGGGAAGAGATGTCGACGAGCCCAGCCAAGCGGTCATCGCCTGGATCGGTTACGAGACACCGGATGTGACGACCGTGTTGGGTATGCAGAAGGCGGAAGTCGGCGGCCGGAAGCTCGCTGCTTCGATCGACGGACTGGGCGCGATCCGCGGTGACGACATGCCGACGACGAACGTCGTCGCGCACTCGTACGGCACCACGACTGCAGCCGTCGCGCTGTCGGCCACCGGCGCGCACGTCGACCGCTTCGTTGCTCTGGGATCCGCTGGCCTACCGAACGACGTCGACTCGGCCGGCAAGTTGCACGCAGAACACGTCTACGTCGGTCAAGCGCGGAACGTCGTGTTCGATGAGGCCGGTCACGGTGATCAGCTCGCCGGCCTAGGGCGGATGGCTCCCGGCCACCACGTCGACCCGGCGACACGCGTGTTCGGTGCCACCACTTTCGGTACGGACACGAATCCAGCAACCGTCGAAGAGCAACGCCCAGTGCTCAACCACGATCCGCTCACCGGTGACCATTCCGGGTACCTGGACGCGCAGACCGAGTCGCTCTACAACGTCGGGCGGGTCACGACAGGCCACGAAGGAGCGGCGACACCCTTCGTCCCGAAGCCTCCCACCGACCGGGATCAGGCGCTGTTCGGGCCTTTCCAATCCATGCTCGGGGACCGATGATCACGATCAGCACATCTTGCGTGCGGCACAGCATCGCGAGTGCTCTCCTACTGACGACGCTCAGCGGTCTGCTCGCTGGGTGCGCCTTCGGAGCGCCGGACACGAGCACGACACGACGAACGGAGCCCACCGTGGACGCCGACAGCGCCAAGCAGCACATGATCGAGGCGGTGGACGACGCCACAGCCCGTCTCGGTGGGGTGTGGAAGCCCCGGACTGGCCCCGACTACGCCGAGGACTGTGTGTTGCCCGACGGCGAGCAGGGCGCGCGCTGGCGGTACCTGACGGGCAGCGAGCTCGCGGGGGACCCGACGGCCGACGGGGCCCGGATGGCGGACCACTGGCGGGCTCAGGGGATGGAGGTCGTCGTCCGCGACTCGGAGGACGGCCCCGCGGTGTTCGGGAGCGGCGGCGACGACATCGCCGGCATCAGCGTGTACGCGTACTCGGGGAACTACACAGTTCAGGCCCTCTCACGGTGCTTCCCGGGCGACGCCGACCGGATCATGGAGCAGCTGTCCGACGAGTGATCGCTCCGCGGATGACGATTCCGTGCACGGCCCCCGATCCTCAGCGTCGGCTGTAGCGCTCCACCACGAAATCTCGCCGCGACCCCCGAAGTGGGGTCGACGGCGTGGCCTCCGGTTACGGGCCTGTTTCCACGGGGTCGCGATCCCGTAACTGATCCCAGCGGTCCCTCAGGGGCGTTCTGTACCGGCCCGACGGTCGTGTACTGTCGCCACGATCGCCCGGAACGCACGTGGTCCGGGCACCGCCCCCCGGAGGAACCAACCCGTGACATCTCGTACCCGCCAGGTCCTGCTCAGCGGCCTCGCCCTCGCCGGCACCGTGGCAGTCCTCGCCGGCTGCTCGGCCGCCCCGTCCGAAACCGCGACGTCGAAGAAGAGCGACTTCCGCCCCTGCATGGTCTCCGACGCCGGTGGCTTCGACGACAAGTCGTTCAACCAGCTCGGCTTCGAGGGCATGAAGGACGCCGCGGCCGACCTCGGTGCGACGTACAAGTCGGCCGAGTCGAAGGACGCGACGGTCTACGACTCGAACATCCAGCAGCTCGTCGGCCAGAACTGCAACCTCATCGTCACCGTCGGCTTCAACCTCGCCGACGCCACGAAGAAGCAGGCCGCCGCGAACCCCGACACCGACTTCGCGATCATCGACGACAACTCGATCGACGCCAAGAACGTCAAGCCGATCACGTTCGACACCTCGCAGGCGGCGTTCCTCGCCGGCTACGCGGCCGCGTCGTACTCGAAGTCCGGCGTCGTCGGCACCTTCGGCGGCATGCAGATCCCGACCGTCACCATCTTCATGGACGGCTTCGCGGACGGCGTGAAGTACTACAACGAGCAGAAGAAGAAGGACGTCAAGGTCGTCGGCTGGGACGTCGACAGCCAGAAGGGCTCCTTCACCGGTGGCTTCGACGCCGGCACGCAGGCGAAGGCCGTGGCGCAGACGCTCCTCGACCAGAACGCCGACGTGATCCTGCCCGTCGGTGGCCCGATCTACCAGTCGGCTGCCGAGGCGATCAAGGACGCGAACAACGGTTCGGTCCTGATCGGTGCGGACAGCGACCTGTACGAGGCCGACCCGCGCTACAAGGACATCGCGTTCACGTCCGTCGAGAAGGGCATGCGCCCGGCCGTCAAGGACGTCGTCGAGCAGGCCGCGGACGGCAAGTACTCGAACACCCCGTACGTCGGCACCCTGAAGAACGACGGTGTCGGCATCGCGCCGTTCCACGACTACTCGTCGAAGGTCGACTCCGGCCTGCAGGGCGAGCTGGACAAGATCAAGTCGGGCATCATCGACGGCTCGATCACGGTCGAGACCAAGGCGACCGTCAAGTAGCACGACCGATGCGGGCGGGGGACGAGTCCTCCGCCCGCATCGACGTGTCCACAGCACCACCGACAGGAACAGACCCCGGAACATGAAGCTCGAACTCCGTGGCATCACGAAGCGGTTCGGACCACTCGTCGCCAACGACCACATCTCGCTCACCGTCGAGCCGGGTGAGGTCCACTGCCTCCTCGGCGAGAACGGCGCGGGCAAGTCCACGCTCATGAACGTCCTCTACGGCCTGTACCAGGCCGACGAGGGCGAGATCCTCCTGGACGACGTCGTCCAGGACTTCGACGGACCCGGCGACGCGATGCGCGCCGGCATCGGCATGGTGCACCAGCACTTCATGCTCGTGCCGGTCTTCACCGTCGCCGAGAACGTCATGCTCGGCCAGGAGCAGACCTCCTTCGGCGGCCGACTCGACCTCGCCGGGGCCCGCGCCCGCGTGCGGGAGATCAGCGACCGCTTCGGCTTCGACGTCGACCCCGACGCCCGGGTCGAGGACCTGCCCGTCGGCGTGCAGCAGCGTGTCGAGATCATCAAGGCGCTGTCCCGCGACGCGAAGGTCCTGGTGTTCGACGAGCCGACGGCCGTCCTCACGCCGCAGGAGACCGACGAGCTGATGGGCATCATGCGCCAGCTCCGCGAGGCCGGCACGGCGATCGTCTTCATCACCCACAAGCTGCGCGAGGTCCGCGAGGTCGCCGACCGCATCACGGTCATCCGCCTCGGCGCCGTCGTGGGAGAGGCCTCGCCGACGGCGACGAACAACGAGCTGGCCGCCCTGATGGTCGGCCGTGCCGTGTCGCTCGTGGTCGACAAGGCACCGGCGACCGGCGGGGACGACGCGCTCGTCGTCGAGCACCTGACGGTCACCGACCCCTCGGGCGTGGTCCTCGTCGACGACGTCTCGTTCACGGTCCGCCGCGGCGAGGTGCTCGCGATCGCGGGCGTCCAGGGCAACGGGCAGACCGAGCTCACCGAGGCGATCATCGGCCTCGAGCCCGTGCGCGCCGGTCGGGTCACCCTCGACGGCAAGGAGCTCACCGGGCGCACCGTCAAGCAGGTGCTCGACGCGGGTGTCGGCTTCGTGCCCGAGGACCGCAAGGAGGACGGCCTGGTCGGCGAGTTCACCATCGCGGAGAACCTGATGCTCGACCGCGCCGACCACGACGAGTTCGTCCGCGCCGGCACGATCCGCTCCGCCGAGCGCGACGCGTTCGCGGACGAGAAGATCGCCGAGTTCGACATCCGCACGCCGTCCCGCACGACGGCGGCCGGCCGGCTGTCCGGCGGCAACCAGCAGAAGATCGTCCTCGCCCGCGAGCTCAGCCGCGAGCTCCGGCTCTTCGTCGCCGCGCAGCCCACGCGCGGCATCGACGTCGGGTCCATCGAGTTCGTCCACAAGCGCATCGTCGCCACACGCGACACCGGCGTCCCGGTCATCGTCGTCTCCACGGAGCTCGACGAGGTCGTGGCGCTCGCCGACCGGATCGCGGTCATGTACCGCGGCGGCATCGTCGGCATCGTCCCCGCGGACACCCCGCGCGACGTCCTCGGCCTCATGATGGCCGGGGAACTCCCCGAAGGAACGGAACAGGTCGCATGATGGCCGCCGAACTCGCAGCAACCACAGCAGAAGGAACGGAGCTGGCAGCGTGAGCACCCCCACGCCGGACGACACGACGCGACCGGCGACCCCGGCCCCCGCGTCGGACGACACGACGCGACCGGCAACCCCGGCCCCCGCGCCCACCGACGACCGTCTGCAGGACACCGAGGCCACCCCGCACCTGATGACCGACTCCGCCGCCGACTCCGAGCGGCGCGCGGGCGGCGACCGGTGGCGGGCCGCGGCGCAGCAGATCGTGAACGGCTCCGTGCTCGTGACGGTCCTGGCCGTCGTCCTCGCCCTGGTGGCCTGCGGCATCCTGATCGCGGTCACCGACGAGAACGTCCGCACCGCCGCCGGGTACTTCTTCGCCCGTCCGACTGACACCCTGCAGGCGATCGGCACCTCGGTCGGCGGCGCCTACGCGTCGCTCTTCCAGGGCTCGGTGATCAACTTCGGTGCACCGTCCTTCGCCCAGGCCATCGTGCCGATCACGCGCTCGGTCGACTACGCCGTGCCGCTGATCGCCGCCGGTCTCGGCATCGCGCTGTCGTTCCGCGCCGGCCTGTTCAACATCGGCGGCCAGGGGCAGATCCTGATGGGCGCCGCGGCGGCCGGCTGGGTCGGCTTCTCGTTCGACGGCCCCGCCGCGCTGCACATCCCGCTCACCGTCCTCGCCGGCATCGTCGGCGGTGCGGTCTGGGGCGGCATCGTCGGCGTGCTCAAGGCCCGGACGGGTGCGAACGAGGTGGTCGTCACGATCATGCTCAACTACGTCGCGCTCTACCTGGTCAGCTTCCTGCTCCGCACCCCGGGTCTCCTGCAGGCCCCGGGGAGCGCGAACCCGATCTCGCCCGCGACGAAGGACAGCGCGGTCTTCCCGGCGCTCTTCGGTCCGCGGTACGGGATCAACCTCGGGTTCGTCGTGGCGATCATCGCGGTCGTCGTCGTGTGGTGGCTCGTGAACAAGTCGTCGCTCGGCTTCCGATTCCGCACCATCGGCGAGAACCCCCGCGCGGCCCGTGTGGCCGGCATGAGCGTCCCCGCGCTGACGATCTGGGTGCTCGTGATCTCCGGCGCGCTCGTCGGCATCGCCGGCGCGTACCAGGTGCAGGGTGCGGTGACCTCGGGCTTCACGTCCGGGATCGACGCCGGCATCGGCTTCGACGCGATCACGGTCGCACTCCTCGGCCGCTCGAAGCCGTGGGGCGTGTTCTGGGCGGCGATCCTGTTCGGTGTCCTGAAGAACGGCGGCTACGCCATGCAGGCCGCGAACGGCATCCCGATCGACATCGTCGGCGTGATCCAGGCGCTCATCGTCCTCTTCATCGCCGCGCCGCCGCTCGTCCGCGCGATCTTCCGGATCCCGCAACCGGGAGCCCGCCGCCGTGTCCGCAAGAACAGCAAGAAGGCGGTCGCCGCATGAGCACCATGACCCCCACCGCGGTCCCGGCCCTGCCCGCCGACCGTCCCGTCGAGACGACGCGCAGCTGGAAGACCCCGGTCGCGTTCGGCGTCTTCACGCTCCTCGCCCTCGTCCTGTTCGGTTTCGCCCGACGCCCCGGCACCGCGACGTTCCGCCTGGCCTCGGCCGGCGACTTCTTCGCGCTGCCGAACGTCCCGCTGCCGGCCGCCGCCACCGGCGTGGTCGCCATCGTCCTGCTCGCCCTCGCCACCGTGTACGCGGTCGTCGAGACGCGCGGTGCCCGCCGGGTGCCGCTCTGGGTGACCGCGCTCTTCGCGCTGGTCTTCGTCGTCGGCTTCCTCAGCTGGGCCGTCGCCGGTGACTCGATCACCATCCCGGGCATGCTCGTCGGCGCCCTGAGCCTCAGCGTCCCGCTGGTGTTCGGTGCCCTCGGCGGGGTCATCTCGGAGCGCGTCGGCGTCGTGAACATCGCCATCGAGGGCCAGTTCCTCGCCGGCGCGTTCACCTCGGCGATGATCGCCTCGCTCACCGGCTCGGCGTGGGTCGGTCTGGTCGGCGCGCTCGTCGCCGGTGTCCTGGTGTCCTTCGTCCTCGCGGCGTTCAGCATCAAGTACCTCGTCGACCAGGTCATCGTCGGTGTCGTCATCAACGCGTTCATCTCGGGTCTGACCGGCTTCCTGTACTCGCAGGTCCTGTCGCCGAACCAGGGCACGCTGAACGTCGGCATCCGCTTCCCCAAGATCGAGATCCCGCTCCTCCACCAGATCCCGATCATCGGCCCGATCTTCTTCGAGCAGACCGTCGTGGTCTACCTGGCGTACGTCGCCGTCGCGGTCGTCACCTTCGGCCTGTTCAAGACCCGCTGGGGCCTGCGCCTCCGTGCGGTCGGCGAGCACCCGCAGGCAGCCGACACGGTCGGCATCAACGTCGCCAGGACGCGCTTCTGGAACGTCTCGATCGCGGGCGCCGTCGCCGGTCTCGGCGGTGCGTACTTCACGCTCGACGCCGCGGGCGGCTTCACGAAGGACATGACGGCCGGCGCGGGCTACATCGCGCTCGCGGCGGTCATCTTCGGTCGTTGGGACCCGATCCGTGCGACGTTCGCGGCGCTGCTGTTCGGCTTCGCCTCGAACCTGCAGAACACGCTCGCGGCGGTCGGTTCGCCGGTCCCGAGCGAGTTCCTGCTCATGCTGCCCTACGTGGTCACGATCTTCGCGGTCGCCGGCCTGGTCGGACAGTCGCGCGGGCCGGCGGCCGCCGGCAAGCCGTACATCAAGAGCTGACGGACGGGAGGCACGGGTCATGACCGACACGAACGCTGCGGGTGACCAGGCGGTCGCCGCGACCGACGGGGCGGACGCCGCCCCGATCCTCCCGGCCGGTGCCGCCGACCCCGGGAACGACGCGGGCCGAGCGGTCGACTGGAGCGTGCTCCGCGACGCGGCCACGGCCGCGATGCGGCGCGCCTACGCGCCCTACTCGTCCTTCCCGGTGGGGGCCGCTGCCCTGACCGACGACGGGCGGGTCGTGTCCGGCTGCAACGTCGAGAACGCGTCGTACGGGGTCACCCTGTGCGCCGAGTGCTCGCTCGTGTCGCAGCTGCACATGACGGGCGGCGGCAAGCTCGTCGCGTTCACGTGCGTGGACGGCGACGGCGCCACCCTGATGCCGTGCGGTCGCTGCCGGCAGCTGCTCTTCGAGCACTCCGCCGAGGGCATGCTCCTCGAGACCGTCTCCGGCATCCGCACCATCGACGAGGTCCTGCCGGACGCCTTCGGGCCCCGGACCCTCGCCACCTACCAGGAAGAGCACTGACATGGCCGTCGAGCCGTTCGACACCGTCGACCTGATCCGCACCAAGCGTTCGGGCGACGCCCTCAGCACGCCCGAGATCGACTGGCTGGTCGACGCGTACACGCGCGGGTACGTCGAGGACCCGCAGATGGCGGCGCTCGCGATGGCGATCTTCCTGAACGGGATGGAGCGTCGGGAGATCAAGGACCTGACGCTCGCGATGATCGCGTCGGGGGAGCGGATGTCGTTCGGCTCGCTCGGCAAGACCACGGTCGACAAGCACTCCACCGGTGGCGTCGGGGACAAGATCACGCTGCCGCTCGCACCGCTCGTGGCGTCGTTCGGCGTCGCGGTGCCGCAGCTCTCCGGGCGGGGGCTCGGCCACACCGGCGGGACGCTCGACAAGCTCGAGTCGATCCCCGGGTGGCAGGCGTCGATCTCGAACGACCGGATGATGCAGGTGCTGTCGGACGTCGGCGCGGTCATCTGCGCCGCCGGTTCCGGGCTCGCCCCGGCGGACAAGAAGCTCTACGCGCTGCGGGACATCACCGGCACCGTCGAGTGCATCCCGCTCATCGCGTCGAGCATCATGTCGAAGAAGATCGCCGAGGGCACCGGTGCGCTGGTGCTCGACGTGAAGTTCGGCTCCGGGGCGTTCATGCCGACGTACGAGGCGTCGAAGGAGCTCGCGCAGACGATGGTCGACCTCGGGAACGACGCCGGGGTCGCGACCTCGGCGCTCCTGACCGACATGGAGGTGCCGCTCGGCCTGACGATCGGCAACGCGCTCGAGGTCCGCGAGTCCGTCGAGGTCCTGGCCGGTGGTGGCCCGGCCGACGTGGTGTCGCTGACGGTCGAACTGGCGTCGGAGATGCTGCGGCTCGCCGGCCTGCCGGACGCCGACCCGGCGGCCGCGCTGGCCGACGGCCGGGCGATGGACACCTGGCGCCGGATGATCGAGGCCCAGGGCGGCGAAGCGTCCGCGACGCTGCCCGTGGCCCGCGAGCAGCACGTCGTCACAGCGTCCTCGTCCGGGGTCCTGACCGAGCAGCAGGCGCTGCCGTTCGGGGTCGCCGCGTGGCGCCTCGGCGCGGGTCGTGCCCGGGCGCAGGACCCCGTGCAGGCCGGTGCGGGCATCGAGCTGCACGTCAAGCCGGGCGACGCGGTCACGGCCGGGCAGCCGCTGTGGACGCTGCACACCGACGAGCCGGCGCGGTTCGAGCGGGCGCTGGAGTCGCTGGAGGGCGCGTGGTCGATCGGGGAGACCGCTCCCGAGCGGGGCCCGATCGTGCGGGAGCGCATCACCGGTTGAGCGCGCGGAAGGTCGGGGCGCACCGATAGCCTGAGGGCATGAGCGCCGACGCCCCGACCTACCGCCTGCCCGACGCCGGGGCGGTCATCGACGACCTGCCCAAGGTCTCGCTGCACGACCACCTCGACGGTGGGCTGCGGCCCGCCACGATCGTCGAGCTCGCGGAGTCGGCGGGCGTCACGCTCCCGACCACCGACCCCGCGGCGCTCGGGGCCTGGTTCGCCGAGCAGTCGAACTCCGGCTCGCTCGTCGAGTACCTGAAGACCTTCGACGTGACCACCTCGGTCATGCAGACCGCGCCGCAGCTGCACCGCGTCGCGAAGGAGTTCGTCGAGGACCTCGTCGCCGACGGCGTGGTCTACGGCGAGGTCCGGTGGGCCCCGGAGCAGCACCTGCGCGGCGGCCTGACGCTCGACGAGACCGTCGAGGCGGTCCAGGCCGGCATCGCCGAGGCGGTCGACGCCGCCGGCGGGTCGATCCGCGTCGGACAGCTCGTCACCGCGATGCGGCACGCCGACCGGTCCCTCGAGATCGCGGAGCTCGCCGTGCGGCACCGCGACCGCGGCGTCGTGGGCTTCGACATCGCGGGGGCCGAGGCCGGGTTCCCGGCGTCGAACCACCGTCCCGCGTTCGATTACCTGGCATCCGAGCTCTTCCCCGTGACGGTGCACGCCGGCGAGGCCGACGGGCTCGCCTCGATCCGCTCGGCGCTCGTCGACGGCCGGGCGCTCCGCCTGGGCCACGGCGTCCGGATCTTCGAGGACGTCACGCTCTCCGACGCCGGGGACGGCTCGACCCTCGCCGCGCTCGGCGAGGTCGCGTCGTGGGTGCGCGACCGGGAGATCCCGCTCGAGGTCTCGCCGTCGTCGAACCTGCAGACCGGCGCGATCGCGGCGTGGGGCGACGACCTCGCCGACCACCCCTTCGACGTGCTGTACCAGCTCGGCTTCCGGGTCACGGTGAACACCGACAACCGCCTGATGAGCGGCACCACGCTCACGCGCGAGCTGGCCCTGCTGGCGGCGACGTTCGGGTACGACCTCGACGACCTCGCCGCGTTCCAGATCAACGCCGCGCTCGGCTCGTTCCTGCCGCTGGAGGACCGCGAGGAGATCATCGCGACCATCACGGCCGGTCACCAGGAGGCCTAGGACATGCCGTTGCCGCCGCTGCCGGACCCCGCCGTCGTGCTCGGGGCGTCCGCGTCGTCGTGGCGCGCGGCGCTCCGGCTCGCCGGCGACGCCCTCGTCGCCTCCGGTGCCGCCACCGACGCCTACACCGAGGCGATGACCGACCTGGTCGACGAGCACGGTCCGTACATCGTGATCTCGCCCGGACTCGCCTTCGCGCACGCCCGGCCGGGGCCGGCAGTGCTCCGTGACGGGCTCGCCGTCGTGACCCTGCGGGAGCCGGTGGCGTTCGGCCACCCGCACAACGACCCCGTCTCGGTCGTGCTCGGGCTCGCGGTGGCCGAGGTCGGCACGCACCTCGAGTCGATCGGCGAGATCGCGAACCTGTTCAACGACCCGACCGTCACCGGGCGCATCGCGGCGGCGACGTCCGCGGCCGAGGTCCGGGCGATCATGGGAGCACCCGCGTGAAGATCGTGACCATCTGCGGCGCCGGGATCGGCTCGAGCGGCATCCTCAAGGTGAACGCCGAGAAGGCCCTCGACGCGCTCGGACTCGCCGCCACGGTCGAGGCGGCCGACGTCGCCTCGGTGCGGGACGTCGCCGAGGACGCGAACGTGATCCTGACGAGCGCGGAGTTCGTCGAGGCGATCGGCGACACCTACGCGGAGGTCATCGTCATCCGCAACCACTTCGACCAGGGCGAGATCACCGCCGCCGTGGACCGGGCGCTCGGGGAGCACTGAACCGGTCCGTGCCCGCCCTCTAGAGTTGGGGCATGAGCACGGAGAACCCGCTGAACGACCCCGCCGCCGACCCGTTCGAGGTCGCCCGCGACGCCGCCGCCGTCATCGCCGACCGGTCCGGCATCGAGCGGCACGACATCGCCCTGACCCTCGGCTCCGGCTGGGGCAAGGCCGCCGACATCCTCGGCGAGACGGTGTCCACGATCGACGCGGCCGACGTGCCCGGCTTCAGCGCCTCGGCGGTGCCCGGTCACTCCGGCACGGTGCGCTCCATCCGCCTGCAGGACGATCGGCACGCGCTGGTCATCGGCGCCCGGACGCACTACTACGAGAACCACGGCGTCCGCCGGGTCGTGCACAGCGTCCGGACGGCCGCGGCCACGGGCGCGTCGATCATGGTCCTGACGAACGGGGCCGGCGGCATCAAGGAGCACTGGACGCCCGGTACCCCGGTCCTCATCAGCGACCACATCAACCTGACCGCCGACAGCCCGCTCGAGGGCGCGACGTTCGTCGACCTGACCGACCTGTACTCGGCACGACTCCGCGCCGTCGCGAAGACGATCGACCCCTCGCTCGACGAGGGCGTCTACACGCAGTTCCGCGGCCCGCACTACGAGACCCCGGCCGAGGTGCAGATGGCGAGGACGATCGGCGGGCACATCGTCGGCATGTCGACCGCGCTCGAGGCCATCGCCGCGCGCCAGGCGGGCATGGAGGTGCTCGGCTTCTCGCTCATCACGAACCTCGCCGCCGGCATCCAGAAGACCCCGCTGTCGCACGCCGAGGTCCTCGAGGCCGGCAAGCAGGCCGAGCCGGTCATCGCCGACCTGCTCGCGCGCGTGGTGGCGGCCCTGTGAGCGTCGTCGACACCGCCCGCGCCTGGATCGAGCAGGACCCGGACGACGAGACGCGCGCCGAGCTCCAGCGGCTCGTGGACGCCGGGGACACCGACGAGCTGACCGCGCGCTTCGCCGGACGGCTGGCGTTCGGCACGGCCGGGCTCCGCGCCGAGCTCGGTGCCGGTCCGCTCCGGATGAACCGCGTGGTCGTCACCCAGGCCGCGGCCGGTCTGGCACGGTTCCTCGTCGACACCGGCCGGGACCGCAGCGTCGTGATCGGCTACGACGGTCGGGTGAACTCGGACGTCTTCGCGCGGGACTCCGCCGAGGTGATGCGCGGCCTCGGGCTCGAGGTCACGCTGCTGCCCTCCGCGCTGCCCACCCCGGTGCTCGCCTTCGCGGTCCGGCACCTCGGTGTCGGCGCCGGCGTGATGGTCACCGCGAGCCACAACCCGCCGCGGGACAACGGCTACAAGGTGTACCTCGGCGGCGACAACGACGGCTCGCAGATCGTGCCGCCGGTCGACGGGGAGATCGCCGCGGCGATCGACGCCGTCGCGGCGGGCGACGTCCGCGACCTCGTCCGTGCCACCGACTACACCGTCGCGGGTCCGGAGCTGGCCGCGGCGTACGTGACCGCGACGGCCGCGACGGTGCCGGCCACGATCCTCCCGTCCGATGCCCAGCCGACGGTGGTCTACACGGCCATGCACGGGGTCGGGTGGGAGACCGCGCGGGCGGTCTTCGCCGCGGCGGGCTTCGCGGAGCCGGTCGTCGTGCCGGAGCAGATCGAGCCGGACGGGGCGTTCCCGACGGTCGCGTTCCCGAACCCGGAGGAGCCGGGCGCGATGGACCTGGCGATCGCGCAGGGCGTCGCCGTCGGCGCGGACCTGGTGATCGCGAACGACCCGGACGCCGACCGGCTCGCGCTCGCGATCCCGGACGGTGCCGGGTCGTTCCGACGCCTGTCCGGCAACGAGGTCGGGTGGCTCCTCGGGTGGCGTGCAGCCTCCCGCGCGGCGGCCGAGGGGCGGACGGGCACGCTCGCCGCGTCGATCGTGTCGTCGCCGGCCCTGGCCCGCGTCGCCGAGCGGTACGGGCTCGGCTACCGGGACACCCTGACGGGCTTCAAGTGGGTCTCGCGGGTGCCGTCGCTGGTGTTCGGCTACGAAGAAGCCCTCGGCTACCTCGTCGACCCCGACGTCGTGCGGGACAAGGACGGGATCTCGGCGGCGCTGTCGCTGCTCGACCTCGCCGTGTCGCTCGCTGCGGACGGGCAGACGGTGGCCGACCAGCTCGACGCCTTCGCGGCCGAGTTCGGGGCCTTCGCGTCCGGACAGGTCGCCACGCGCGTCGACGACCTGTCGCGCATCGGGACGATCATGGCCGCGCTCCGGTCCACCCCGCCGACGACGCTCGGCGGACGGGCCGTCGAGACCGTGACGGACTACGACGCGGGGGTCGAGGGCTTCCCGCCGTCGGACATCCTGCGCTACGACCTGGACGGGGGCGCGCGGGTGATCGTCCGCCCGAGCGGCACCGAACCCAAGGTCAAGGTCTACATCGACACGGTCGCGGACTCGCCCGCCGAGGCCCGTGCGCTCGTCGAGGCCCTCGCCGACGACGTGCGCCCGCTGGTGTCGTAGGGGGCGGGGCGGCCGCGGACGGTCGGTCGGCCGCCGGCCGGGGTCGTCCGCACAACGCAAAGCACGCCGCGCCACGCGATCGCATGGCGTGGTGTGCTTTGCGTTGTGCAGGAGCAATCCGCACCATTGCCCGCGCGCACCGCGGCGGCACGAAGGCTCCCTCGCGACTCCTCCACAGCCCAGGTCTGCGGTTCCGGAGTCCACAAGGGAGTGCTGTGCGTCGCCGCGGACATCGGCGCGGTGCCACCGTCGTCTGCATGGCCAGACTCGAGATCGTCGTCGGTGGGGAAGCGGACCCGAGCGGGCGTCGCGGTCGTGGACACCGCGAGCGAGCTCTGCGCGGGGAGCTCGTCCGCGTCGGCCCGGGTCGGTTCGTCCTCGGCGACGAGTGGCGGCGAGCGACACCAGGTGAGCGCCACATCGCCCGGGTCAAGGCCGTGCACGACCGGCTCGCCCCTCGGCTGATCGTGTCACACGCCTCGGCCGCCGCGCTGCACGGGCTGCCGTGGCCTGGAGAGTTCCCCGACTTGGTCGAGGTGATCGATCCGTTGCGGTCGACGGGACAGACGCTGCGTTCCGTGCACAAGCGGCCCGGAGCCGGGCGACAGTTCCGCCTGGCCGAGATGACGGCCACGGGACGTCGCCTGACGGACCTGGCGACCACCGCGGTCGACCTGGCCATCGCGTACCCGCTCCGGACGAGCGTGCCTGCCCTGGACGCGGTGCTCGCGAGGGGAACGGATCGCGAGCGACTCATCGCGGCACTCGTCGCCGCGGGGCCGGTGCGCCACCGTGCGCGGGCGGAGCGGGCAGTCGCGATCGCAGACGGACGATCCGGGTCTCCGGGCGAGTTGGTGGCTCGGGTCGCGCTCGACGAGGTCGGTGCCCCGCAACCCGAGCTCCAGCACCGGTTCGACGACGACGCGGGGCTGGTCGGCTTCGTCGACTTCTGGTTCCCTGAGCAGGGCGTGGTGCTCGAGTACGACGGACGGGTCAAGTACACCGACCCGGCCCTCCGGCGGCCGGGTCAGACGGCGGCGGACGTCGTCGTGGCCGAGAAACGCCGCGAGGACCGGATCCGTCGCTGCCCGGGTGTCCACGGTTTCGGTCGGATCGGGCACGCGGAGACCCAGGACACCGAACTGCTGCGCGAGCTGCTCCGCTCGTTGGGTGTCCCGACGACGCGCCCCCGGTTCACGACGGTCCGATGACGACCGTGGTGTCGCGTGGTGCACAACGGAAAGCACACCGCACCAGGCCTTTCGGCGGTGCGGTGTGCTTTCGGTTGTGCGAAACGAGCGCCCGCCGGCTACGCCAGCTCGAGCAGCACGTGGCCGGACGAGACCGTCTGGCCGACCGGGGCGTTGAGCCCCTTCACCACGCCGTCGCGCGGCGCCTGGACGGGCTGTTCCATCTTCATGGCCTCGAGGACGACGAGCAGGTCGCCCTTCACCACGGTGTCACCCTCGGCGACCGCGAGCTTGACGACGGTGGCCTGCATCGGCGACGTGACGGAGCCCGAGGACGCCAGGCCGCCGCGGACCCCGGAGGACCGGCGCTTCGGCGGGGCGGACGGACCGGCGGGGCGACGTCCGGCGGCACCCGCGGCGCCACCGCCGACGATCGACGGCATGGTGACCTCGATGCGCTTCCCCTGGACCTCGACGACGACCGTGTCGCGCTCGGCGGGAGCGGGGAGCTCCTCGGTCGCGCCGGTCCAGGCCGGGATGTCGTTCTGGAAGTCGGTCTCGATCCACTGCGTGTAGACGCTGAACGGCGTCGCGTCGTCGGTGGCGAAGGCCGGGTCGGACACGACCGCGCGGTGGAAGGGCAGCACGGTCGGCAGCCCGGTGACCTCGAACTCGGCGAGGGCACGGCGCGAGCGCTCCAGCGCCTCCTCGCGGGTGGCACCCGTGACGATGAGCTTCGCGAGCATCGAGTCGAACGAGCCGGACACGACGTCGCCGGACACGACGCCGGAGTCGACACGGACGCCGGGGCCCGAGGGGGCGGCGAAGGCGTGCACCGGGCCGGGCGCCGGGAAGAAGTTGCGCCCGGGGTCCTCGCCGTTGATGCGGAACTCGAACGAGTGCCCGCGGGGCGCCGGGTCGGCGTAGTCGAGCGTGCCGCCCTCGGCGATGCGGAACTGCTCACGCACGAGGTCGATGCCCGTCACCTCTTCCGAGACGCAGTGTTCGACCTGCAGGCGGGTGTTCACCTCGAGGAAGGACACCGTGCCGTCGGCGCCGATGAGGAACTCGCACGTGCCGGCACCGACGTAGCCGACCTCGCGCAGGATCGCCTTCGACGACTCGTACAGCCGCGTCTCCTGGTCGGGCGTCAGGTAGGGCGCCGGGGCCTCTTCGACGAGCTTCTGGTGGCGACGCTGCAGCGAGCAGTCGCGCGTGGAGACGATCACGACGTTGCCGTGCTCGTCGGCCAGGCACTGGGTCTCGACGTGGCGCGGCTTGTCGAGGTACTTCTCGACGAAGCACTCGCCACGGCCGAACGCCGCGATGGCCTCGCGCGTGGCGGACTCGAACAGTTCCTCCACCGACTCGCGGGAGCGGACGACCTTCAGGCCTCGGCCGCCGCCGCCGAAGGCCGCCTTGATCGCGACGGGCAGCCCGACCTGGTCGACGAAGTCGAACACCTCGGACACGTCCTGCACGGGCTCGATCGTCCCGGGGGCGAGCGGCGCACCGACCTTCTCGGCCACGTGGCGCGCGGAGACCTTGTCACCGAGGCGCTCGATCGACTCGGGCGACGGGCCGATCCAGGTCAGCCCGGCGTCGATCACGGCGCGCGCGAAGTCGGCGTTCTCGGCGAGGAACCCGTAGCCCGGGTGCACGGCGTCGGCGCCGGACCGTCGGGCGACCGAGATGATCTTGTCGATGACGAGGTAGGTGTCGGCGCTCGTGGTGCCGTTCAGCGCGTACGCCTCGTCGGCGAGGCGGGCGTGGAGGGCGTCACGGTCCTGGTCGGCGTAGACCGCGACCGATGCCTTGCCTGCGTCGCGGGCCGCGCGGATGATGCGGACGGCGATCTCGCCGCGGTTCGCGATGAGGACCTTGCTGATACGGGGCATGGTAAGTCAGCGTATTCGTGCGACGGCGGCCCGAATTGACCGGCATCCACAAAGAACCGCGGCGAACAAGTGTGGATGTCTACATCGACCACAGGTCGTGCCACGCGATGCCGAACCCGCGGAGCAACATCGACCGGAGCACCGGCAGCGACAGGCCCACGACGGCCGACGGCGCACCGTCGATCCGGGTGATGTACGCCGCGGCCCGCCCGTCGATCGTGAAGGCCCCCGCCACCTCGAGCGGCTCGCCCGTCGCGACGTACGCGTCGATCTCGTCCACCGACACGTCGTCGGCGAACGTGAGCACCGCGCTGTCGACCGCGACCACGCGGTCACCGGCGGCGACCAGCGTCGACCCGCCGGGCGCGACCGCACCCAGGTGGCCGGCCGGTCCGAGCGGCCCGCCGTCCGACGGGTCCACCTGCCGGACGGGAGGCACGGTGCCGGCCCGCCCCGTGCCTCCCGTCCGGTCCGCGGCCGGGTCCGCAGGCCGGTCGGCGCGACGGTCCACGACGCAGTGGCCGCTCCACAGGGTGCCGCCGCCGGCGGCGAGCATCTGCCGCCAGCGTTCGCGGGCGACGGCCGGCTCGTGCGGCTTGCCGTGCAGGACGCCGTCGACCTCGAAGGCGGAGTCGCCGCCGAACACGAACCCGTCGACGGGGGAGCCGGCGATCCGTGCGTCGGCGACCGCGCCGGCCTTGGCGACGGCGAGCATCGCGACGAGCTCGGGACCGGTGAGGTTCCGGCCCAGCGCAGCCGCAGCGGCGGCGACCGCGGCGTCCTCGTCGACGCCCGGGGCGACGAGGACCGGCTCGATGCCGGTCTGCGCCAGGAGTGCGCGGCGGGCGGGGGACGTACTCGCGAGGTACAGACGCATGGGAACATCGAACCATGGGTGAATCCGTCGGCAGGCTGCTCGAACTCGACGTCACCGGGATCGCCCACGGCGGGATCTCGGTGGCACGGCACGAGGGGCGCGTGGTGTTCGTCTCGGACGCCGTCCCGGGCGAGCGCGTCGTCGCCCGCGTGACCGAGGACCGCAAGAAGTCGTTCTGGCGCGCTGACACGGTGTCGGTCGTCACGCCGAGCGAGCACCGCGTGGAGCACGTCTGGCCCGAGGCCGCGCTGGACCGCGACCCGGCCGTGCGTGCGGGCGGTGCCGAGTTCGGACACATCGCACTCGCCCACCAGCGCACGCTGAAGCACGACGTGCTCGTCGACGCCTTCGCGCGCTTCGCCCGGACGGACCTCGTCGAGGCGCTCGGGCACGACGTCGTGGTCGAGGCGGCCCCCGGCGACGACGCGGCGAACGGTCTCGGCTGGCGCACACGTGTCCGGCTGCACGTCGACGAGGACGGCACCGCCGGCCCGTACGCGTCCCGCTCGCACACGGTCGTGCCGGTGGCCTCGCTGCCGCTCGTCACCGACGTCGTGCAGGGGAGTGCGCCGCTCGGCCGCGGGGCGCTGCCCGGTGCGTCCGTCGTGGACGTCCTCGCCCCGAGCGGTGCCGAGGGCGCTCGGCTCGTGATCGACGCGCAGGCGCCGACCGTGGTGCGCGAGCTCGTCGGGGAGCGTGCGTTCGCGGTCGACGACACCGGCTTCTGGCAGGTCCACCGTCAGGCCCCGGCGGTGCTGACCGCGGCCGTGCAGGACCTGGTCGACCGCGACCGCGTCGACCCGGAGGGGCAGCACCTGGACCTGTACGGCGGCGTCGGCCTGCTCGCCGCCGCGCTCGGCGACGTCGTCGGGCCCAAGGCGCGCATCACGAGCGTCGAGAGCGCGCCCCGCGCGACGGAGCACGCGCAGGAGAACCTCGCCGAGTGGATCGGCGCCCGTGCCGAGACCGGCCGCGTCGACCGGTGGCTCGCGCGGACCGCCGCCGGTGCGTCCCGGCCCGAGCTGGAGCGCTTCCGCGCCGGCACGGTCGTGCTCGACCCGCCGCGCTCGGGCGCCGGGCGCGAGGTCGTCGTGCAGATCGCCGCGCTCCAGCCGGCGCAGGTCGTCTACGTCGCGTGCGACCCGGTCGCGTTGGCGCGGGACGTCGCGACGTTCGCGGACCTGGGGTACCGGCTCGAGGCGTTGCGGGCGTTCGACCTGTTCCCGCACACGCACCACCTGGAGGCCGTGGCGCGCCTGGTGCCGCTCGCCTGAGGTCGGGTGACGCCGGGTTGCGTGACGCGGTGCACAGGAACCCGGTGGCTGGGTGCATCCTGGGTATCCTTGGTCGGTGATCGCTCCCAGTATCAGGGGCTGGGCGCGCATCGGAACGAGAGGCCACCGTGGCAGCAGACACGAACACCAGCACCGGAGCGACCGGACTCGCGACCAGACCGGTCCGCGTCGCGATCGTCGACGACCACGAGTCCGTGCGACTCGGGATCCAGGCGGCGTGCCAGAACGAGGGCTTCGAGGTGGTGCTCACCGCCGCGAGCGTCCGCGAGTACATCGACCACCTCGACGGTCGTGAGGTCGACGTCGTCGTCCTCGACCTGTCGCTCGGCGACGGCTCGACCGTCACGGCGAACGTGAAGGGTGTGCAGGGCACCGGTTCCGCGGTCCTCGTGCACTCCATCGCCGACCGCGTGGCGAGCGTCCGCGAGGCACTGGCGCAGGGGCCGCCGGCGTCATCCCGAAGTCCTCGGCGACGAAGACCGTGATGGCCGCCGTCGCGACCGTGGCACGCGGCGACGTCCTCAACAACCTCGAGTGGGCGAGCGCCATCGACGCCGACCGCGACTTCGCGAAGGCCCAGCTCGGCCGTCGGGAGCGGGAGATCCTGCACCTGTACGCGTCCGGCCTGCCGCTCAAGCTCGCCGCCCAGCAGCTCGGCATCGGGTACTCGACCGCGCGGGAGTACCTCGACCGCATCCGCGTGAAGTACGTCGAGGTCGGCCGACCCGCGCCGACCAAGGTCGACCTGCTCCGTCGTGCGGTCGAGGACGGCATCCTGCCGGGCCTCGACTCGGGCATCGACCCCGACGCGGACGGTCGCTGACCCGTGGCCACCGCGGCCGAGCCCGCGCCGGCGCTCGCCGAACCCGCGCCGTTCGGGATCGACCCGGCGCGCGGCGTCCGGCCGTCGATCACGCAGGCGTCGGTCGAGCGGGCGTTCGCGATCCTCATCGCGGTCGCCGCGATCGGCTTCGGGGCCATCAACGTCCCGAACGTGCTGCAGCAGCTCCCGTCGCTCGACCCGTTCTGGGGTCCGCTCGCGGCGGGGCTGCTCGGCGCGTCCTTCCTGTTCGTCGGGGTGTCGGCGTTCGCGCAGCGGCTGGCGCAGATCGCCCAGATCGTGTGTGCCCTGCTCTTCCTCGTCGTGCTGGTGACCTGGCCGCTCACGGTCGTGCACCCGCTCGAGGGGGCCGAGAAGCCGTGGCCGTGGTGGTTCTGCACCGTCGGCTCGACCGCGGCCGCGATGGGCTTCGCGCCGTGGCGGGCGATCGTCTACACCGCGCTCGTCCCCGCCGTGTACGCCTGGGTCGCCTTCTCGCCCCTCGGCGGGTCGGGTGGCCCGCAGGCGCTGCTCGACGGGGCCTTCACCATGATCCTCAGTGGCGCGGTGCTCGTGATCGCCGTCCTGCTGCGGCGCGCGGCGGCGGCGGTGGACGTCGCCCAGGCCACCGCGGTGCGGCGGTACTCGTCCGCGATCCGGGAGCACGCGACCGAGGTCGAGCGCGTGCAGGTCGACGCGATCGTGCACGACAGCGTGCTCACGACCCTGCTGTCGGCCGCGCGTGCCGAGACGCCCGAGGCCAAGGCCCTGGCGGCACGGATGGCCAGGAACGCGATCGACCACCTCGGCGCCGCGGCCGCGGACCTGCCCGGCGAGGCACCTCCCGTGTCCGTCGTCGAGCTCCGGGACCGGATCGTCGACGCCCTCGGCACCCTCAGCGCGCCGGTGACCGTGCGGGACGCCCCAGTCGGCGGGCTGCGGATGCCCGCCGCGGCCGCGGACGCGATCGCCTCGGCCGCACTGCAGGCCGCGGTGAACAGCGTGCAGCACGCCGGCGGACCGGCCGTCCGGCGCTGGGTCTGCATCGAGCAGCGGGGCGCGTCGGTGCACGTCGAGGTCGGTGACGACGGCGCCGGGTTCGACCTCGCCGCCGTCCCGGCCGCCCGGCTCGGCGTCCGCCGCTCGATCATCGAGCGCGTGCAGGCCGTCGACGGCACGGCACTCGTGCTGAGCAACCCCGGCGCCGGCACCCGCATCCGCCTCGCGTGGAGCTCCGGAGGCCGCTCGTGAGGGTCTCGCTGCCCGCCGGGATCGCGATCGGTCTCGCCGCGCTCTTCTCGCTGTTCCACCTCGTCCTCGCACTGGCGTCGCTGCCACGGGTGAGCGACATCGGCCCGGTGCTCGCGTGCATGGCGCTCTACGCCGCCGCGAGTGCCGTCGCGATCTTCCTGCCCGGGCGGACGCTCCCGGTCTGGGCCGCGTGCTTCTCGCTCGCGACGGCCCTCGTCATGCCCGTGATCGAGGCGCCCGTCATCGACCTCGGGTCCGCGTCGACCTCCACCACGTGGTGGGTCGCGGCGGTCGGCACGCTCATGACGGTCCTGTCCGTCCGTGGGCGTCGCGCCTTCGCGTGGGTCGGCGTCGGGTTCCTGGCCGTGTTCGTCGTCGCGTGGGCGGGTCCCGGACCGGCGCTCAGCAGCCTCGGGGTCGTCGGGAGCCTGTCGTGGGTGGCGATCGCCACCGGCTTCGCGGTCGCCATGGACCGGGCGACCCGGGTGACGCGGGACTTCGTCCGGGCGGAGCAGGAGACCGCCGACTGGCAGGCGGCGCAGGACGCCCACGTGTTCGAGCGGCAGTTCCGGCTCAGCCAGACGACGCGGATGGCCCTGCCGATGCTCGAGCGCGTGATCGAGACCGGCGGTGACCTCACCCCGGACGAACGCGACGAGTGCCTGCACCTCGAGCAGGCGATCCGGGACGAGATCCGCGGCCGATCGCTCCTGTCCGACGACGTCCGCGACGAGGTGATGCGCCTCCGTCGCCGCGGCGCCACGGTGCAGCTGCACGACGACGGCGGTCTGGACGACCTGGAGATCGACGACCTGCGACGCGTGCACGCCCGGATCGCCGAGGCCCTGCGGCAGGCGCGGGAGGCCGACAACGTGATCGTGCGCACCGTCGCCGAGGGGTCGGACGCCGCGGTCTCGGTGGTGGGGCTCCGGCTCGACACCGCCGCGAGCGAGTCCGCCGCGCTCGGCACCGGGCTCGACGACGAGGACGACGAGGACGAGGACGAGGACGACTCGGTCGTGGTCTGGCTCGAGATCCCGCGGCACGAGACCCTCGACCAGCGCTGAAGCCGGAGGCCGGCACCGCCGGTGACGACCGCATCCCGGAGACGGGGAACGGGCCGGTCCGAGGACCGGCCCGTTCGCGACCCGAGTCTGAGCGACAACCCGAATATCGCCCTGGCTCGTAGCTGGTCGGCGACGTCGTACCCTAGTCGGCCACCGACCTGCGATGTTCTTCGTAGAAGGACACCGAACACGCACTAGTGTGCCCGTCGCCGAGCGTCGTGTCAGTCGTCATTATGGGGGACAAATTCGCCCACGACGGGCCCGGGCGGGGCTGCGTGCCCCCCGTCTGCGGGCAGACCGGCCGCGACACCGTCCCGACCTGCCCAGCGCACCGCGGGGTGCGTGTCCGCGTGTCCGGGGACGGACAGGGGTACATCGTCGCCCGGATACCCCCGTCGGCACAAGACCCCCGCCGGTGAACGGCGGGGGTCTGTGGGTGGTCCGGACGGTGATGCTCAGCGCAGGGAGCGCGTCCACGCCCCGTGGCCGTGCGGCAGCGGCTGCCGCAGACCGGCAGCCGAGGCGTCCCAGCCGGCTCGCGGAGAGACCGTGACCTCGGCGCGACCGAGCGCCGCGGCCTCGTCGGCCTGACGCTGCAGCACCGCGACGACCGCGGCGAGTTCCTCGGGCGAGGGGTCGCCGGACACGACACGGACGTCCGCGACGGTCGCCGGGGCGTCCGTCGGGACCGCCGCCGCGTGCTTGCCGCTCACAGCGGGATGTTCCCGTGCTTCTTCGGCGGCAGCGACGCGCGCTTGCCCCGGAGCGCCCGCAGGGCCTTGACGACGGACACGCGCGTGGCGTGCGGCTGGATGATGCCGTCGAGCTCACCGCGCTCCGCCGCCAGGTACGGCGACGCGACGTTGTAGGTGTACTCGTTCGCGAGCTTCGCGCGCACTGCGGCCACGTCCTCGCCGGACTCCTCGGCGCGCTTGATCTCCGCGCGGTAGAGGATGTTCACGGCGCCCTGACCGCCCATCACGGCGATCTCCGCGGTCGGCCATGCCAGGTTGATGTCGGCGCCGAGCTGCTTCGAGCCCATCACGATGTACGCGCCGCCGTACGCCTTGCGGGTGATGACGGTGACGAGCGGCACGGTGGCCTCGGCGTAGGCGTACAGCAGCTTCGCGCCGCGGCGGATCACGCCGGTCCACTCCTGGTCGGTGCCGGGCAGGTACCCGGGCACGTCGACGAGGGTCAGGATCGGGATGCCGAACGCGTCGCAGAACCGTACGAAGCGGGCGGCCTTCTCGCCGGCGTCGATGTTCAGCGTGCCGGCCATGGCCTGCGGCTGGTTCGCGATGATGCCGACCGTGCGACCCTCGACCCGACCGAAGCCGACGAGGATGTTCGGCGCGAAGAGCGGCTGCACCTCGAGGAACTCGCCGTCGTCGACGACGTGCTCGATGATCGTCGTGACGTCGTACGGCTGGTTCGTGGAGTCCGGGATGACGGTGTCGAGCTCGTGGTCCGCGTCGGTGGTCTCGAGCTCGGGCAGGACGTCGTACGCGGGTGCGTCGGAGAGGTTGTTGTCCGGCAGGAACCCGATGAGCGAGCGGGCGTAGTCGAGCGCGTCGGTCTCGTCCTCGGCCAGGTAGTGCGCGACGCCGGACACCGCGTTGTGGGTCTGCGCGCCGCCGAGCTCCTCGAAGCCGACGTCCTCGCCCGTGACGGTCTTGATGACGTCCGGACCGGTGACGAACATGTGGCTCGTCTTGTCGACCATGATCACGAAGTCTGTGAGGGCGGGGGAGTACACCGCACCGCCGGCCGCCGGGCCCATGACGATCGAGATCTGCGGGACGACCCCGGACGCCTGGGTGTTCAGGCGGAAGATCTCGCCGTACTTGCCGAGCGCGACGACGCCCTCCTGGATGCGCGCGCCGCCGGAGTCGAGGATGCCGATGATCGGCACGCCGGTCTTGAGCGCGTGCTGCATCACCTTGATGATCTTCTCGCCGGCGACCTCGCCGAGGGAGCCGCCGAAGACCGTGAAGTCCTGCGCGTACACCGCGACGTTCCGGCCGTGGATCGTGCCGACACCGGTGACGACGGCGTCGCCGTAGGGGCGCTTGGCGTCCATGCCGAACGCGGTGGTGCGGTGGCGGACGAACTCGTCGAACTCGACGAACGAGTTGTCGTCGAGGAGCTGCTCGATGCGCTCGCGGGCGGTGCCCTTGCCCTTCGCGTGCTGCTTCGCGATGGCGGCCTCGCCCGCGGCGGTCACGGCCTCGTGGTAGCGGTCGCGCAGGTCCGCGAGGCGACCGGCCGTCGTCGAGAGGTCGGGGGTGTCTCCTGTGGTCACCCGCTCACCTTACCGGCGGGCCGGACGGCCCCGGTTGGAGGACCCCCACGGTTCCTGCCCGTACATTTGCGTGCATGTCCACACTCGTGACGCCCGCCTTCCCGCGCTCCCGCGCCGTCGTCGATGGCTCGGGTGGCACGTTCGCGGCGCCGGAGCGGACCGGTTCCACCAACGCGGACCTGCTCGCGGTCGCCACTGACCGGCCGCACGGCAGCGTCGTCGCGACGCTCGACCAGACCGCGGGCCGGGGGCGGCTCGACCGCAGCTGGTCCGCGCCGGCCGGGCAGACGCTCGCGGCGAGCCTGCTGGTCCGCGCCGACCTGTCGGACCGCGACCGCGGCTGGTTGCCGCTCGTCGCCGGGGCCGCGATGCGGACCGCCGTGTCCGCGGTGCTGCCGGGCGTGGACGACGCGGGGCGCGCCTCCCGTCCGACCGACCCGGTCCCCAGGTCCGGTGCCCCGACGGTCGCGGTGAAGTGGCCGAACGACGTGCTCGTCGACGACCGCAAGGTCTGCGGCATCCTGTGCCAGGTCGCGTCCGACGGCAGCGTCGTCGTCGGCGCCGGCGTCAACCTGACGATCCCCGCCGACGCGATGCCGACGCCGACCGCGACGTCACTCGCCGTGGCGGGCGCGACCGCCGGGGCGGCCGCGCTGGCCGATGCCGTCCTGTCCGTCTTCCACACGACCGTCCTGGAGGCGGTGGCCGCCCTGGCCGCAGGCGCTGCGGACGCGCAGGCGGTCCGGTGCGGCGTCCGTGCGGCGTGCGGCACGATCGGTCGCCACGTCCGGTTGGAGCTGCCCGACGGCACCGTCGTCGAGGCGGAGGCGACCGGCATCGACGACGACGGCCGGATCACGATCCGGGATCGGGACGGCCGCTCCAGGGGCGTCGCGGTGGGGGACCTCACCCACCTGCGGTATGCATGACGGCATGACCGCCGAGCCGCCGCCCGAACGCGTCGTCGCGCGGCTCCGACCGCACGCACGCCGGCTCGTGCGCCCGGCGGTCTTCGTGCTCCTGGTCGCCGCGGCCGGGGGGTTCGGGTTCGGGGTGTTCCGCGCCCAACTCGCCTGGGTCAACGTCGTGGTGGCCGCCGTCACGGTCCTGCTCGTCGTCCTCGGCGGGCTCGTCCCGCTGTTCCGGTGGATGTCGGAGCGCTACGTCGTCACGACCCGGCGGCTCGTCGTCGTGCACGGACTCGGCACCCGCACGCGGCGGGAGCTCCTGCACTCGCGTGGGTACGACGTCACCGTGCGCCGGCGCGGACTGCAGGGCGTCTGGCGGTCCGGCGACGTCCTGGTGTTCCCCGGTGACGACACGCCCGTCGTGCTCGGGGACGTCCCGCACGCGGACCTGGTCGTCGCCGTGCTGCACGACCTGGTCGAGGCGCACGAGGCACGGCGCCGACACCGCGAGCCCGACTGGGACGACATCGTCGGCGGGTACTGACCGCCCGTTCGTCGAGGGGCACTCGTGTCTCGGCGTCCGGTACCGTCGACCCGTGCGTATCTCCGTCATCGGCTGCGGGTACCTCGGTGCCGTGCACGCCGCCTCCATGGCCAAGCTCGGACACGAGGTCGTCGCGATCGACGTCGACCCCGGCAAGATCGAACGGCTCGCCGCCGGCGACGCCCCGTTCTTCGAACCGGGGCTCCCCGAGATCCTGGGCGAGGCACTGGCCTCCGGCCGCATCGAGTTCACGACCGACACCGCGGCGGTCGCGGGGTCCCAGGTGCACTTCCTCGCCGTCGGGACGCCGCAGGGCCCGACCGGCGCAGCGGACCTGACCTACGTCGACGCCGCGGTCGAGGCCCTGCTGCCGCACTTGACCGCGGGCGACCTGGTCGTCGGGAAGTCGACCGTGCCGGTGGGGACCGCCGTGCGGCTCGCCGCGCAGGTGTCCGCTGCCGTCCCGGGCGCGACGCTCGTGTGGAACCCCGAGTTCCTCCGAGAGGGCTTCGCCGTGCAGGACACCATCTCGCCCGACCGCTTCGTGTACGGCGTCCCGGACGGCCCCGAGGGCGAACGCGCCGTCGCCGTCCTCGACGAGGTCTACGCCCAGGCGCTGGCCGCAGGGACCCCGCGACTCGTGGTCGACATGCCGACGAGCGAGCTCGTGAAGATCAGCGCGAACGCGTTCCTCGCGACGAAGATCTCGTTCATCAACGCGATGGCCGAGATCGCCGAGGTCGCCGGTGCGGACGTCACCGCGCTCGCCGACGCGATCGGCCACGACGACCGGATCGGTCGCAAGTTCCTGAACGCCGGGCTCGGCTTCGGCGGCGGTTGCCTGCCGAAGGACATCCGTGCGTTCCAGGCCCGCGCCGACGAGCTCGGCGTGGGGGAGTCGCTGGCCTTCCTCGCCGACGTCGACGCCGTCAACCTCCGTCGTCGGGCGCACGTCGTCACGCTCGCGGGCGAGCTCCTCGGCGGGTCCGTCGCGGGGCGGCGCGTCGCGGTCCTCGGACTCGCGTTCAAGCCGAACTCGGACGACGTCCGCGACTCGCCGGCGCTCGACATCGCGGCCCGGCTGACCGAACTCGGCGCGACCGTGGCCGGGTACGACCCGGCAGCGAACCACACGGCCGCCCGGGTGCACCCGGAGCTGACCACCGTCGACTCCGCCGCCGAGGCGTTGCAGGGCGCCGAACTCGTGCTCGTCCTGACCGAGTGGGCGGAGTTCCGCGAGCTCGACCCGACGGCCGTCGCCGAGCTCGTGGCCGCCCCGGTCGTGCTCGACGGGCGGAACTGCCTGGACCGCGACGCGTGGACCGCCGCGGGCTTCACCGTGCGGGGCATGGGGCGCTGAGCGCGCCCGACCGTCAGCGGGTGACGGTGCGGTCGTCGACGGTGTCGGCGACCGCACCGTCCGTCGCTTCGCCCTCGCGGGCGACGCGGTCGGGGTGGTACACCCAGACCTTGTAGAGCCAGAACCGGAACGCCGTGCCGAGCACGAGGCCGATCACGTTGCCGGAGATGTTGTCGGCCAGGGCGGACGTGAACCCGAGGGCGTAGTGCGAGATCCCGAGGCAGCCGAGCGAGATCGCCATGCCGCCGAGGGACACGACGACGAACTCGACGCCCTCCTTCGCGGCGACCGAGCGGCGCTGGTGCCGGAACGTCCAGTACCGGTTGCCCATCCAGTTCACGAAGATCGCGACGATCGTCGAGCAGACCTTCGCCCAGAACGGTCCGGAGTGGACCTCCTCCGGCGAGAGCACGGTCGCCCGCAGCGCGTTGAAGACGGTGAGGTCGACCACGAAGCCCACCGCGCCGACGATGCCGAAGCGTGCCAGCTGAGCGATGAGTCGCCGCACGAGGCCTCCCGGATTCCGTAGAGTTGTCTCCGGCCGATCTGGCCGATCGGCGGGGCCGGAGTGCGGCCTCGGAACAGTGTAGACGGGTGGCTCTGTCCCGCCGCCCGGAAGCCGGAAGGAACGTACAGCATGGCGTTGCGCGTCGGAGTGGTCGGTGGCGGCCAGCTCGCTCGGATGATGGTCCCCGCGGCCGTGGAGCTCGGTCTCGACATCCGGGTGCTGGCGGAGGGCCCCGGCATGTCCGCGGCGATCGCGGCCACGGCCGAGGGCGACTACCACGACGCCGCCACGGTCCTCGGCTTCGCGCGGGAGGTCGACGTCGTGACGTTCGACCACGAGCACGTGCCCCAGGACGTCCTGCGCGCCCTCGTCGAGGCGGGCGTGGCGGTGCACCCGGGGCCGTCCGCCCTCGCCGTCGCGCAGGACAAGATCACGATGCGGCGCCGACTGAGCGCGCTCGGACTCCCCGTGCCCGACTGGGCAGCGGTGCGCGACTCCGGTGAACTCGCCGACTTCCTGGCCGACCACGGCGGTCGCGCCGTCGTGAAGACCCCACGCGGCGGGTACGACGGCAAGGGCGTGCGGGTCGTGTCCGACGCCGCCGAGGTCGACGACTGGTTCGCCGCCGTCGCCGAGGCCGCCGGTGACCAGGCACTCCTGGTCGAGGAACTCGTGCCGTTCACCCGGGAGCTCGCGCAGTCCGTCGCGCGGCGACCGTCCGGGCAGGTCGTCGCGTGGCCGCTCGTCGAGACCGTGCAGCGGGAAGGCGTGTGCGCCGAGGTCCTCGCGCCCGCGCCGGCGTCGGCCGGACGGCTCGCCGACCTGGCCGAGTCGATCGCCGTGCGGATCGCCGAGGAGCTCGACGTGACGGGGGTGCTCGCCGTCGAGCTGTTCCAGACGGCCGACGACCGTGTGCTCATCAACGAGCTCGCCATGCGTCCGCACAACACCGGGCACTGGTCGATCGACGGCGCGACGACGAGCCAGTTCGAGCAGCACCTGCGGGCCGTCCTCGACCTGCCCCTCGGTGCGACCGGGATGCACGCTCCGGCGGCCGTGATGGTCAACGTGCTCGGCGGTCCGGAGGACGGCGACCTCGCCGCACGGTACCCGGGGGCGCTCGAGGCCTTCCCCGAGGCGAAGTACCACTTCTACGGCAAGGCCCCCCGGCCGGGTCGGAAGGTCGGACACGTCACGGTGCTCGGCGAGGACGTCGACGACGTCGTCTACCGGGCCCGCGCGGCGGCGTCGCACTTCGACGACTGACCGGCGGAGGACCGCGGGCCCGCACTAGGCTCGGGGCGTGACCGACGCCACCGCCGCCGCCCCGCTCGTCTCGATCATCATGGGGTCCGACTCCGACTGGCCCACCATGCGCCCGGCCGCCGACACGTTGGCCGAGCTCGGCATCCCGACCGAGGTCGACGTCGTGTCGGCCCACCGCACGCCCGACAAGATGACGCGTTTCGCCCGCGAGGCCGCGGGACGTGGCATCCGGGTCGTGATCGCCGGAGCCGGCGGTGCCGCGCACCTGCCGGGCATGGTCGCGTCGATGACGACGCTGCCCGTGATCGGCGTGCCGGTGCAGCTCGCGCGCCTGGACGGCCTGGACTCCCTGCTGTCCATCGTGCAGATGCCCGCGGGCATCCCGGTCGCGACGATGGCGATCAACGGTGCCGCGAACGCGGGACTGCTCGCCGCCCGGATCATCGGCAGCACGGACCCCGACGTCGCCGAACGCCTCGCCGAGCACGCCGTCGGGCTCGAGCAGGCCGTCGAGCGGAAGGCCCAGGCGCTCCGCGACGCGCTCTGACGCCTGGCGCTCCCGTGCCGCGGCGGGTCAGCCTGCGGTCGCGGTGCCCGTGCGACCGTCGACCGTCACGGTCGACACGCCACCGCCGGTGAGCGTCGCGGTCCACACCGGGGCGCCGGCGGACCCCCCGAGGGTCAGTGCCGACAGCTTCCCGCCGCCGCCGGCGCGTTCCGCCGCCGTGGCCGCCGCCGCGGCGTCGGTCGTCGCGGCAGCGGCCCGCGCGCGGTCCGCAGCCCCAGTGGCGCCGTCGACGGCCTTCGGGAACGGCCCGGAGGTGACGCGGCCGAGGGTCGCGGACACGACGGACTGCGTCTCGGTGCCGTCCGACCCGACGACGACGACCGTCCACGAGTCTCCGGAACCGGCGAGGGACACCACGGAACCGCCACCGGCCGCGGCGATGCCCTGCTTGCTGACGGCCGCCCAGTCGACGGACGCGGGCGCTTCGGCTCCGCTGCCGTTGCCGGTCCCGGGGCCGGTGCCGTCGTCGGCCGGCCCTGTCTGGTCGTCGGTCGGGGTCGCACTCGGCGCGGACGGCTGCCCGGCGTCCGGAGCGCTGCTCGGGGTGCGCGTCGGCGTCGGGGTCGGGGTGGCGCTCTGTGAGGCCGAGACATTCGGCGCCGGAGCCGGTCCGTCCGAGCACGCGCTGAGCAGGACGGTCATCCCGACACCGAGCAGGACGGCGGTGGTGAGGACCGGGGCGTGGTGTCGACGAGCCATGCGCCGATGATGGCAGGCGGGACACACCGGATCCGCGGGCGACACGGCGCGGGACGGGATCGATGCGTTCCCGTGATGCGTGGCCCTACAGGTCGGCGTGCAGCTGCCAGGTCTCGAGCGCGGAGTCGTGCCAGTCGAACATCCGGGCACGGTCCGGACCGGCGATCGCCAGCTGGCCGGCGAGCAGCGGGTCGTTGACGACCTGGAACACGGCCTGCGCCAGGCGCTCGGGGTAGCGCTCCCTCGGGCTGGTCTCGACGCGGACCCCCGCGTCCGAGGCGACCTCGCTGACCGCGGGGTCGTCGGAGTGGATGACCGGCGTCCCGAAGCTCATCGCCTCGATCACCGGGAGGCCGAACCCCTCGGCGAAGCTCGGGAACACGAACACCGTCGCACGGTCGTAGACCACCGCGAGGTCCGCGTCGTCGACCCGTCCGAGCACCTTGACCCGCTCGGGGGCGAGCCCGGCGCGCTCGACCGTCCCGACGACGTCGACGTCGCCCCAGCCGTCCGGTCCGGCGATCACGAGGGGGACGTCGTCCGGCGCGTCGGGGTGCGCCATCGCCTGGATGAGCTCCGCCAGGCCCTTGCGGGGCTCGAGGGTCCCGACCGCGAGCACGTAGCGATCGGGCAGGCCCAGGCGCTCCGCCCGCAGGTCGGCGTCGACGGGTACCCGGAGTCGTCCGCTCGGAGCGCCGCCGATGACCCGCAGGCGGTCGTCGAACCGGTGCACCTCGTTCAGCTGTGCCGCCACCGCGTGGGTCGGCACGACGACGGCGTCGGCGTGCCGGAACGCCCGCTTCACCATCGCCTTGTGGAAGTTGACGCCGCGCGGGGTGAGGGTCTCCGGGTGCGTCCACGGCACGGTGTCGTGCACGGTGACGACGGTCTGGTGCCCGGGGTCCTGGAAACGGTCGTGCTTCACGAGCGGCGCGAGGACGCTCGGCGCGTGCACCATGCCCTGGGAGGCGCCGCGTGCGAGGCCGCCCTGCCACGCCAGGGCCAGCTCGCGCCGGGGGAGCCGGAGCCGCTCGAGCTCGGCCAGTCCGGGCAGCAGTCGGTGCAGGCGTTCGACCTCGGCCGGTGACGCGGCCGACACGATCGCGGCGACGTCGCACCCGGCGGGCGCGGTGGCGATCAGCTGCCGGGTGAGTTCCTCCGCGTAACGACCGATGCCGCCGGGGACCGGGGCGATCACCTGGTCCACGATCACGCGGAGAGTCGTCATCTGGTCGGGCTCCTCAGGATGGTGCAGCGGCGGCGGCCGCGGTCGGGTCGATCGACCATACCAGCGGCCACCCGGAGTTCACGGGGTGGGTCCGTCGCCCGACCCGACCGACGCCGACCCCGCGTCGATCCCGGCCCGGCGTCGGCGTTCGCCCACGACCGCCGCACCCGCGAAGACCACGTCGACGACGGTGAGCAGCACGCGCGAGGTCACGGCGACGCTCACCGAGGCCGAGGAACCGAGCGGTACGCCCGCCGCCAGCAGCGCGGTGAGCACCGCCTCGCGCCCGCCGAGCCCGGCGGGCAGGAAGAACACGAGGAAGCCGACCAGCCAGGCCAGTGCGTAGGCGCCGACCGTGAGCGTCGTGACCCGCAGGTCCACCGACGCGAGCGGCACGAGCACGAGGGCGATGTGCAGGCCGAAGACGACCCACGCGAGCACGGCCCAGCCGAAGGCGCGCACGACCGCAGCGGTCCGGAGCTCGATCGTCCCGAGGTCGCGCCGGGTGACCCGTGACGCCAGGCGCAGGCCGAACCGGAGCACCGCGGGGTGCAGGGCGGCGAGCACGACGGGGACGAGCAGCACCACGAACCAGTAGTGCGCGAACGCGTCGGGCTGCACGAACGGGACGGTCACGGCCGCCACGGAGACGCCGGCACCGCAGCTCACCAGGAGCGTGAGCATGCCGACGGCGACGCTCTGGGCCGCGGGCACGCGGTGTTCCCGGCCGAGGTCGGCCTGCGCGACGATCGGCCACACCGAGCCGGGCACGTACTTGCCGATCTGCGACAGGAAGAACACCCGCTGGGCCGCGCGGAACGGGATGCGGTGGCCGGCGCCGTGCATCAGGGCCCGCCAGGACAGGAAGGTCACGAAGGTCGCCGCGGCGCCGGTCAGGAGCGCGGCGACGAGCGTCCAGGGATCCTGCCGGGTGAACGCGTCCGCGATGTCCCCGGCGCGGGGCACCAGGAACGCCACGCAGAGCACCAGGGCGACGACGAGTCCGACGACGCGGACGACGGACTTCGCACGCGAGGGCTTCGCGGGCGTCGGGAGGTCGGTCATGCTCACCTAGGGTTGTTCGGGCGTGCCGCATCCGATCACGGCGCGTTCACGGAAGGGGCGACCACGTGCGGATCTTGGCCTTCGGAACATACCAGGCGGCGGACCACCCCAGGGTCCGGGTGCTCGCCGACGGACTGCGGGAGCGCGGCCACCAGGTCGCCGAGGCGAACGTGCCGCTCGGGCTGTCCACGAAGGAGCGCGTCGCGATGCTCGGCGGAGCATCCGGAGCGCTGCGGATGGTCGGACGCCTGGCGCGGAGCTGGTCACGACTGGTGCTCGTCAGCACCCGAGTGCGTCGCCGCGCCCGTCCGGACGCCGTGCTCGTCGGGTACATGGGCCACTTCGACGTGTGGCTCGCCCGGTTGCTCTTCCCGCGCACGCCCGTCGTGCTGGACCACCTCGTGTTCGCGGCCACGACGGCGCAGGACCGCGGCGTCGGGGCCACCGGTGTGAAGCAGCGCCTGCTGCGGTTCCTGGACCGGGCCGCGCTCACGATCGCGGACGTCGTCCTCGTCGACACCGAGGAACACCGCGACGTGGTGCCGCCGTCCCTCCGGGCGAAGGCCGTCGTCGTCCCCGTCGGGGCGACCGGCGCCTGGTACGAGGCCGGTGCGCGCGAGGCCGACCGCCGAGCGGACGCGCCCCTCCGGGTGGTCTTCTACGGGCTCTTCACCCCGCTGCAGGGTGCCGGGACGATCGGCCGTGCCGTCGGAGCGTTGCCCGACGACGGCAGCGTGCTCGTCACCATGATCGGCAGCGGACAGGACCTGGACGAGGCGCGCCGGTCAGCGACGGGCGGCGCGCCGACCGAGTGGCGGTCGTGGGTCGACGCGGCGGAGCTCCCGGACCTCGTCGCGGCCCACGACGTCGGCATCGGCATCGCGGGGACCACCGAGAAGGCGCTGAAGGTCGTCCCGAACAAGGTCTACCAGTGCGCCGCGGCCGGACTGGCGGTCGTCACGAGCGACACCGCGCCGCAGCGGCGCGCCTTCGGCGACGCGGTGACGTCGTTCCCGGCGGGGGACGCGGCCGCGCTGGCGGCCGCCGTCCGTGCGCTGGCCGACGACCGGGACCTGCTCGCGCGTCGCCGCGCCGCGGCAGCGACGGCCGCGGACCGGTTCCGCCCGGCGGCGGCGGTCGCCCCGCTCGAGGACCGGCTCACCACCCTGCTGGGTTGAGACGACGGGACCGGCCGGGACGACGGGACCGGCCGGGACGACGGACGGGAGGCCCTGCTCACGGACCGCGCGTGGCGGACGTGCGCAGGGCCTCCCGTCAGGATCCGCCGGTCAGGCGGTGAGCACGCCCGCAGCGGCCGCGGCGTGGAGCGCGTCGCGCCAGTCGCGCATCGGCGCGATGCCGGCACGTGCCCATCCGTCGTGTCCGAGGACGCTGTAGGCGGGGCGCGGTGCCGGGCGGACGAAGGCCGAGCTGTCGGTCGGCAGGACCCGCTCCGGGTCGAGGCCGACCTCGGCGTAGATCGCCTTCGTGAAGTCGAGCCAGGACCCCTGACCGCCGTTCGTCCCGTGGTAGGTGCCGGCCGGCGCGTCGGCGTCGAGCATCGCGACGATCTGGCGGGCCAGGTCCGCGGTCCACGTCGGCTGGCCGACCTGGTCCGTGACGACGCTGACCGTTTCGTGCGACCCGGCGAGCCGGATCATCGTCTTCGCGAAGTTCGGGCCGCCCGCGCCGTACAGCCACGCGGTGCGCACGATGTACGACGAGTCCGGTGCGATCCGTCGGACCGCGTCCTCGCCGGCCGCCTTCGTGCGACCGTAGGCGCCGATCGGGTCGGTCGGCTCGTCCTCGGCGTAGGGGGACGTACCGTTGCCGTCGAACACGTAGTCGGTCGACACCTGCACGAGCTTCGCGCCGGCGGCGACGGTGGCCGTGGCGAGGACCTCGGGTCCGCGTGCGTTGACCGCGTACGCGTCGTCCTCGTGCGACTCGGCGTCGTCCACCTTCGTGTAGGCGGCGGCGTTGACGACGACGTCGTGACCGGCGACGGCCGCGGCGACCGCCTGCTCGTCCGTGATGTCGAGGTCGGCGCGGGAGAGCGCGGTGACGTCACGTCCGGACAGGGCCTGCTGCAGGTCCTGTCCGAGCATGCCGGCGGCGCCGGTGATCAGGTAGCGGGTCATGCGAGGGCTGCGCGCTCCTTGAGGGGCTCCCACCACGCGCGGTTGTCGCGGTACCACTGCACGACGTCGGCGAGGCCCTGCTCGAACGGCACCTGCGGCTCGTAACCGAGCTCGGCCTGGATCTTCGAGATGTCGACGGAGTAGCGGAGGTCGTGGCCGAGGCGGTCCTGGACGCGGTCGACGTACGACCAGTCCTTGCCGGTGGCCTCGAGCAGCATGCCGGTGAGCTCCTTGTTCGTGAGCTCGGTGCCGCCGCCGATGTTGTAGACCTCGCCCGCGCGGCCCCCGACGAGCACCATCGCGATGCCGCGGGTGTGGTCGTCGACGTGCAGCCAGTCGCGGATGTTGTTGCCCTCGCCGTACAGCGGGACGTGCTTGTCGTCGATCAGGTTCGTGACGAACAGCGGGATGACCTTCTCGGGGAAGTGGTACGGCCCGTAGTTGTTCGAGCACCGCGTGATCGACACGTTCATGCCGTGCGTGCGGTGGTAGCTGCGGGCGAGCAGGTCGCTGCCGGCCTTGGACGCCGAGTACGGCGAGTTCGGCTCGAGCGGGCGGTCCTCGGCCCACGAGCCCTCGCTGATGGAACCGTAGACCTCGTCCGTGGAGACGTGCACGAAGCGCTCGGTGCCGTGACGGAGCGCGGCGTCGAGCAGACGCTGGGTCCCGACGACGTTGGTCTCGACGAAGACGCCGGAGTCGCGGACCGAGCGGTCGACGTGCGACTCGGCGGCGAAGTGCACGATCGCGTCGATGCCCGGGATCACCTCGTCGAGCTTCGCGGCGTCGGTGATGTCACCCTGCACGAAGGAGTAGCGGGGCGAGTCCGCGACGGGGGCGAGGTTCTCGAGGTTCCCCGAGTAGGTGAGTGCGTCGTAGACGACGACGTCGGCGCCTTCCAGGCCGGGGTAGGCGTCCTGCAGCGTACGGCGGACGAAGTTCGAGCCGATGAAGCCGGCCCCTCCGGTGACGAGGATCTTCACGCGTTGTTCCTTCAGTGATCGGTTCGACGGTCGGCGGGCAGTCTAGCGGGCGCGGTCGCGGGCGCCGGAGCCGTCCGGCGTCCGAACCACCGCCACAGGGACACGGCGGTCGCGGCTCCCACGACGGCGGTGAGCACGACGAGCCCCCCGAGGACCCCGCGACCGACGGGCAGCGAGTCCCACAGGGTCTGCTTGCCGGCGGCGGAGACCCGGAAGACGAACTCCTCGAAACTGCCGACGTACAGCAGCCCGAGCGCTGCGAGGGCGATGAGCGGCGCCACGACGAGCACGGCCCGTGCCAGTCGGACGCGGACCTGCTCGCGGACGACCAGGCCGCGCCAGCCGACCGCCTGCACGACGAGCAGCGCTGCGAGTGCGGGGAACAGGAAGCGCCCCTGGTCCACGCGGACGCTGAGGTGGCCGACGTAGGTCGCCCAGTCGCGAGCGAGCACGACGACGAGGGCGGTCGCCGGGAACACGCCCACGACGAGCATCGTCCGACGGTCGACCGTGCGGCGCGAGGCGGCCCAGACCACGGCGGTGAGCGCGATCACGGTCGCGCTGTCGACGATGATCGGGGAGAGCGGCCACTCGTACCGGCCGAGCTGGCCCCAGAACGAGTCCGAGATGCCGTTCCAGAAGGTGCCGCCGAACTGGACCGGGTCCGGGCCCTCGCCCGCGGGCCACTGCTTGGTGACGGGCGCGAACGGGTCCGGTTGCGGCGATCCCGTCCGGATGAACTGGCGGGCGTACCACCACCCCGTCGTGACGACGGGGACGGCCAGCACGACGAGGGCCCGGAGCACCCGACCGACGACCTCCCGCGCCGCGCGCACCGATCGGCGCGCGGCGAGCACGGTGACGAGGGCGAAGGGGACGGCCATCCAGCCGCCGGCCATCACCGCGGTCCCGACGGACAGTGCACCGCCGAGTGCGACGGCGGTCAGCCACGACCGGTCGCCGGTCAGGACACGCACGGCGAGCCAGGTCGCGAGCGCACCGGCGGTGATGACGGGTACCCACAGCGAGACCGACGACGCGAGCTGCACGACCTGGGGTACGGCGAGCAGGACCGCCGCGGCGGCGACGGCGAGGCGGGGAGACCGGGTGGCGCGACGCACCGATGCCCACACGAGCACGGGGAGCGGCGCGGCCACCACGACGTCGACGAGCCGCATGACCAGCACGACGAGGTCCCATCTGCGGGAGCCGAAGTCGATCAGGTGCGCGACCGCGGCCTGCACCAGGAAGTACGTCGGGGGGTGCTGCGACATCGGGTTCCCGCGCGGGTTGAGCGTGCCGTCGCCGATGATGTCCGCGAACGTCCCGCGCTGCACCGCGGGCGGCAGGTGCGCCGGCACGTTCTGCGCGAGCAGCCCCTGGACGTAGTGCAGGTCACCCGTCGCGGGCCACGGCTGGCCCAGCGCGAGGTGCACGACCGCGTCGACGTTCGCGACCTCGTCCGGGCCGTGCAGCGCGGGGTTCACGTACGCCCACGTGACGAGGAGCAGCAGGAACACCGTGGTGGTGCCGGCGACCAGCAGGAGTTCGGATCGGCCGATCCCCGGGGTGGTCCGGGAGCGGGGGCGGCTCATGCGGTGGTTCCTCGGTCGGGGACGCTGCCCGGATCGGACGTCGTCCCGTGGTCGTGGTCGTTGCCGGCGGGCGCACCGCCGTCGCCGGCGGCTGCGTGTCCGGCCGGTGCACCGACCGGCTCGGTGTCGGGGACACCCGGGACACCCGGGACACCCGGGACACCCGGGACACCGGGAACGCTCGGGACGCCTCGCGACAGGAGCACCGCGGTCACCGCGAGCACGAGCGCGACCAGCCACGCCGCGACGAGGCCGGGCACGGGCGCGGGTGTCGACGCAGCCAGCGCCGCGAGTCCGGCCGAGGTGACCCGGGTGCGTCCGCTCTCGCCGATCCAGGTGAACGTGAAGAAGGGACCGTAGAGCGCCAGGGCCACGGCGATCGCACTCACGACCGTCGCGAACCGCCGCCGTGCCCGGTCGGTCCCGACGGCACGCCGCCAGGCGATCGCGCTCAGGGCGACGAAGACGAGCAGCGCGGGGAAGTAGTAGCGCCCCTGTGTCGCGCCGATGAAGGTCGTCGAGCGGTAGCTGCCCCAGGCGTTCGCGGTCTGGAACACGAAGACGGTCAGTGGCAGCACCGCCAGCGCGACCGCCACACGGAGCCCGGGAGCGCGACGGAAGCCCCAGACCAGGACCGCGCCGAGCGCGAGCACCGTGGCGGTCTCGAACACGACGGGCGACAGGATCCACTGCGCGCGGCCGCCGAAGCTGCCCCAGAACGTCCGCGCGATGGTCGTCCACGACACGTCCGCGAACGCCGCCGGGTCAGGACCCGTGCCCGCCGGGAAGGGCTGCGGTGGTCGGATCGACTCGAAGCCGCTCGGCTGCAGCGTGTGGAAGACCACGAGGTTCCGCAGCCACCACCACGCGCCGATCAGCGCGGCGATCGCGAGCACCCAGAGCGCGCGGAGCAGCCGGGCCGCGACCCCCGTGCGACGGGATGCCCCGACCAGCACGACGACCGCGACGAACGGGATCAGCGGGAGCGCCGTGCCCTTCCAGAGGATGGCGACACCGAGCGACACCGCGAGGGCGACGGCGGTCCTGGTCCGCGCGTCCCCGGTGAGCACCCTGCTCGCGAGCCACACCGTGGTGGCCGCGAACAGCACGACCGGCGGGTCGTTCGACACGGACGCACCGATCGACGCCAGCTCCGGCACGGCCAGCACCGCGAAGGCGCCGACGACCGCGGCCCGGGGTGAGCCCGTCACGCGGCGCACGGTGGCCCAGGCGAGGGCAGGGAGCGGCAGCACGAAGAGGGCGCTGAAGAGCCGGACCAGGACCACGTCGACGTCCACACGGTGCGCCGTGAAGTCGACCGCGCGCAGCACACCTCCGGCGAGGACGTAGTACGTCGACGGGTGCTGCGTCATCTGGTTGACGGTGTCGGCCTCGGCCGACCCGGTCGACCGCAGGAGGTCGCCCATCGACGGTCCGGCACCGGACCCGGCCTGGTCCACCGCCCGGAGCAGGTGCATGTCGCCCGGGTCGGGCCAGCCGTCCCCGATCGCGAGGTGCACCGCGGCGTCGAAGTGCGCGCGCTCGTCCGGGGCCTGGAACGCGGGCAGGAGGGCCGCCCAGAGCACCAGGAGCACACCGAAGAGCGCCGTGACCGCGACGACGACGAGACACTCGCGACCGCCCGGCGCGCCACCCTCGGGGGCGCGCCGGTGCGCCGACGTCGTCGTGTCGGCCTGCGCGGGGAGGTCAGTCGCCATACCGGGCGAGCTTCTGCAGGTCGAGCTGCTCCTCTGCCAGCGTGCGGTTCAGCCGCGTCAGGTCCGCGACCACGCCGATCGTGATCGACAGGACCGCGGTGATGACGAGCACGATCCCGAGCAGCAGCGACTGCAGGTGGTTCCCGCCGGAGTCGGTGGCGAGCAGGACCAGGTAGCGGACGAACGGGATGAGCCCGCAGGCGGCGAGGACCGCGCTCACCGACGCGAACAGCGCCATCGGGCGGTACATCAGGTACACGCGGGCGATCGCCGAACCGGACTCGAACATGTGCTGCCAGATGTTGCTGAACAGGCGCGACTCGCGCGTCTTCGCGTTCGTCGTGATCGGGATGCTCGCGATCGCGATGCGCTTGTACCCGGCCTGCACGATCGTCTCCATGCAGTAGCTGAACCGCGTCACGATGTTCAGCCGGATGAGCGAGTACTTCGAGTAGGCGCGGAAGCCGCTGGCGGCGTCGGGCAGGTCGAGCCCGGCGGCGCGGCTCGCCACCCAGGAACCGAAGCGCTGCATCGCCTTCTTGAACCCGGAGAAGTGCTCGATCGTCCGGGTCTGCCGGTCGCCGATGACGATCTCGGCCTCGGACCGCAGGATCGGCTGGACCAGGTCGGCGATCTGCGCCTGCGGGTACTGGTTGTCGCCGTCGGTGTTCACGACGATGTCCGCGCCGTGCAGCAGCGCGTAGTCCACGCCGTCCCGGAAGGACCGCGCGAGCCCCATGTTCGACGTGTGCCGGACGAAGTGCGTCACGCCGTGGGCGCGCGCGACCTCGACGGTCCGGTCGGTCGACCCGTCGTCGATGACCAGCACCTCGATCTCGTCGATGCCGGGGATCGACTCCGGGATGGTGCTGAGGACGGCGGGGAGCGTCTGTTCCTCGTTGAGGCACGGGATCTGGATGAAGAGCTTCACTGCGTCGGGCGTCTCGATCTGGTCGTCGGTGCACCGCCCGCGGGCTCGGGCGATGGTGGGGAGCTGTCCGGACTCCTCCGCCCAGCCTATGCGGACGCACAGATGCTGCGGTCTCGGTGTCGCGCTCGGAGTCGGCGTGAGCCGGGCCGGACGTCGCGGGGCTGAGCACAGATCACCTTGTCACGGACTGTGGGAGGATCGCACATCGTGCGTCGATCCCTCCCGTCCGTCACCGCCGGCATCGTCCTCGCCGCGGCGTGCTTCGCCGTCCTCGCGTCGATCGCGATCGGCTTCAGCGCCCCGCCCTTCAACTCCGGTGACGAGGCCGCGCACTTCGACTACGCGGTGACGGTCTGGCACGGGCACCTGCCGGTCTTCGAGGACGGGCTCTCGATCCGGTCGCCCTTCGGCATCCTGCCGCCCGTCCAGTGGGTGTCACAGCACCCGCCGCTCTTCTACGCGATCCTCGCCCCGGTGGTCGGGCCGCTCTGGGACGGCGGCCACCTGTACGCGGCCGTCCTCACCGGACGCGCCGTGAACGCCGTGCTCGCCGGTCTGACCGTGCTCGCTTCCGCGTGGGCGGCGCGTCGGGTCCTGCCCGCCAGACCGGTCGTCTCCGCCGTCGCGGCGGTCGTCGTCGCGATGACCCCGATGTTCCTGCTCGTCGGTGGCGCGGTCTACAACGACCTGCCGAACGTCGCGTTCGGGGCGCTCGCGATCGGCGTCGGCGCCACCGCGATCCGCCGGGGTCTCTCCACGCGACTCGTGGTCCTCGGTGCCGTGGTGACGGCAGCCGGCATGCTCAGCCGCCTCTCCGCGGTCGTCTTCGTCGCGGTCGTCCTGGTCGCCTTCCTCTGCGCCAAGGGGAGCGGCCGGTGGAACCGCCTGCCGGGCAAGGTCCTCGCCGTGGCGGTCGCCGCGGTCGCCCCGGTGCTCGCCGCGGGGTGGTTCTTCCTCCGCAACCGCCAGCTCACCGGGAACATCGCCGGCAGCCACCCCGACTGGGCAGCGCAGAACCTGCGGCGCGAGCAGCACGGCTTCGTCGAGACCGTCACCGACCCGGGGTTCTGGTCCGGCGTGTTCTCGGTGTTCCGCGGACACTTCGCCGACCCGTGGGGGTGGACGTGGGCGCTCCTGGTCGTCCCCCTGCTGCTCGCGGTCGTCGTCGCCGTCGTGCCCGGGCTCCGGCGCAGCACGCTCGCACCGGTCCGTCGCCGCGACCTCGACCCCCGCGGCGACCGGCTCGCCGACGCGCTCGTCGCCCTGATGCTCGTGGCGGTTTTCGCCGCAGTGGTGTTCCTGCAGGTGCGCTTCACGATGCAGGGCGGTGCCGCGCAGGCCCGGTACGGCCTGCCGGTGGTGCCCGTCCTGGCCGTCGCGATGGCGGTCGGCCTGACGGGGTTCGGACGGATCGTCGCGCCGCTCGTCGTCACCACGTGGATCACCGTCGCCGGGTACGACTGGTTCGCCATCGTCGACCTGTCCCGGCCCGCGTTCACCGCCGCCGCCACGCTCCCGATCACCCGGGTCGCCGTCGCGCTGGCGGTCCTCGCCCTTGCCGTCGTGGTCGTCCTGACCTGGGTGGCGTTCCTGCGCCGACCGGTCGCGACGGGAACGGGGACAGCGACGGGGACGGGCACGGGCGCCGTCCCCGGTCCGGTCGCCACCGAGCCGCTGCCCCTGGTGGGCTTCGTCGTGCACGGGGCCGGCGGGGTCCACCCCGCCTCCGCCCACATCCGCGTGACGGGACGCATGTCGGCGCTCGCCGCGTCCGGTGCCGCCCGCGTCGCGCAGGTCGACCCGGTGCGGTGGGCGGACGGCTCGGACACCGCCCACCTGGACGCGATCCTCGTGCAGCGGGACGCGTTCCCCCTGGCGTCCCTGGACGACGCGTTCGCCCGCGCACGCGCCGAGGGCACCCGCATCGTCGCCGAGGTCGACGACGACTTCTTCTCCCCGGAGGCCCGTGCCCGGCTCGCGCGGGCCGAGTACGACCCGGAGCGCCTGGCGTCCGTCGATCGCCTGGTCCGGTCCGCCGACGCCGTGGTCGTCTCGACGCGCGCGCTGCAGGCGGTGCTCGCCGCCGAGGCCGTGGCCGCCGTCGTCGTGCCCAACGCCGTCCAACCGGGCCTGTGGGCCGACCAGACCGTCACCGCCCCGTCGGCCGCCGACACCACCGGTCCCCGCCGGGTCCTGTACATGGGGTCCGCGACCCACGGTGGCGACCTCGACCTGCTCCGTCCGGTCTTCGACGGCTTCACGGACGAGGACGGCCGACCGGTGCGTCTCGAGGTCGTCGGTGTGACCGGGGACGACGACGTCTGGCACGACCGGCTGGCAGTCCCCGAGGGCGCGTCGCACTACCCGGACTTCGTCGCGTTCCTGCGGGCGAACGCACACCGGTGGTCCGCCGGCGTGGCGCCGCTCACCGACGACCGCTTCAACGACGCCAAGAGCGACCTCAAGTTCCTCGAGTACACGATGCTCGGGCTGCCCTTCGTCGGCTCCGACCGGCCGTCCTACGCCGGCGTCGACGCGCACGGTGGTCTGCTCGCGGGTGACGGACCGGACGCGTGGCGCGCCGCCCTGCTCACCGCGTTCCGGCAGTCCGGGGAACGGGTCGCCCGAGCGCGCGCGTACGTCGCGGCCGAACGCACGCTCGGCGCGGACGGCCCTTGGCGGACGGCCCTCGGGATCGACCCGGCCTGAGGCGCCGCGGCCGGCGCGGAACACCCAGCAGCCAGCAGCCCGCAGCCCGTAGCCAGCAGCGCGCAGCGCGCTCCGGCGGCGTCCGCGCGCGCTTTGCTAGGCTTCCCCGGTGCAGATCCGCGAACTGAAGATCCCCGGCGCGTGGGAGTTCACGCCCGTCCAGCACGGCGACGCACGAGGAGCGTTCCTCGAGTCGTACCGTGCCGACGTCCTCGAGGAGACCGTCGGTCACCCGCTGGACCTCCGCCAGGTGAACATGTCCATCTCGTCCGCCGGCGTCGCGCGGGGCATCCACTACGCCCTCGTCGCCCCGAGCCAGGCGAAGTACGTGACGGCCGTCCGTGGCGCGTTCATCGACTACATCGTCGACATCCGCGTCGGTTCCCCGACGTTCGGGCAGTGGGACGCCGTCCGGATCGACGACGTCGACCGCAGGGCCGTCTACCTGTCCGAGGGCCTCGGCCACGCGATCGTCGCGCTCGAGGACCGCTCGACCGTCAACTACCTGGTCAGCGCGCACTACGACCCGCAGCGCGAGAAGGGGATCACCATCCTCGACCCGACGGTCGGCCTCGAGCTGCCCGACGGCATCGGCGAGCCGGTCCTGTCCGAGAAGGACACCACCGCGCCGACGCTCGAGCAGGCCGCCGAGCAGGGTCTGCTGCCGACCTACGAGGAAGCGGTGGCCTACACCGAGTCCCTCCGGACGAAGAAGTAAGGGGGCCCGGACGTGAAGGGCATCATCCTGGCCGGCGGTTCCGGCACGCGCCTGTGGCCGATCACCAAGGGCATCAGCAAGCAGCTCATGCCGATCTACGACAAGCCGATGGTCTACTACCCGCTGTCGACCCTCATGATGGCGGGCATCCGCGAGGTCCTCGTCATCACGACCCCGGAGTACAACGACCAGTTCCGGGCCCTGCTCGGCGACGGGTCGTCCCTCGGCATGGACATCCAGTACGCCGTGCAGCCGAGCCCGGACGGCCTCGCGCAGGCCTTCGTCATCGGCGAGGAGTTCATCGGCGACGACAGCGTCGCGCTCGTCCTCGGCGACAACATCTTCCACGGCACGGGCCTCGGCACGAACCTCCGGAAGAACACCGAGGTCGACGGCGCGACGATCTTCGCGTACCACGTCGCCGACCCGAAGGCGTACGGCGTGGTCGAGTTCGACGACTCCTTCACGGCGGTCTCCATCGAGGAGAAGCCCGAGCACCCGAAGTCGAACTACGCGGTCCCCGGGCTGTACTTCTACGACAACTCGGTCATCGAGATCGCCAAGACGATCGAGCCGAGCGCCCGTGGCGAGCTCGAGATCTCGACGGTCAACGAGCGCTACCTCGACGCCGGCAAGCTCGGCGTGCAGGTCCTCGACCGCGGCACCGCCTGGCTCGACACCGGCACGTTCGAGTCGATGATGCAGGCGTCCGAGTACGTCAAGGTCATCGAGGACCGCCAGGGCTTCAAGATCGGCTGCATCGAGGAGATCGCCTGGCGCAACGGCTGGATCGACGACGCGCAGCTCGCCGACCTGGCCGCGCCGCTCGTGAAGGGCGGCTACGGCGTGTACCTGCAGAACCTCCTGCAGGACTGATGCGGCGTACCGGGCTCGGCCGGCTCTTCGGCCGGCCCGGAGTGTCGCAGGGACCCGGCGGCGGCACCTCGGCACCGGACGGGACCACGGCGGCCGACGCGACCACGAGCGGGCCGCGCCCGGACGCCGGAGCCGCCACGCGCCTCCCGGTCGACACGACGTTCCCGGACCCGACCGCCGCGCCGCCACAGACCGCCGACGGCTTCGACGTCGTCGTGACCGTCGCCGAGTCCGCGTTCCGCTCCGGCGCGCACCGGCCGGCCGTCGACGGCGCGACCGCGGCCGGCGCGCGCACGGTCGTCGTCAGCGTCCACGACGTGCACGCCGGGCCGACGAGCACCTACGCGCCGGTCGAAGCCGGTCCCGACCACCTGGTCGCGCGACCGACGGTCGCGGCGACGTGGGGCGGCGCGGTCGCGGCCGCACGCCCGCTCCTGACGAGCGCCGTCACCGTGGTGCAGGACGCGTCGATCGCGCTGCCGGCGGACGGCTGGCAGCGGCTGGTGGCGGCCGTCGGGACCGCCACCGAGGACGGCCGGGAGGCGCGGGTCGCCGTGGCCGTCGTCCGGACCGCCGACGACGTGGTCGCGAGCGCGGGCGCGGTGCTCGTCCGCGGGACGGCTCCCGTCGCGGCGCTGCTGCGCGGACACCCGGCGGAGGACGCCGAGGCCCTCGCCGGAGTCACGGTGTTCGCGGCCGACGAGCCGTGCTTCGCGGTCCGCACCGGAGACCTGGCCGCGCCCGTGCCGACCGTCGACACGCGGACCGCGGTGGCGCGGCTGACGCGCGACACCGCGGACGGCGCCGGTGGCGACTGCGTCGTCGTGCCGCTGGGTCGGGTGTACCGCACGGGCGCACTCCGGGAGCGGCGCTACGACGGCGATGCCGCCGACGCCCTGACCGTGTGGCGCGGCCGCCGGGACGACACCGCGACGACCGCCCTGTCCCGGCTCGGACTCGTCCCGGGCGCCGGGTCCGCCGACGTCGCCGGCGCGCCGGTGGCCCTGCGCGAACCCGTCGTACGGGCGGAGCGCGGACCGGAACGGATCGCGCTCGTCGACCGGGGGGAACGACTGCGCTGGTCCGTCCGCATCGCCGCGCACCCCGGACCCCGGGGCGACGACTGGGGCGACACGTTCTTCGCACACGACCTCGCGGCGGCGCTCCGCGGGCTGGGGCAGGAGGTCGTCGTCGACCACCGCGAGTCCCACGTCCGGCCCGCTTCGGAACACCTCGACGACGTCGCCCTGACCCTGCGGGGACTGGACGACACCCCCACGCACCCGACGGCGACCAACGTCCTGTGGGTGATCTCGCACCCGGACCTCGTCACGCCGGCCGAGCTCACCCGGTACGACCTGCGGTTCGCCGCCGGTCCGGTCTGGGCCGAGCGCACGGCCGCGGCCACGGGCCTCTCCGTCGAGCCGCTGCTGCAGGCGACCGACCCGGCACGCTTCCACCCGGGGCCGGTCGACCCCGAGCACGCCGGACTCGACGTCGCGTTCGTGGGCAAGACCCGCGCGGTGTTCCGACCCGTGGTGCGGGACGCGGTGGAGGCCGGCCTCGACCTGGCCGTGTGGGGCGAGGGTTGGGAAGGGCTGCTGCCGGACGGCGTGCACCGCGGGGTGTTCGTGCCGAACGACGCGCTGCCGTCGCTCTACCGCAGCGCCCGGGTGGTGCTCAACGACCACTGGGACGACATGGCGCGGGACGGGTTCGTCTCGAACCGGCTGTTCGACGCGGCGGCCTCGGGTGCGCTCGTCGTCACCGACCCGGTGCCCGGCGTCGAGGACCTGTTCCACGGCGCGGTGCGGACGTACGGCTCGGTCGACGAGCTCCGTCGGACGGCGCAGCGGGGGGAGTCGACCACCGTCGCCGCGCGTGTGGAACGCGGCGCGCGGATCGGTGCCGAGCACTCCTTCGCGGCGCGGGCGGCCGTCCTGCTCGACGCGGTGCGTCGACAGCGGGGGACGGCCCGCTAGGACCGGCGCAGACGTCGTGCGACGTCACCTGCGCGGTCGGCGATCCGCACCACGCGACGCGCCCGGACGGCGGCGAGCTCGGCCTCGCGGACCTGGATGACCGCGGCCCGCTCCTCGGAGCTGCGGACCGCCGCCTGTGCCCGGTCGCGCTCGAACTGGACGGTCGCACGGAGCGTGTCCGCCGTCGCCTCACCGGCCCGGACGGCGTCCTCGAGTTCCTCGATCCGCACGTCGCGACGCACCACGGCCCGGCCGACCGCGCGCAGGCGTCGGAGACGGTCCTCGGGGACGAGCGCTTCGGCGTCCGCACCGTCGAGTACGGGGGATCCGGCGCGGCGGAGGCTCTCGGCCACGCCGTCGTCACGGGTGAACGGGCCGTCGGCCGCTTCGGCGTCGGTCACGAACCGGAGCGAGAACGTCGACTCGAGGACCCCCTCCTGGAGCCGCCGGAAGTCGCGCATGCCGTGGTGCCGCGGGCTCGGCGTGAGGTCGGGGTTCGCCTCGTAGGCACGTCCGGACACGTCGACGCGGTGCTCGTACTGCTGCCACGAGCGCCAGGGCAGGTGCAGGACCTCGAGCCGGAGGGCCGGCGGCACGGGGGCGCCGTTCGCGACGCTGACCTGGTGGTTGCCCTGCACGACGACGACCTCCGGATCGCCGACGTGCACGGCGTTGGACGTCGGGGGTGCGAGGAGGCCCACGGCGCGCAGCTCGTCGGTCGAGCGTTCGTCGCGCCAGTGCAGACGCTCGAGCCCGGCGCCGGACTCGGCCATCGCCCCGACGAGGTTGACCACCGGCACGGTGAAGGCGCCGATCACCGGGTCGAGCTGCTCGAACACCTGCCGCACCGTCAGCGACCGGTCGACGGGGAGCACGAACTCGTCGGTGTCGGCGTTGACGACCCAGTCCGCGCGGTGGACGGTCGAGGCGTCCCGCGCCATGCCGGTGACGACGGTGCCTTGCTGCTTCCGGTGCACCGGGTCGTGTCGCAGGTCGACGGTGACGTCGTCCCGTTCGGCGAACGCGGCGAGGAGCTCTGCGGTGCCGTCGACGGAGCCGTTGTCGGTGATGACGAAGACGTCGAAGCCCTGGGCGACGTGGTGGTCGAGCCACGCGGGCAGGACGTCCGCTTCGTCGCGGACCATCAGGGTGACGGCGAGGATCATGCGGGGACTCCGGTTCGGGGGGAGGAGTTCGGGAGGACGGCCGACTGTACCGCGTCAGCGGGTGTGCGTGAGGTGGGCGCGCAGGGCCAGCGCGACCCGGAGCACCAGGCGCAGCGGCCACAGCCACCAGCCCCGGTACTTCCGCGCGAGGAAACGGTACGCGCTCTCGTGGTGGGCGCGACGCATGCGATCCGAGGACCCCTGCGTGGCGGTGCCTCCCACGTGGGTCGCCGTCGCCGCCGGTTCGTACACGTTGCGGAGCCCGAGGTGCCCGACCCGCCAGCCGAGGTCGACGTCCTCGAAGTACATGAAGTAGCCCTCGTCGAAGCCGCCGAGTCGCTCGAAGACGTCACGGCGCACGAGCACGCACGCCCCGGAGAGCCACCCGGCGTCGCGGCGCAGGTCCTGCTCGCCCTCCTGTCGGTAGCGCTTGGTCCAGGGGTTGCCCGGCCAGAGGTTCGCGAAGAGCGCGTGGCCGAGGCCGGTCCGGAGCGACGGCACGAGCCGGGCCGAGGGGTAGACCTCGCCCGTCGGTTCGAGCACCTTGGGTCCCACGGCGCCGATCGTCGGGTCCGCGGCGGCGGTCGCGATCAACCGGTCCAGTGCGCCGGCGCCGAGCACGACGTCCGGGTTCGACACGAGCACCCAGCGGACGTCCGGCCCGAGGGTCGCGACCGCGCGGTTCACGGCGGCGCCGTACCCACGGTTCTCGCCGAGCTCCAGGAAGCGCGCACCGGCGGCCTCGGTCACGGCGCGCAGCCCGTCCGCGTCGGCGGAGTCGTTGTCCGCGACGACGACCTCGACGGGGGCGCTGCTCGCGGCCGGGGTCGACGCCAGGAAGGGCGGCAGGACGTCGTGCGAGTTGTACGAGACGGTGACGATCGCGGCCCGCCCAGGCCCGGCACTGCCGGCTGTGGCGTCGGCGTTCATGCGGCCACCCCGGTCGCGTAGACGCCGAGGTGCACGCGGGCGCAAGCCGCCCACGTGAAGCCCGCGGCGCGGGCGGCGGCACGGTCACGACGGGCCGTGCGGGCGGGGCCGTCCGGGTCGTCGGCGAGCAGGGCGGCGAGGTCCGCACGGATCGGGCCGGCGTCGGGATCGGTGTACGTCACCGCGTCCCCGCCGACCTCCGGGATCGCGAGCCGCCGGGTGGTGAGGACGTCGGCCCGGCAGGCCATCGCCTCGAGCACCGGGAGCCCGAAGCCCTCGGCCGTGCTCGGGTACACGACGACGCGGGCGCCGCCGAGGAACGCGCGGAGCTCCTCGAGCGGCAGGTAGCCCAGGTACCGCAGCGGTGCGCCGGGGCGGTCGCCCGCGGTGCGGAGTTCCCGCACGGCGGTGTCGTCCCAGCCGAGGCCGCCCGCGACCAGGAGCGGCGGCACGTCGGCGTCGCCGAGCGCGCGGTGGGCCGCGATGAGCTCGGGGATCCGCTTGCGCGGCTCGACCGTGCCGAGGAACGCGATCCAGTCGTCGCCGTCACCGAGTCCGTGCGCGTGGCGGAACGCGGTCACCTCGGCGGAGGAGGGCGCGTGGAACACGGCCGCGTCGACCCCGAGGTGCGCGACGGCGGTCGGCCGCCGGGCGGTCCCCGCGAGCCGGTCGAGCTCGCCGACGGTCGCGGCGCTCGGAGCGACCGTCGCGCGGGCGAACCGGCGCGCGAGTCGGGTCCAGGTCCGGAAGAACGCGACCTTGGTGCGCGCGTGCGCGGCCGGGTCGCTGAAGAACGTCGCGTCGTGCAGGGTGACGACCGTCCGGGAGGCACGGATCACCGGGAACGTGTAGTGCGGGCTGTGCAGGGTGGTCGCCCCGACCCGGCGGAGCAGCGCCGGCAGGCCGGTCTGCTCCCAGACCAGCCGGGCCGGGCGGCGCGCCGTCCAGCCCGGCGCCTGGTGGTAGCGGTGCTCGGGTGCGAGGGCGCGGAGCCACGCGAGGTCGGCACGCTTGACGACGACGTCGACCGTGCTGCCGGTCTCCTGCAGTCCGGCGAGGAGTCCGGAGATGTACCGCGCCACCCCGCCGCGGTTCGGCGGGATCGACGTCGCGTCGACCAGCACCGGCAGGTGCTGCAACGTCAGGCCCCGATCTGGCGTTCGGTGGTCTTCGTCCAGGCGATGCCGGACTGGGTGTCCTCGTCCTGGACCACGAAGCGGGCGGCCTCGCGCTCGATGACGATGTGCTCGCCGTTCGGCTTCGCCAGGAAGACGTGCACGAAGTACTGGCCACCGCCGAGCCGCAGGTCGGAGAGGCGCCACTCGACCGTGGCCGTGCCGCGGAGCGGGTCGTGCCGGACCTGGGTCTGGCGGCTGTCGATGCCGAACGCCGGGTGACCGAGGTGGTTCTCGATCTTGATCCCGGCGCGCCACTCGGGCAGGACGTCCTTGTGCGAGAACGTCGCACGCACGACGAGGTCGTCGCCGTGGTGGTGCTCGGCGCCGGGCGCGCGGCCGGGGATCTCGAGCTCGACGCGCTCGACCTTGGCGGGGTTCGCGTCCTCTTCCGGGTGCGCGGCCTCGGCCTCGGCGACGCGGCGGCCCTCGAGGATCTCGCGGAAGTTCTTCACCGCGAGACGCGCGGAGCCCTGGAACTTCACCTCGCCGTGGTGCAGCACGACGGCGGAGTCGCAGAGTTCCTGGACCTGGCCGAGCGAGTGCGACACGAGGATGATCGTGCGGCCCTGCTCCTGGAACTCGCGGATCTTGTCGAGACACTTCTTCTGGAACTGCTCGTCACCGACCGCCAGGACCTCGTCGACGAGGAGCACGTCGGGGTCGGTGTTGATCGCGACCGCGAACGCGAGTCGGACGTACATGCCCGACGAGTAGAACTTCACCTGGGTGTCGATGAAGTCGCCGATCCCGGAGAACTGCAGGATGTCGGCGAACCGGGCCTCGGTCTCCTCCTGCGTCTGGCCGAGGATCGCAGCGTTCAGGTAGACGTTCTCGCGCCCGGTCAGGTCCGGGTGGAAGCCCGCGCCGAGCTCGATGAGGGCGGCGAGGCGACCGCGGCGCTCCACCGAGCCGCTGGTGGGCTCGAGGATACCGCCGATCGTCTTGAGCAGCGTCGACTTCCCGGAGCCGTTCGGGCCGAGCAGGCCGATCGTGGTGCCGGCGGGGATGTCGAGGCTGATGTCCTTGAGTGCCCAGAAGTCCTCGCTGTGGCGACGTCCGGCACGTCCCAGCGTGACGACGCGCTCCTTGAGCGAGTTGTCCTTGCGGATCGTGAAGCGCTTCGACACGTTCCGCACGGTCACGACGTCGGGGGCGTCGGCGAAGGGGGAGCGGGTCTCCCGGTCGATCTCGTTGTCGATGCTCATCGGATCAGATCTCCTGGGCGAAGTTGCCCTGCAGCTTGGCGAACACACGCTGGCACACGAGGAGCGCGACCAGGCCGACGACGGCGGCGACCGCCATCCGGACCAGCAGGTGCGACGGGTACTCGGAGTCGGCACCGGCGGTCCAGAACGCACGGTGGATGCCGAGGACGGCCAGGGTGATCGGGTTGGACGTGTAGATCGAGAGCAGCCACTCCGGCGCGCGGGTGGCCACCATCTGCCAGCTGTAGACGATCGGGGACGCCCACATGAGCAGGAGCACGAGGACCTCGACGAGGTACTGCATGTCACGCAGGTAGACGTTCAGCGCCGCGAGCAGCAGGGCGAGGGCGGTCGCCCAGATCAGGATGACCGCGACCGACGGCAGGAAGTAGAGCAGGTCGAGGCGCACCCAGGCGAAGCCGCTCTGCAGGATCGCGGCGGCGATCAGGACGACGAGCTGCACGCCGAAGTTGAACAGCGCGGCACCGACGCTCGCGAGCGGGTAGATCTCGCGCGGCAGGTAGATCTTCTTGATCAGGCCCGCGTTGCCGACGATCGACGCCGTCCCCGCGGCGACGATCTCGCTGAACAGGCCGTAGAGCGTCAAGCCGGAGAACACGTAGATCGCGAACTCCGGGATGTTCCGGGACGCGCCGAGGATCTCACCGAGGACGAAGAAGTAGATCGCCAGCTGCACGAGCGGGCGGATCAGGGTCCAGGCGAAGCCGAGCGCGCTGTCCTTGTACCGCGACTTGAGGTCGCGACGGATCAGCAGGTCGAGGAGCTGCCGGTGCGCGAAGATCTCACGCAGCGACCCGATGACGGCGGTGGCCGGGCGACCGGCCGGGACCATCTGCTCCTGCCGGAGGCGCTCGAACCGCTCGGTGACGATGTTGCTCAAAGGGGGTCCTTACGTTCGACGCGGGCGACGGACAACTGTACATCGGCGACCAGGGGCGGCCGCCGGGCGTCAGCGCCCGTTCTTGCTCTCGCGCATCAGCCGGGCGCGGTTCTGCACCTTGTCGCGCAGCCCGGAGACGCCGTTCTCGCGCAGGTACCAGGCCGCGAGCCGGGCGTCGCGGACGAGACCGTGCCGGCTGTTCGCGATCTGGTGGAACTGCAGCTCACGGGCCCGCGCGGGGCTGAGCTGCACGCGCGGGCGGCCCGCTGCCGCGACGGAACCGGCCGGGACGGCGGCCTCGTGCGCGCGGTCCGCGGCGACGTGCGGGTCCTTGCAGAACTCGACCAGGGGAGCGAGAGCACGCTCCCACGTGAAGTCCTCGCGGACCCGGCTCACCGCGGCGCGGGCGGCAGCGGCGGCTTCGGGGTCGTACAGCATCGACTCGAGCGCGGCGGCGAGTCCGTCGACGTCGCGCTCCTTCACGGCGACGCCCATGCCCTCGGCCGCGACCAGGTCGCCGAAGCTGTCACCGTCGGTCGTGACGATCGGCAGGTTCGCCCACATGTAGTCGAGGATGCGGGTGCGGAACGAGAACGTCGTCTCGATGTGCGCGAAGTGCGTGCTGACGCCGGCGTCGGCCTCGAGCAGGTAGTTCTGCCGGTCGTCCAGCGCCACCCACTGCTCGTTGAAGAAGACGTGCTTGTTCGTCAGGCCCAGGTGGTCGCTGATGCGGCGGGTCTCGGCGACGATCGCCATCTCCGGCACGTCGGGGTTCGGGTGCGCGACGCCGAGGAAGAACAGACGGATGTCGTCGTGCGTCTCGGCGACCTTGGCCACCGCGCGGACGAGCGAGGGGGTGTCGAACCAGTTGTAGATGCCACCGCCCCAGATGACGACCTTGTCGTCCTCGCCGATGCCGGGGGTCACGCCGCGGATCGCCTTGCGCTCGTGCTTCGGCGGCGTCGAGTCCATGCCGAACGGCGCGATCGCGATGAGCTTCTCGAGGTTGTCGTCCGCCAGGTAGTTGTCCGGGTTGACACGACCGACGGCGGCCAGCTGTCCGAGCCAGAACAGGCGCTGACGCTCCGAGGCGCAGAGGAAGAAGTCGCCGCGCTCGAGCTGGCGGTTGATGACCTCGGTGGTCGAGGTGACCTGGTTGCGCCAGCCGACGTCGCCGTTGTCGCGCGCCTGCTCGAGCTGCTCGAGGTGCATCGGGTCGTACAGGTCGACGACCATGGTCTTGTTCGAGTTCTGCAACGTCTGGAAGTGGTGCAGCGCGTAGCCCTGGAAGAAGATGACGTCTGCCCACTCCTCGTGCTCGCGCATCGTGCGCTCGTGCTGGAGCGGCACGCGGGAGACCTCGAAGGCGTCGGACTTGCGGTTCGCGACGTTCCAGGTCACCAGGCGGACGTCGTTGTGCGGGGCGAGTGCCTCGGCGATCTTCCACGCGCGCATGCCCGGGCCGGCCATCTTCTCGCCGAGCGCGTCGCCGGTGATGATGAGGACCTTCGTGCGGTGCATCGGCTGCTCGACGTCGAACGCCTCGATGATGGCCTGGTAGCCCTCGAGGAAGTAGCCGTCCTCGAACAGCGGCTTGAAGGCGTCGCCGAACAGGCGGAAGACCTCCTTGTCGGAGCGCACGCGCTGCGACTGGATCCGGCGGCGCTCCTCGCCGAGGCGGGGGAGGTCCGCGACGAACTGGTCGAGGGCGTAGAGACCGGCGACGGCCTCCTTCGACATCGGCGTCGTCGGGTCGAACTCGTCCGGCGCACCGGTGAAGCGACGGATGTCGAACTCCTCCGAGTCGCGGCCACTCTTCGCGACGGCACGACGGGCGAGCAGCGCGAGGGCCGCGGGCAGGAAGGTCCCGAGGTTCTCGTCGGACAGGTTCTTGTAGAGCAGGTGCAGGGCGTTCCGCTCGAGCAGGTACATCTCGCGGTGGTCGCCGAACGACTTCATCGAGCCGTGGTGCTTGTGGAAGACGACCGAGCGCGGGGCGAACCGCACGCGGTAGCCGAGCAGGTTGAGGCGCCAGCCCAGGTCCACGTCGTCGTAGAACATGAACAGGCCCTCGTCGAACCCGCCGACCTCGAGGAACACCTCGCGGCGGACGAACAGCGCGGAGCCGGTGCCGAACAGCAGGTCCTGCGGGGTGTCGAAGCGGCCGTCGTCGATCTCGGTGACGTGCGCCTTGTAGCCCATGCCGAACCAGCTCAGGCCGGACTCGACGAAGTCGATCGCCTTGCCGTCCCAGTCGAGCACCTTGCTCGCGACCGCGGCGACCCGGGGGCTCGGGGCGAAGCCCGCCATGCCCTCCTTGATCCAGTTCACGTCGGGCTTCGCGTCGTTGTTGAGGAACGCCACGACGTCGCCGGACGCCTCGCGCGCGCCGAGGTTGCTCCCGCCGGTGAAGCCGAGGTTCTCCGCGGAGACCACGATCTTGACGTTCTTCCGGCTGCCGAGCTCGGCGCGCAGGCGCTGCTCGCTGTCGTCCCCGGAGCCGTTCTCGACGACGACGATCTCGAGCCGGTCCGCCGGCCAGTCGACCTCGGTCAGGCGCGCGATGCACTCGAGGGTGTCGTCGGTCCCGCGGAAGTTGATGACGACGACGGACACGCGAGGCGCTGATGTGGACACGGACGGATCTCCATACGTCGGCTGGTGGGGTCGGCCCGGGAGCTCGTGGGACTGCCCCGGAAGGCGGCACCACTGTACCGGACGTGGTCCGGGTCCTCCGGCGACCTGGGACACTGGCCTCGTGGACGTCTCCGTGGTCATCGTCGACTGGCACCAGCCCGAACTCACCCGCCGTGCCGTCCGGTCCGTGCTCTCGCAGCGCGTCGACGCGTCGGTCGAGGTGGTCCTCGTCGTGAACGAGTCCGACGACGACACCGTCGCGGCGTACCGCGCCGACCTGCCGGGTGTGACGATCGTCGCCGAACGGACCAACGCCGGGTTCGCCGGCGGGGTCGCCCGCGGCATCGCGGCGGCGTCGGGGGAGACCGTCGTGCTCCTCAACAACGACGCGGTCGCCGACCACGGGTTCCTCGACCGCGGGCTCGCAGTGCTCGCCGCCGGTGGTCCGACCGTCGCGGCGGTCGCCGCGACCGCAGTGCTCGAGGGCCGCTTCGTCCGGACGCCGGCCGACGCGCCGCGCTCGGCCACGGACCTCGTCGCCCGGGACGGCGCCCGCTGGCACCGAGCCGAGGTGGGCGAGACCCTGGTGAACGGCACGGGGGTCGTGCTCGACCGGTCCGGCAACGGGCGGGACCGCGACTGGTTGCGGCCCGTGGACGACGCGCCCGAGCACGCACCGCTCTTCGGCTTCTCCGGCGGGGCCGTGTTCCTGCGCCGCGGACCCCTCGACGAGGTCGGCGGCTTCGACGAGTCCCTGTTCATGTACTACGAGGACCTCGACGTCGCGTGGCGACTCCGCCTCGCCGGGTACGACGTCCGCTCCGCACCCGACGCCGTCGTCGTGCACCGGCACGCGGCGAGCTCGGCCAGCGACGGTCCGCTCGTGCGGACCCAGAGCATGCGGAACCGTCTGCTCGTCGTCGTCCGCAACGGCTCCCGCCGGCTCGTCACCCGCGTCGTGCTGCGCACGCTGGTGCGGCTGGTCCTTGACCTCGTCCGCCCGGCCGGCGCGCAGCTCACGCCGGCCGCGTGGCGGCGGATCGTCCTGGAGGCCCCTGCCGCCCTCCGGCGCGCGCGTCGCCTCCGCCGTGGCGACGCGGTGGGCGAGGCGGCGCGTCGCGCCGTGGAGCGCCTGCTCGACCCGACAGGATGAGCCGTCGCCTGCACGGATGCACAGGCGACCGGGTCGGCCACGGACGTCGACCTGACGGGCGTGCACCGTGCCTCCCGTTCGGGGCGCGAAACCGGGGCTGTGTGATCGCTGTGGTGCAGGTAGCCTGATGTGACAGACGTGACTCGCCGGATCAGGGCCCGGCCACGCGCGGTCGGGACGACCGCGTGGCAGACACCGAGTCGCCGCCACAGGGAGGCCCCCGTCGTGAAGAAGGTCATCGCCATGCTCGCGAGCGTGCTCACGGTCGCGAGCGTGCTCGTGGGCGTCCAGCTCGCCGGCACCTCCGCGCCGCAGGACGCCGCCTCGGCGCTGAGCGGCTCGCAGTTCGACGCGGGCAACATCATCTCGGACGCCGAGTTCTACAACGGCGGCGGGATGTCCGAGTCCGCGATCCAGTCCTTCCTGAACGCGCAGATCGGCACGTGCTCCTCGAGCTCGTGCCTGAACGTCGGTCGGTACTCGCTGAACAGCCACGGCGCCGACGCGATGTGCTCGGCGGTCACCGGTGGTTCGTCGCTGTCCGCGGCGCAGATCATCGCCCGGGTCGGTGCCGCGTGCGGCATCAACCCGAAGGTCATCATCGTCACGCTGCAGAAGGAGCAGGCGCTCGTCAACGGCGGCACCGCGCGGAACCCGTCCGCCGGGATCCTGGCCAGGGCGATGGGCTACGCGTGCCCGGACAGCGCGAACGGCGGCTGCGACCCCGCGTACTCCGGCGTCGGCAACCAGGTCTACTGGGCGTCGTGGCAGTGGAAGCGGTACGGCAACCCGGCCGGCACGAGCAACTACTTCACGTGGTTCGCGCCCGACGGCAACCGCAGCGTGCAGTACAACCCGAGCGCCTCGTGCGGCACCAAGACCGTGTACATCCAGAACAAGGCCACCGCCGCGCTGTACTACTACACGCCCTACACGCCGAACCAGGCGGCGCTGAACAACCTCTACGGAACGGGTGACTCCTGCTCCGCGTACGGCAACCGGAACTTCTGGCGGCTGTACAGCGACTGGTTCGGCTCGACCTCCGGCGGAGGGACGACCGCCGCCGGCAACCTCGACGGCGTCACCGCCGGGTACAACTCGGTGACCGTGAACGGGTGGGCACTCGACACGACGACGTCCGCCAGCACCCGGGTCGACGTGTACGTCGGATCCGCCGGCACGGCCGTGCCGGCGAAGCAGAGCCGACCGGACGTCGGCGCCGCCTACCCGAAGCTCGGGAGCGCCCACGGCTTCAACCAGCGCATCACCGCCGCACCGGGACCGCAGCAGGTCTGCGTGTTCGCGATCTCCGCGAACGGTGCCACGAGCGCGAACCTCGGCTGTTCCTCCGTGGTCGTCCAGGACGGGTCGCCGTTCGGCTCGCTCGACACCGCGTCCGCGGTGCCTGGCGGCGTCTCGGTCAGCGGCTGGGCGATCGACCCTGAGACGGCCGCCTCGCTCGACGTGCACGTCTACGCGGACGGCAAGCTGCTGCAGCGTCTCGTGGCGAACCAGAACCGCGCGGACGTCGGCCGGGCCTACCCGAGCGCCGGTCCCGCGCACGGCTACTCGGGTGTGGTCGCGGCACCGCCCGGTGTCCACTCGATCTGCGTGTACGGCATCAACGTGCAGAACGGCGGCAACCGCGTGGTCGGCAGCTGCACGTCGGTCAACGTGCCGGGGTCCAAGCCGATCGGTTCCCTGGACGAGGTCACCACGACCCCGACCTCGCTGACGGTGCGAGGGTGGGCCCTCGACGGCGACTCCGCCTCCTCGATCCCGGTCGACGTCTACGTCGATGGTGTCGGGCGACGGACCACGGCGAACGCGCAGCGCGGGGACATCGCCCGCAACTGGACCGCCTACGGATCCGCGCACGGCTTCTCGCTGACCGTGCAGGCCTCGAACGGCCCGCACCAGGTCTGTGTGTACGCGATCAACGTCGGGGCCGGTTCCGACAACACTCAGCTGGGCTGCCGGACCGTCACGGTGAAGAACGCCGCGCCGATCGGGAGCCTCGACGTGGTCACGGCCGCGAACGGCTCGGTGCAGGCAGCCGGTTGGGCCATCGACCCCGACACGGCGGCTCCCATTGCGGTCGACGTGTACGTGGACGGCGCGGGTCGGCGGCTGACCGCGAACGCCGTGCGCAAGGATGTCGCGCGGTCCTACCCGTCCGCCGGACCGAACCACGGGTGGTCGGGCACGCTCGCCGCAGCCTCCGGTCAGCGGCAGGTGTGCGCGTACGCGATCGACAGTGCGGGTGGCGCGAACACCCTGCTCGGGTGCCGGTCGGTCGTCGTACCCTGATCGGGGGCTGCGCCGAGCGTCGGGTCACCGGGGTGTGACACCGGGTGTGTGAGATCATTCCCCGGTGCTGCACGTGACGACATCCGGGGACGAGCCGGACCTGCGCGAACCCGTGGGAGAACCGGACGTACCGACCTGGCGGTCGAAGCGCGTGGTGCGCGTCGCCGGACCGGTCGTGCTGTTCCTCGTGACGATCGCGCTCGGGTGGCTCCGGCTCACGCCGCAGGTGCGCAACACGGTCTGGGCCGAGGACGGCAAGGTCTTCCTCGAGGAGCAGTACAACCTCGGTGTCGCGGGGGCGCTGTTCCACGACTACGCCGGCTACCTGCACGTGGTCCCGCGTCTCATCGTCGCCGCCGTGTCGAAGACCCTCCCCGTTGACCACTTCGCCGTGGGCATCTCGGCCGCGTGCGTGGTCGTCGTCGCCGCCGTCGGAGTCGCGGTCTTCGTGCTGACGAAGGACGTGATCCGGTCGACGACGGCACGGGTCCTGCTCTCGCTGGTGCCGACCCTCGTGCCCCTCGGGCCGATGGAGATCCAGGCGAACGTCGCGAACCTGCACTGGTTCCTGATGTTCCTCACACCGTTCCTGCTCCTGACCCCGGTGCGCTCCTGGACCAAGGGTGTGCTGCTCGGCATCGTCGCGCTGTTCTGTGCCCTCACCGAGATCCAGGTCGTCGCGTTCTTCCCCCTGTTCCTCCTGCAGATCCGCAACCCCCGACGCTGGCCCGTCCTGACGGGGGCCCTCGTCGGTGCCGCAGCGCAGGTGGCCACCACGCTCCTCCACCCGCGCGTGTCGGCCCCCGCCGGGCACGACTCGATCCCCGACATGGTGCTCGGGTACATCGCGCAGCCGGTCGCCGGTTCCTGGACCTGGAGCATGCCGACGGTCGGCGGGCTCATCGCCGCGCACGGGATCGCCGTCGTCGTCGTGCCGTTCGTCGTGCTCGTGGCACTCGTCGCGGCCGGGGCCTGGATCGGCTACCGCGGCCAGCGCTGGGTGCTCGCGTCGATGATCTGGGGGTCGGCTGCCGTCTGGTGCGGCGCCGTGGTGCTCAACCCCAACAGCATGCTCGCGTTCGCGCACTTCGACGCGGACACGTGGCGCACCGTCTGGACCTTCCGCTACACCGCGGCCGCCTCGATGTACGTCATCGCCGGCTTCGTCGCCGTCCTCGACGCCTTCCTCGTCCAGCGCGCCCTGTGGCTGCGGGTGGTCGGAGTCCTCCTGGTCGCGGTCGTCGTCTGGACTTTCGCGGCGAACTTCGCGATGGACAAGTCCAACCGGCAGCAGGGGCCGTTCTGGTCCGGCCAGGTCGACCAGTCCGACGCTCGATGTGCGACCGCGCCCCGCGGGAACGCCCTGATCCAGATCGCCCCGGGCCCGCAGTGGGCCGTGACCGTGCCGTGCCGGCTGATCGACGAGGACGCAGCACGGTGACCGCCGTCCCCGACCACGAGGAACACATGAACACCACCCCCCGCCAGTCCGCGCTCGTGATCGTCCCGACGTACAACGAGGCCGAGAACATCCGCGAGATCGCCTCGCGGATCCTCGACACCGTGCCCGAGGCACACCTGCTCGTCGTCGACGACGGCAGCCCCGACGGGACGGGCGACCTGGTCGACGGGATCGCGGCGACGGACGAGCGCGTCCACCTGCTGCGACGCTCGGGCAAGCTCGGTCTCGGGACGGCGTACGTCGCTGGCTTCCGCTGGGGACTCGAGCGCGGGTACGACCTGCTCATCGAGATGGACGCGGACGGCTCGCACCCCGCGGACCGCTTGCCCGCGATGATCGACGCGGTCGTGTCCGCCGACCCCGCGGACGACGTCATGCTCGCGATCGGGTCCCGGTGGACCACCGGTGGGTCCGTGGTGGACTGGCCGAAGCACCGCGAGGTCCTGAGCCGCGGCGGGAACGCGTACGCCCGCATCATGCTCGGGCTCGACGTGCACGACATCACCGCCGGGTTCCGGGTCTACCGCGCCGACGCGATCGCCCGGATGGACCTCGACTCCATCGACTCGAAGGGCTACTGCTTCCAGGTCGACATGACGCTGCGCGTGCACGACCTCGGTGGACGCATCGTGGAGGTGCCGATCCGCTTCCGGGACCGCATCCACGGCGTCTCGAAGATGAGCCAGGCCATCGTCGTCGAGGCGATGGTCCGCACCACCCAGTGGGGACTGCAGCGGCGCTTCCGGCCGCGATCCGCACGTCGGGCCTGATCCGGGTCGCCTGGCCCGGGGCGCCTGGCGCGGACGGGACCGGTGCCGGTCCTCGTCCGTCACGCCGGCGCGGGGTGTTCCAGGGAGCGGCGACCGGCCGGGAGTGTCGCCGCGCCACCCGGCCGGTCTGCGGCACGGCCCACCGCCTCGGCGCGCAGGAACCGCACGACGAACACGACGAGCAGCACCGCGCGGATCCAGATCGCGGCCGTCAGCATCTGCCCGGCCCAGGTCTCCCCGGTCTGCCCCACCGCGTCGTAGTACCCGTTCCGGAAGAAGCCGACCGTCAGGCACACGTCGGTGACGAGGTACGCGGTGACCCACCAGCCGCCGATGCGCAGCACCACGAAGAACGGCAGCAGCCAGAGCACGTACTGGGGCGAGTCCACCTTGTTCGCGACCATGTAGACGCACAGCATGGCCGCCGACGACTGGATCCACGGCGTCCGACCGGTCCGGAGTGCGCGGAGCACCGTGACGGCCAGGACCGCGAGGACCCCGACCGCCGTCGTCACGGTGGCGAGGGTCGCCATCGTCCCCTGCAGCGGCCCGTCGAGGTCCGCGGACCAGGGGAGCAGGCCGTAGTACCAGATCGTCAGCGTCGACGGACCGATCGGACGCTCCGCCTGGAAGCGGAAGACCGAGGACCACCCCTCGTAGTTGACGAGGGCGAACGGCACGTTGGCGACGAGCACGACCCCGACACCCGAGCCGACGGTGACCGCGGTGCGCCGCACCCGCTCGGACCACGGGGCGTCGCTGTCGAGGAGCGCGGCGACGGCCATGGCACCGAGGAACATCAGCGGGTAGAGCTTGAAGGCGCCACCGAGCCCGAGCAGCGCCCCGGCGAGGGCCCACCGGAGCAGCGGCGACCACGCGCGTGGTGGTGCGGTCGCGACGAGCAGGGCGGCGACGGTGCTGGCGACCGGCAGGACGTCCCAGTTGTAGACCGCGTACAGCGCGAGCGGCGGGGTGGCCGCGAAGACCCAGGCGCGACGTCCGGCGATGCGCTGCAGGGCGAGCGTCACGAGCACCGCGAGCACGGCGGCGACCACGGCCGTGACGACCAGGAAGCCGCGCGCCGAGTCGACCGGCAGGGCGGTCAGCCAGACCCAGACGCCGGTCGCGGTCGGGTACTCGACCGTCCCGCCACCGAGGACGGGCGGGTCACCACGCCAGGTGCCGTGCACGTACGGGAAGACGTGCTGCGCGAGGCCGCGGTTGTTCCAGAGCGCAGCGACGTCGGACCAGCAGCCGAAGCGGTTGACGTACTCGGCGCGGGACACGTCGGCCGGCTGGGGGACCGTGCACAGGAGCTTCTGCCCGAGGTCCAGGACGCAGGACAGTGTGACGACGAGGCACATCGCGATGCGTTCGAGCAGGGGGAGGCGCACCCCGCGACCCTAGCAAGCCGCGGGGGTCAGCCCTGGTCGCGGGGCAGGTGTCGGCGCCAGGACCGCCGCCGCGCCGCGACGACGATCACGGTCGTGAACAGCATCAGCCCGGCACCGTGCAGCAGGTAGCTCTCGGCCGTGCTGGTGACGCCGAGCAGGACGAGGACGGCCGCGGGCCAGACGTACGCGACACCGGGGAAGGTCGTCGCCGTCACCCAGGCGCGGGCGAACGCGAGCCCCGCGGCGACCGCGAGCAGGAGCGTGCCGGCGAGCCCGATCTGCAGGTAGGCGTCGACGAACGCGTTCAGACCGGACGTGAAGCGCGCGCCGGCGGGGTCGACCAGGGTCGTGAACGGGAACACGGCCTCGCTCGGCCACGTACCGACCCAGCCCCAGCCCTGCATCGGGAACTGCGCACCGAGCACCCGGATCTGCTCCCACAGACCCAGGCGCGTCGCCGTGCCGCCCGCCGCACCGATCTCCGCGAGCACCCGGTGCCGGAGCGCCAGGCCGAGGGTCGCCATGCCGAGCACGACCGCGCCGAGCACCGCGTTCACCACCGGTCTGGTGGCCGGTCTGGCGTGCCGCAGCGACCACAGTGCGAGCGCGGTCACGGCGAGTGCGATCATCGCGATCCCGGTGATCGGTGACTGCACGAGCATCAGGGCGATCACGGCGAGGGCGGTCGACGCGACGGCCCGCCACGTGGTGACCGACCGGGTGAGGAACTCGACGACGAACGTGACCAAGGCCACCGCGGCGACGAAGCCCATGAAGTTGCGGGTGCCGCCGACGCCCTGGATCGGGCCGCCGTACGCGATGTCCCCACGGATGCCGAACGCGGGGAACGGCACGTCGAGCACGAGTCCGGACAGCACCTCGAGCCCGAGGGCGACGACGAGCAGGATGCGGAAGGCGTCGCCGGCCGCGCGGATGACCTGCACGAGGTCCCGGCCGAGCGCCAGGTAGAGCCCGAGTCCGACGAAGCAGACCGTGGACGCGAACCCGCGCAGGGCGACCCACGAGTACTGACTCCAGAGCACGCTGAGGGCGCAGAACCCGACGAAGGCCAGCAGGGACAGCGGCAGGACGCCGTGCCACTCGATGCGGTAGCGCTGTCCGAGCAGGCTCAGGCCGGCGAGCACCACGAGGGTCGCGAGGGCGGCCCACGACCCGGCGGTGCCGACCATCGCGTGCACGGCCGGCTGCCCGAACGCGAAGAGCAGGACCGCGGTCGCCAGGGCCTGGCTGAACCGCCCGCCCGCCGAGAACCCGATCCAGGCGGAGAGGTACCGGCGCGCGAGCGCACGCCTGCTCACCGTCCGGTCCGTCACCCGTCCATCCTCTCGCACCTCGTGGAGAGTCCGCCGCGGGCATCGCGGAGCGTCGATATGGCTGGTCGTCGATATCTCGGATAGGTTCTCGCCCCGATGGACGAGCACGACGGCCCCGCGCGCACCGCGTCCCGCCGTCGCCGCGCGGTCGTCCAGGCGCTCGCAGCCGTCCTCGTCGCGCTGGCCGCCGCGGCACTCGCCTGGTGGCGCCTCGGCCCGGTGACCCGCTCGACGACCTGGGCCGAGGACGGCGGGATCTTCCTCCGCGAGCAGCTCGCGTACGGCGCCGGCGACACGCTCCTGCGGCCCTACGCCGGCTACCTCCACCTCGTCCCGCGCCTGCTCGTGGACCTCGCGGTGCACCGTCCGGTCGAGCAGTACGCCCTGACACTGTCCGCGTCGGCGTGCGCCGTCGTCGGCGTCGTCGCCGCGTCGCTCTTCCTGCTGTCCCGCGACGTCGTGCGCCCCTGGCCGTTCCGGCTCGTCCTGGCGGCGGTCCCGGTCGTCCTGCCGCTCGCCCCGGTCGAGATCAGCGGCAACGTCGCCAACCTGCACTGGTACGCGATGGCGCTCGTCCCGTGGCTGTTCTCGTACCGGGCCCGCACCTGGTGGGGATCCGGCGTCGTCGCCCTGCTGACCCTCGCGGCGACGCTGACGGAGCTCCAGACGGTCCTGTTCCTGCCGCTCCTCGCGCTGGCGTGGTGGCCCGCCCGCGACCTCACCGGTCGGCGGGCCGCTGCCGGTGAGCGGGACCGTCTCCGCGCGCTGCCCGTGACCGTCGCGGCGGTGCTCGGGGGCACCCTGCAGGTGGTCGCCGCCCTGACGACGGAACGACTCTCCCGCCCTGGGGACCCCTCCGTCGGCGACGTCGTTCGCGGGTACCTGCTGCTGCCGTTCGGTGGGCTGTGGGACCGCGACGTCGCCGCCGTCGGTGCGGCCGTGGCCCGCCACGGCTGGTGGGTCGTGCTGCTGCCGGCGGCCGGGATCGGCGTGGCGGTCCTCGCCGCGGTGCTCGTGGCCGGCTGGCGCACTCGGTGGACCATCGTCGCGCTGGTGCTCGGTGCGGCCGGCGTCTGGACCGCGGCGCTCGTCGCGAACCGCTCCGCGAACGGGCGGTGGGGCTCGGTCACCGGCGCGGCCCTGGCCGCGATCGGGCCGAACCGCTACGCCGCCGCCGCGGGCATGCTGCTGCTGTCCGCCGTGGTCGTCGCGGCTGCGGCACTCGCGGGCGACCGGTGGGCCCCGCGGCACGGCGGCGACCCGACGGGCCGACGTCGCCGACGGACGACCCGGACAGGAGGCGCGGTGCACGTCCTCCGCGTCGGCCTCGGCTGGTGCCTGGTCGCGCTGGTGGTGACGACGGCCGTCGCGAACGCCGCCCCCGCTCGGACGAACCGCAGCGACGGACCAGAGTGGGCGCCGCAGGTCGCGTCCTCCGTCGGCGTCTGCCGTGCCGACCCCGCCGCGGTGCTCGAGGTGCGGACGGCACCGTGGTCGGCGCAGGTGCCGTGCGCGCTGGTGGTGCGGGACCGCTAGCGGCGGTCGGTGTCCGTGACGTCCGACCCGCGGAAGGCACGGACGGCGACCGGGATGCGGGGACCGTCGCCCACCGAGGGCGGCTCCTCGCCGACGAGCACGTTGCGGGTCTTGATCGCGATGAGCGCGAAGAGCACCCAGTTCCCCTGGTACAGCAGACGCGACTCGGCGACGGACTGGACCAGGAGGGCGACGACGACGAGCAGGGGGAAGAGCGTGACCGGGTCGAAGGCCCGCGGCAGCAGGTCCGTGCCGTAGCCGGTCCGGGTCGCGCACCACCAGGACCGGACGAGGGTCGACAGCACGTACAGCCCGAAGAGCACCAGGCCGACGATCCCGGTCTGCATCCAGACGTCCAGGTACGCGTCGTGCGCCTGCAGGTAGACGACGCCGTTCCGGTGCGCGATGCCGGCGAGCTCCGGGATGTTCGGCCACCAGTAGCCGATCCAGCCCGACCCGACGACCGGGTGTCGGTCGACCAGGCCGAGGACCGCCGACCAGATCTCGCCGCGGCCGGTCAGGTCCGACGACTTGCCGAGGACCGCGGTGAGCACACCGCGTCCGACGAGCGCCAGCACGGCGAGGACCACTGCGCCGGTCGCCACCACGGCGTACCGGGGCGCCCGACGTCCGCTCGGCACCCGCCGCACCCACACCGCGACGACGGCTGCGACCACGACGACCGCGGCGGCGACGAGCACCGTCGACGAGCGTGTCAGGGCGAGCACGAGGACCCCGAGCACGAGCCACACGACGGCCCGGTCGCGGCGGATGCGCCCCTCGGCGAGCTGCACGGCGACGGCCACCAGGGCCAGGAGCGCGACCATGGCGAGCAGGTTGGCGTTGCCGGGGAGGCCCTGGATCCGCCCGCCCGTCAAGAGCTCGGCGCGTGAGAAGTAGAAGGCGTCCGGGACCTTCCGGTCGCCGTAGTCCGTCCAGATCGGAGCGATCGGGTGCCGCACGACCACGGCGACGACGGCCTCGAACAGCAGCGACAGGCCGAGCACCCACCGCATCGCGAGCGAGACGGCGTCGAGGATCCGCCGCCACGACAGCGTCGACGCGATCGCGAACGCCACCAGGACGCACAGGACCTGCGCGACCATGCTCGCCAGGGTCGCGGCGCGCCAGTGCGACCACGCGACGGTCAGCAGGCACCAGCCCAGGAACACCCAGAGCGCGCGCGGTGTCCGGGCGAGGGACGGTCGGGCGCGCACGACGACCGAGACGCCCCACCCGCCGAGCGCGGCCCAGACGACCGCGGCGCCGTACCAGGTGAGCGTGTTCGGGACGGCGTCGCCCGCGAACAGGACGCCGACGACCGCGGCGCCGAGGGCGAAGGCCTCGCGCTCGGGCACGGTCCCACGGGCGATCGGCCAGGTGTTCGTCACGGGGGACAGGCTAACCGCCCGCTACGCTCGGCACATGTTCCTCGGCATCACGAACACCCCGCGCGACTACGCGTGGGGTTCCGTCACCGCGATCCCCGAACTCCTCGGCCGCACCGTCACCGGCGCGCCGCAGGCCGAGCTCTGGCTCGGTGCGCACCCCGGCAGCCCGAGCGTCGTGGTGAACCCCGCGACCGTCGGTGGCGCGGACACGCTCCTCGAGTGGATCGCCGCGGAGCCCGAGGCAGCACTCGGACCGGACCGCACCGGACTGCCGTTCCTCCTGAAGCTCCTCGCCGCCGCGGCCCCGCTGTCCCTGCAGGCGCACCCCACGCCGGAGCAGGCGCAGGAGGGCTTCGCCCGCGAGGAAGCAGCCGGCGTCCCGATCGACGACCCGGCCCGGAACTACAAGGACCCGTTCCCGAAGCCCGAGCTCGTGGTCGCACTCAGCGAGCGGTTCGAGGCGCTCAGCGGGTTCCGCCCCGTCGAGGACACCCTGGCGGACGTCGACCTGCTCGACGCCGCTTCCGGTCGGCTCGGAGCGCTCCGCGTGCACCTGGCCCACGGGCTCGAGGACACCGTCAGCTGGCTCGAGACCGCCGATCCGTCGGCGCTCGCCGTGGTCCAGGCGGCGAGCGACCTCGCCGCCGCGCTGCCGGACGACGCCGCCAGCCCGAACACCCGGACCGTGCGGGACCTCACCACCGCGTACCCGGGCGACCCCGGCATCGTCGTGTCGCTGCTCATGCACCGCGTGACGCTCACCGCCGGCCAGGCGATGTACCTGCCCGCCGGGAACGTCCACGCGTACCTCGACGGGCTCGGGGTCGAGCTCATGGCCCCCTCGGACAACGTCCTGCGCGGCGGGCTGACGCCGAAGCACGTCGACGTCCCGGAGCTCCTCCGCGTGCTCGACTTCACCGCGCACCCCGCACCCGTGCTCGAACCGGAGCAGCTCGCGCCGGGCGTGGACCGCTTCGCACCGGAGGGCGTCGGCTTCGCGCTCCTCCGCGTCACCGGCGAGGGGCGCCCGGTCGGTCTCGCGACGGGTGGGGTCGCACCGCTCTCCGGACCGTCGATCGCGATCTGCACCGAGGGCGTGGTGACGCTCGTCGGTGCCACCTCGGCGACCCTGCTCCGCCAGGGCGAGTCCTGTTTCGTCACCCCGGACGAGGGCGACGTCACGGTCGAGGCGGACGTCGCCTCCGGCCTGACCTCCACGGTCTTCTTCGCGACGGGCGCCTGACCCCCGAGCCGGACCGACGGGCGCCCGGACCCGGCCGGACCCGGACCCAGCCGGACCCGGACACGCAGCCCGGGTCGGCTCGCCGGGGTCGCCCGGTCCGCTAGCGTGACGAGCATGAGTTGGCTGGTCACCGGCGGTGCCGGGTACATCGGGTCCCACGTCGTCCGCGCCCTGCGCGCCGCCGGCATCGAGACGGTCGCACTCGACGACCTGTCGAGCGGCTTCCGGGCGTTCGTCCCCGAGGACGTCCCGTTCGTCGAGGGCACCATCCTGGACGGCGAGCTCGTCGCCCGGACGCTCCGTGACCACGCGGTGACCGGTGTCGTGCACGTGGCCGGCTTCAAGTACGCCGGCGTCTCGGTCGAGCGCCCGCTGCACACCTACGAGCAGAACGTCACCGGCACCGCGACGCTCCTGCGCGCCATGGCCGAGAACGGCGTCACGAAGGCGGTCTTCTCGTCGAGCGCGGCCGTGTACGGCACACCGGACGTCGAGACCGTGGTCGAGGACACCCCGAAGGCGCCGGAGTCCCCGTACGGCGAGTCGAAGCTCATCGGCGAGTGGCTGCTGCGGGACATGGAGGTCGCCGCCGGCTTCACGACGACGTCCCTCCGCTACTTCAACGTCGTCGGGTCGGGGGAGCCGGACCTGTACGACGCGAGCCCGCACAACCTGTTCCCGCTGGTCTTCGACGCCCTCCTCGCCGGCCGGACGCCCCGGATCAACGGCGACGACTACGCCACCCCGGACGGCACCTGCGTCCGCGACTACATCCACGTCGCCGACCTCGCGCACTCGCACGCGGTCGCGGCCCGGAAGCTCGAGGCGGGGGAGCCCCTGCAACGCGCCTACAACCTCGGCAGCGGCGACGGCGTGAGCGTGCGACAGATCATGGACGCGATGGCCTCCGGTACCGGGATCGCGTTCGAGCCGGAGGTCGCACCCCGCCGGCCGGGCGACCCCGCGCGGATCGTCGCGACGGGCGAGGCCGCAGCGCGCGACCTCGAGTGGGCGATGCGGCACTCGCTCGACGAGATGGTGACCAGCGCCTGGGAAGCCCGCCGCCGCATCGGCTGACGCGCTCGGCGGGCGTTCTTGTCCCCCGACGGCCGGACAGAACGCCCGCGACACGCCCGTACGGGGGACATGACACGCCGCCGCGCTCAGTGCCTTCTATGATCCGCGACTTGACTCTCGGGAATCACACCGCTGTAATTACAGGCAAGCGACCTCGGTCGTGGTGACCGCAGTCGAGACGTCAGGGGTGATCAGGGTGAACGGTGCCGACTTCAACGCCGGAGTGCCGGAGGACTGGCACGTCGACCCCGTGTCCCTCGGGGTCCCCGGCGTCCGCCGTCCCGTCGCCGACGAGGAGAACCCGCTGTCGTGGCAGGTCGACTCGCTGTGCGCGCAGACCGACCCCGAGGCGTTCTTCCCCGAGAAGGGCGGCTCGACGCGCGAGGCCAAGAAGATCTGCACCTCGTGCGAGGTCCGGTCGCAGTGCCTCGAGTACGCACTCGAGAACGACGAGCGCTTCGGGATCTGGGGCGGCCTGTCCGAGCGCGAACGCCGCAAGCTGCGCCGTCGCGCCTAGCGGCTCCCGTCCGTCCCGGCGACCCGGCCAGGAGGCACGGCGCGCGCCCGACGTACACGGCACCGTGACCGGACCCACAGGTTCACGGCACGCCGTCCCGGCGGACCGGCACCGCGCCTCCAGACCGTAGAGTGACGCGCGTCATGCAGACCAGTCCCGCGCAGTCCCTGCCCCGCCCCGAGTCCGACCGGTCCCGGTCCGACGAGGGTCGGCCGCGGGTCGACGAGTCCCGGCCGGACCAGGCCCGGACCGGCCGACCCCGCGTCACGGCGGTGCTCGTCACCGCGAACGGTGGGGAGCACCTCGACCGGACCATCGACGGTCTCGTCGGGCAGACCCGGCACCCCGAGAACCTCGTCGTCGTCGACCTCGGGTCGACCGACGGCTCGACGGCCGACATCGCCCTCGGCGGATCCGCCGGGCTGGTCCGGCTCCCGGCCGGACGCCCCTTCGGCGAGGCGGTCGCACGCGGCGAACACGAGGCGCCGGTCGCGCCCGACGACGAGCCCGCCGAGGAGTGGCTCTGGATCCTGGGGCACGACAACGCGCCGGCGCCGACCGCCCTCGCGGAGATGCTGTCCGCCGTCGAGATCGCACCGTCCGTCGTCGTCGCCGGCCCGAAGCTCGTCGCGGTCGACGACCCGTCGCTGATCCGCGCGTTCGGCGAGAGCACGACGCGTACCGGTCGCTCGCTCACGCTCGTGCAGGACGAACTCGACCAGGGGCAGCACGACCGGCACACCGACGTGCTCGGCGTCGCCGCGGCCGGCATGCTCGTGCGTCGCTCGGTCTGGCGCGACCTCGGCGGCTTCGACCCGGCGCTGCCCGACGTCGACGCCGCCCTCGACTTCTGCATCCGCGCACGGCTCGCGGGGCACCGTGTGGCCGTCGTCCCGGAGGCCCGCGTCACGAGCGCCGGCCCGATCGAGGAGTTCGGTCGCAAGCGCGTCTCCGAGGCCCGTCGGGTGCGGGCCCACCGGCAGGCGCAGCTGCACCGCCGCCTCACCTACGCGCCCGCCGGACTGCTCTGGCTGCACTGGCTCACGCTCGTGCCGTTCGCGATCGGTCGTGCGATCGGGCACCTCGTGGCGAAGCACCCCGCCGCCGTGTCGGGCGAGCTCGCCGCGGCGTTCTCGGTCGCCTTCGGCAGCGGGGTGCGCCGCGCCCGTCGCAACGTGCAGCGCACGCGCCGCGTCGGCTGGGCGGCCGTCGAACCCCTCCGGGTGAGCTGGCGACGCCTCCACGAGCACCGCACCACCACGCGTGACGTCGAGCTCGCCCGGGTCGAGGACGCCCCGATCGCGCGGGCGTCGTTCCTCGGCGACGGGGGCGTCTGGGTGGTGCTCGCCGCGGCCGTGCTCAGCGTCGTGACGCTCTGGCCGCTCCTGGGCACCCCGGCGCTGACCGGCGGGGGACTCCTGCCGCTGAGCACCGACGTCGGACGGCTCTGGCAGAACGTCGGCTACGGCTGGCACTCCATCGGGACCGGCTCCACCGGCCCGAGCGACCCCTTCGCGGCCGTCGTCGCGCTCCTCGGGAGCATCACCGCCTGGTCGCCCTCGACCTCGGTCGTGCTCGTGGTGCTGCTCGCGATGCCGGTCTCCGCCCTCGGCGCGTGGTTCGCGGTGCGCAAGGTCACCACCCGATCCTGGGTGCCCGTGGTCGGCGCGGCGCTGTACGCCATCGCGCCGTCCTTGATCGGTGCCGTCACGACGGGGCACCTCGGTGCCGTGATCGCCCACCTGACGCTCCCGTGGCTCGTGCTCGCGGTCCTCGAAGCACACCGCTCGTGGGCCTGGGCGTCCGGTGCGTCGCTGCTGTTCGCGGTCGTCGCCGCGTCGGCCCCGTCGCTCCTGCCCGTGCTCCTGCTCGGCTGGCTCGTCTCGGTGGTCGTCGGCTGGCGCCGCGCGCACCGGCGGGTGTTCATCCCGGTGCCGACGGCGGTGCTGTTCCTGCCGCTCGTGCTCGAGCAGATCGCGCGGGGCAACCCGCTCGCGGTCTTCGCCGACCCGGGCGTGCCCTCGGCCACCCGTGCGCCGTCCGCGCTCCAGCTGGCGATCGGCCAGCCGCTGCCGGACTGGAACGGCTGGCTGCCGGTCGTCGGGTCGATCGACGCCGGTGCGGTGCTCGTCGCGCTGCCGATCGTGATGGCCGTGCTCGCGCTGCCCGTGGGGCTCCTGGCGATCGGCTCGCTCCTCGGCCACCGCTGGCACGTTGCGAGCGCCGCGCTCGTCCTGGCTCTCGTCGGGTACGCCACCGCCTTCGGGGCCACCCACCTGACCGTGACCGGGGTCGGCTCGACGACCACCATCGTCTGGCCCGGCAGCGCGCTGTCGGTGTACTGGATCGCGCTCGTCCTCGCCGCGTGCGTCGGGATCGACGTCCTGCCGCGGACCGCTCCGGCCACGGGGCTCGTCGCGACCGTGTTCGTCGGGATCGCCGTCGCTCCGGCGTTCGCCGCGTTCACGCTCGGGAACGCCGTCGTCGCCCCGACGACCGGCCGCGTGCTCAGCGCCTACGTCAACGCCGAGGCGCAGGCGAACCCGGACGTGGGCACGCTCGTCGTCGACCCGCAGCCAGACGGGTCCCTCGCGGTCGCCCTCGAACGCGGGCAGGGCTCCACGCTGGACGACCAGTCGACGCTCGACGCGACCGCGCTCCGCCTCAGCCCGGCTGGTACTCGACTGACCACGCTCGCGGGCAACCTCGCGAGCCGCAGCGGCTACGACCCGGAGCCCGCGCTCCGCGAGCTCGGCATCTCGTTCGTGCTGCTGCAGGACGCGCCGTCCGACGACGCCGCACAGGCCGTGTACGACCGGGCCGCCGGCGCCATCGGCCAGGACGCCCGCTTCACGAGCATCGGCGAGACGGCCACCGGCCGGCTGTTCCACTACGACGGCCAGGTCGACCGGGTGACCGGCGGCTCGGCGGCGACCCGGGCCACGCACGTGCTGTACCTCGTCGTGCTCGGCATCGTGTTCGGCGCGGCCGCGCTGCTCGCCGTGCCGACCGCCCCGCGCCGCCGTCGGGCGACCAGCAACGTCATCGAGGCCGAGGAGCCCGCCACCACCTTCGACGAGGAGCGAGACGAATGAGCACCGACCACGCCGCCGTCCGCCGGTGGGTCCTCCGCGGCACCGCGACCGCGGTGGCCGTCGTGGTCGCCGCCGGAGCAGTGACCGCGGCGCACGCGATCGGCACGTCCGCCGAGCCCGTCCGCCCCGCCGGCCGGACCGTGACCCCGGTGCCCGCCGCGGCCGAGCGCGTGTGCGCCGGCAGCGCGCTCCGGCTGTCCGACGACGCCGGGAACGACGCCACCCGCGCGAGCACCGTCGGCAGCGCCACGATCGCGTCCGCGACGACCGGCTCGACCGTCGACCGCTCGACGCTCGGGTCCTCGACCACGGGCGGCAGCGAGCCGGAGCTCCTCACCGCCCCGGCCGGAGACACGACCCCGCAGGTCGCCGGCAGCAGCAGCCAGACCGTGTCGTCGGGTGACCTCGTCGGCACCGCCTCCGCGTCCTGCGACGACCCGAGCCAGTCGGCCTGGCTCGTCGGCGGGTCGACGGAGACGGGACGCACGACGCTCGTGACGCTCTCCAACCCGACCGACGTGAACGCCACGGTCGACCTGGCGGTGTACGACGCGAACGGCACCGTCAGCGCCCCCGGCACGAACGGCATCGTCGTGGCGCCGAACACGCAGAAGGTCGTGCCCCTGTCGGGCTTCGTCGCCGACCAGGCGTCGACGGTCGTGCACGTCACCTCCACCGGCGGGCAGATCGTCGCGCACATGCAGGAGAGCATCGTCCGGACGCTCACACCAGGCGGCTACGACGTCGTGTCCGGGGGAGCCGCACCCTCGACGAAGCAGGTCGTCCCGGCGGTCGTGCTCGAGAAGACGCAGGAGGCGCAGCGCGGCGACGACACCGCGGACGCCGCACCCGTCGTCCGGCTGTTCGTGCCGGGATCCCGCGCCGCGCGCGTCACGCTCGGGATCAGCACCGCCGACGGTGGCGGCTCCATGGTGAACGCGACGGCCGAGCCCGGTGTGGTCACCGACGTGGCGCTCGACGACTTCCCCGACGGTCGCTACGCGTTCACGATCTCGTCGACCGAGCCCGTCGTCGCCGGCGTCCGCAGCACGAGCCCGACCGAGGACGGGCGGACCGACCTCGGGTGGTTCGCCTCGGCGGAGCCGCTCACCGACAGCACGATCACGGCCCTCGCGCCCGGTTCGGCCCAGCGGATGACGTTCGTGAACCCCACGCGGAGCGACGCCACCGTGACCATCCGGTCCGGCGACGACCGTCAGCGCGTGACCGTCGCCTCGGACGGCATGGCGACCGTGACGGTGCCGGTCTCGAAGCAGCTCGTGATGACGGGGACCGAGGGTCTGGTCGCCGGGGTCACCTACGCCGGCTCGGACGGCATCTCGGGCTTCCCGATCCGACCTGCGACCGAGGAGTCCACGCCGCTGCGCGTGTTCCCGTGATCGAGCACAGGCCGTGATCATGCACGGGCCCTGATCACGAGACGGGCCCTGATCACGACACGGGCACCGAGGGTCACCAGTGGCGGTAACGGTCCGGGGCGAGGTCCCACGGGTCCTTGTCGAGGAGCTCGCCCACGGCCCGGAAGACGGCCGTCTCGACGATGACCCGCCGGTCGGTGTCGTCCTTCTCCGGGCTGTGGGTCACACGCTCCACCGGGATCCGGAAGAGCGTCACACGGCGGGCGTCGCGGTCGACCCGCCACCGCGGCATGTGGTCGGGCAGCGAGGCGTCGGTGGGCATGTCCGCGACGAGGAACACCACGCCCGCCAGGTCCTCCGGCCAGAGCCCGAGCAGGTAGTGCGCAGTGTCGCCGACGATCCGGTCGAAGGCCTCGGCGCGGGTGATCACGGGCGCGAGCTCCGGTCCGGTGACGCTCGACCGACCGCCGCGCCCGTGTCGGGAGCGACCTCGGCCGCGGTCGACGGGGGTGACGATCGGGGGCTTGCGACGCATCCCGTCATCGTACGCGGCGGGACGCGAGCGGGCCGCGACCGGAGGGACGGTACGGCCGTGCTCCGCTAGGGTCGAGTCCGGTATGGACGTACGGATCTGCAGCAAGGTCGCCTGTGGCGCGAGCGCCTCGGCGACGCTGACGTACGACTACGCCGACTCCATGGTCGTCGTCGGACCCCTCTCCACGCGCGTCGAGCCGCACGGCTACGACCTGTGCGCGCGGCACGCCGCCCGGCTCCGGGTCCCGCGCGGGTGGGACGTGGTGCGTCGCGGACCGCTCCGTCAGCCGACGGACTGACACCGCGCCTCCTGTCCGTGTCCTGGCCGACCCGTGACCGACGGGACGCGGCGTGGAAGACTCGACCGCATGGCCACCGAGACCTCCACCGCAGCACCGTTCCGCGTCGCCGACCTGTCGCTCGCCGCGGCCGGACGCCACCAGATCCGCCTCGCCGAGAACGAGATGCCGGGACTGATGTCGCTCCGCGAGGAGTTCGGCGGCGCGCAGCCGCTCGCCGGCGCGCGCATCGCCGGGTCGCTGCACATGACGGTGCAGACCGCGGTGCTCATCGAGACGCTCGTGGCGCTCGGCGCGCAGGTGCGCTGGGCGAGCTGCAACATCTTCTCCACGCAGGACGAGGCGGCCGCAGCGGTCGCGGTCGGCCCGCACGGCACGGTCGACGCCCCCGACGGTGTCCCGGTGTTCGCGTGGAAGGGTGAGACGCTCGAGGAGTACTGGTGGTGCACGAGCCGGATCTTCGACTGGAGCGCCGAGGCTGCCGAGGCCGGTTCCGACTGGGCCGGACCGAACCTGATCCTGGACGACGGCGGCGACGCGACCATGCTGCTGCACACCGGCGCCGACGCCGAGGCAGCCGGGTCCGCGCCGGAGCCCGCCGCGGACGCGAGCGCCGAGTGGCGGATCGTGCTCGACACCGTCGCGGAGTCGCTGCGCGCGTCGAGCGACCGCTGGACCCGGATCGCGGCGGACGTGCAGGGCGTCACCGAGGAGACCACGACCGGCGTGCACCGCCTGTACGACCTCGCGCGCCGTGGACAGCTCCGCTTCCCGGCGATCAACGTGAACGACTCGGTGACGAAGTCGAAGTTCGACAACAAGTACGGCATCCGGCACTCACTCCCGGACGGCCTGAACCGCGCGACCGACGTCCTGATCGGCGGCAAGGTCGCCTTCGTCGTCGGGTACGGCGACGTCGGCAAGGGCGCCGCCGAGGCGCTGCGTGGGCAGGGTGCGCGGGTCATCGTGTCCGAGGTCGACCCGATCTGCGCACTGCAGGCCGCGATGGACGGCTACCAGGTCGCCCGGCTCGCGGACGTCGCGGGCGAGGTCGACATCGTCGTGACGTGCACCGGCAACCTCGGGGTCGTCGGGGTCGAGGACCTGCTCGCGCTCAAGCACCTCGCGGTCGTGGCGAACGTCGGGCACTTCGACAACGAGATCGACATGGCCGGGCTCGAGGGACTCGCCGGTGCCGAGCGCGTCGAGATCAAGCCGCAGGTGCACGAGTGGCGGCTGCCGAACGGGCGCTCGGTCCTGGTCCTCAGCGAGGGGCGGCTGATGAACCTCGGCAACGCGACGGGTCACCCGTCGTTCGTGATGAGCACCTCGTTCACGAACCAGGTGCTCGCCCAGATCGAGCTGCACACCCGGCGCGACGCGTACCCGACGGGCGTGCACGTGCTGCCGAAGCACCTCGACGAGAAGGTCGCGCGGCTGCACCTCGACGCCCTCGGCGTCCGGCTCACCGAGCTCCGGCCGGAGCAGGCCGACTACATCGGCGTCCCGGTCGAGGGGCCGTACAAGCCCGACCACTACCGGTACTGAGCCGGGCGCGCCGGCCGGCGCGGGCACGTCGGCCGGCCGGCGACGTCGGCGCCGAGTCTCGCGCTGGCGGACGAGACGCGCGCGCAGGAGCCCGAGTCGTGTCCGCCATGCCGAGTCTCGCCCCCGCGGCGCGTGCCGCGGCGGGCGCCCCGCACCGCACCGCGGGCACGTCGGCGCGTCAGCGCGGGAAGCCCGGCGGCCGGCCCGTTGCGGCCGCGGCGGCCCGGTCGAGCACGGCCGCCCGGGCACGCAGCGCCCGGGTGTCCCGGTCCCGCCGCAGCACGACGACCCCGGCCAGGAACACCTCGGCGGGTACGGGCGGCAGCGGGTGCACGTGCGGGACGACCTCGGCGGCGAGCCGCTCGGCCGTCGCCACCCGAGCCGCCGGCGCCAGGTCGGCGGCCCCGCGGAAGAACGCACCCAGGCGATTCTCGAGCCGCTGCGGCAGCGCCGAGACGTCGGCGGTGCCGGCCCACGCGGTGAGCTCGACGGGCAGGAGCACCTGAGCCGGACGGTGCCGGACGGCCCGCTCGTGCTGCACGACGGTCCCCGCGAGCAGATCCCCGAGGCGCCGCGGCCGACTGCCGAACAGGGCGACGACGAGGGCGATCGACCCGAACGAGCCCCACAGCTCCAGCAGGCCGACGAGCGCGCGGGTGATCGCGTGCCGGAAGCCGACCGCACCGCCGTCGAGCCGCACGACCCGGGTGCCGGTGGCGAACCGGCCGACGCTCCGACCGCGGGTGACGGTCTCCAGCGCAGCCGGGACGAGCACGAGCACCACGACGAGGACGCCGATCGACAGGGCGGCTCCCCACGCCGGGTCGAGGCCGTTCGGCCACAGCCGGGACATCCCGAGCAGCAGCATCAGGTACAGGACGACGAGGTACAGCCCGTCGAGCAGCCCAGCGGCGATGCGGAGCGCGATGCCGGCGGGCTGGACGTCGAGGGCGACCGCCTCGCCGACGACGAGCTCGTCCGCGGTGTCGTCGAGCGCGTGGACGTACCGCGCGTCGGCCAGGTCGCGGGGCGCTCGCGTCGTCGGCATGGCATCATTCTGTCGCACGGACCGAACGGTGGGACAGCACCGGACGGCGAGACGACGGGGGAGACGACGTGGACCTGGACGCCTACGAGGCCGTGCACCGCGACCGCTGGCAGGAACTCGACCAGCTCGCCCGCGCGCGTCCCCGCACCGGGGCCGACGCCGACCGGCTCGTCGCCGGGTACCAGGCGGCCGCCACCGACCTCGCGCGCATCCGCGCCGCCTCCCCTCGCACGGCGACCGGGGACCGGCTGTCGCTGACGCTCTTCCGCGCCCGGCTCCGGCTCACCGGCACCCCGGTCGACCCGCTCACGGCGCTGACCGGCTTCCTCGTGCTCCAGCTCCCCGCCGCGCTGTACCGCATCCGGTGGCTGACGCTCTGGGTCGCCGCCGCCACCGCGGTCGTCGCGGCCGTCGTCGCGGTGTGGATCAGCACGACACCCGGCGCGCTCGAGACCTTCGGGACTCCGGAGTCCCTCCGCCGGTACGCCACGCAGGACTTCCAGGCGTACTACTCCGACCACGGCCTCGGGGCCTTCACCGCCCAGGTGTGGACGAACAACGCGTACATCGCCGCGAGCATGGTGGCGTTCGGCATCACCGGGTTCTTCGTGCCGTACTCGATCGGGCAGAACGCGATCAACCTCGGGGTGTCGGCGGCGATCATGCACTCCGAGGGCCGCCTCGGCGACTTCTTCGTCTGGATCGCGCCGCACGGCCAGCTCGAGCTCTACTCGATCTTCCTCGCCGGGGCCGCGGGACTCCGGATCGCCTGGTCGTGGATCGCACCGGGGGAGCGGACGCGCGCGCAGGCACTCGCCGAGGACGGCCGCGCGCTCGTCACCGTCGCCCTCGGTCTGGTCGGCACGCTGCTGCTCTCCGGACTCGTCGAGGGCGTCGTGACCCGCCAGGACTGGCCCTGGCCGGTCAAGATCGGGATCGGCACCGTCGCCCTCGCCGCGGTGCTCTGGTACCAGTGGGTGCTCGGCGGCCGCGCGTACCGCGCCGGCCAGCGCGGCGACGTCGAGGAGTTCGAGCGCGGTGCGACCGCGCTGGTGGCGGGCTGATCCCGGGGAGCCGCCACGCGACTCCCAGCCGTCAGAGCCGGCCGCCCGCCTTCGCACGGACGTACGCGTCGGCGACCAGCGGCGGCACGTCCGAGGGTCGTCCGCTGACGACCTCGGCCCCGGCGCGTCGGGCCACGTCCGCGACGCCGGCCGCGTCGAGCAGGGAGCGTTCCGCGGCGGCCCGCCGGTACACGTCGCGCTCCGCGCCGGACGGGAGGCCCGCGGCCCGTCGCGCGGACCGCGTGCGTCCGCCCCGGGTCCGGCCCGGTACGACCCCGGTGACGGGGTCCGGGTCACCGGCGGCGGTGCGGTGCACGGTGGGGTCCTCGACGCCGGTGACGACGACCGCGTGGTCACGGGCGAGGCGGGGGAGGACCGCGAGCAGGTCGCCCGACGAGCCGACCGAGTCCAGTCCGGTGAGCAGCACGACGAGGGCCCTGGCGGTCGTCACACCGTCGACCAGGCCGGGGACGGCGGACCAGTCCGTCGCACGGAGGCCCGGTTCGACGGTCGCGAGGACCTCGCCGAACCGCTGCACGACGTCCGACCGGGTGGCGCCGCGGACGCGGTCGCGGACGGCGTCGTCGAGGACCACGAGGTCGACGCGGTCACCGGCCGCGGCCGCGAGGGCGCCGAGCAGCAGCGCCGCCTCGATGAACGTGTCGAGGCGCGGTTCGTCCTCGATCCGACCGGCTCCGGAGCGCCCGGCGTCGACGACCACCACGACCCGGCGGTCGCGCTCCGGTCGCCAGGTCCGGACGACCAGGTCCTGCCGACGCGCGGTCGCCCGCCAGTCGATCGACCGGACGTCGTCACCCCGGACGTAGTCGCGGAGCGAGTCGAACTCGGTGCCGTGACCGCGGAGCTGCAGGGTCGTCTCACCGTCGAGCTCGCGCAGTCGGGCGAGCCGGGACGGCAGGTGTCGGCGGGACCGGAACGGCGGGGTGACGACGAGCGTCCCCGGTGCCGCCAGGACCCGCTGCCGGGCGGCGAGGCCGAGGGGCCCGACCGCCCGCACCGCGACCCCGGTCGTGGTGCGACGGCCGCGACGGAACGGCGCGAACCGCATCCGCGCGGTCCGGCGTTCCCCCGGCGGCACGTCGAGGCGGAAGCGGCGCGGCTGCTGTCCGGCCGACGGCTCCCACATGTCGCGGAGCTCGGCGCGGAGCCGACGGGTGCCGTCGTTCGCGACGACGAGCGTGCCGTCCGCGGTGGCGTCCCGCCGGGCGGCGCGGGGCATCCGCCGCTCGACGCGGAGTCGCCCCGGGTCGGCGGCGAGGACGACGTCGAGTGCCGCGCCGACCACGACGACCGCCACCCAGGCGAGCCCCGCCCAGCCGCTGCCGAGCAGCACCGTCGGGACGACGGCGACGGCGAGCAGGACGACGAACCGGCCGGTGACCGCCACTAGATCGGCACCCGGACCTGCTCGAGCACCTGCTGCAGGACGCTGTCGGCACCGACGCCCTCGAGCTCGGCGTCCGCGGCCACCCGTAGGCGGTGGCGCCAGACCGGCACGGCCATCGCCTGCACGTGGTCCGGCGTGATCGCGTCGTAGCCGGTCAGCCACGCCCAGGCCTTCGCCGCGGCGAGCAGTGCGGTCGCGCCGCGCGGGCTCACCCCGACGCGGACGGACGGGGCCTGGCGGGTCGCGCGGGCCAGGTCCACGACGTAGGCGAGCACGTCGTCACGCGCGGCGACGGCCTGCACGGCGCGCTGGGCGGCGCGCACCTCGTCGGCGCCGAGCACGGGCGTGATCCCGGCGGAGCGCACGTCCCGCGGGACGAAGCCGTCCGCGTGTCGACGGAGCACCTGCCACTCGACGTCGCGCGGCGGCACGTCGAGGACGAGCTTCAGGAGGAACCGGTCGAGCTGGGCCTCCGGCAGCGTGTAGGTGCCCTCGAACTCGATCGGGTTCATGGTCGCCGCGACGAAGAACGGGTCGGGCAGCGGGTGTGCCGCGCCGTCGACGCTCACCTGGCGTTCCTCCATCGCCTCGAGCAGGGCGGACTGGGTCTTCGGGGGTGTGCGGTTCACCTCGTCCGCGAGCAGCACGTTCGTGAACACGGGGCCCTCGCGGAACGGGAACGTGCCCGTCGACGCGTCGTACACGAGCGAACCGGTCACGTCGCCGGGCATCAGGTCCGGCGTGAACTGGATCCGCTTCGTGTCGAGCGACATCGCCGCCGCCAGGCTCCGGACGAGCAGGGTCTTCGCGACACCCGGGACGCCCTCCAACAGGACGTGCCCCTGCGCCAGGACGCCGACGATCATGCCGGAGACGGCGCCCTCCTGGCCGACGACGGCCTTGGCGACCTCGGAGCGGAGCCGCCCGAAGGCCTCGCGGAGGTCGTCGCGCCGGGTTTCGCGACGCGCGCCGGTCTGGTCGTCGGGCCGGGCGTCGGTGGCCGCGCTGCTGGTGTGGTCGGTCACGGTCGTGCTCCTCGGTGCTTGTTCGACGGCGGGTGCTGGTCGGGCGGCGGGTACTGGTCGGACGGCGGCTGCCGGTGTTCTGTGCGCCGCTCGCTGGTGGTCTGGTGCCGGTCGTCCACCGAGCCGCCCGTCGCGGCGCGCAGCGCCCGTTCGAGCGCGTCGAGCTCGGCCACCGCCGTGACCAGCGTCCGGTCGTCGCGGACGGGACCGCCGACCAGGACCGCGCCGACCTCGGAGTCGGAGCGTCCGGTCGCACGGGCGACGGCCCGGACGACGTCGTCGACGTGCGTGCTGCGGGCCAAGCCGAGCCGACCGGCACTCCGTCGGAGGGCGGCGACGCGCAGGGTGTCGAGCGCGTGCGTGCGGTCGCGGGTCCTCGCGTACAGGCGGGCCCGTCCCTCGGTGGTCTCGGCCGCGCGGACGACGACCGGCAGCCGCTCGACGACGAGCGGTCCGAGGCGCCGACCACGCCAGACGGCGGCCGCGACCGCGACGAGCCCGAGGAGGGCGAGGACGCTCGGCACCCACGGCGGGGCGAGTGAGCCGAGCGTCGGCGCGGCGTCCCCGCCGGCCGGGGTCGGCACGTACCAGCTCAGCATCGGGGTCGCGCTGCTCCCGCCGCCCTGGCCGAGCAGCCCGAGGGCGAGGGCCGCGTCGCCCGCGGTCGTGATCGTGTCGTTCCGCAGGGCGCCGGTGGTGCCGAGGAGGACGACGTCCCCACCCGCCGTGGTGGTCCGCGCGATGCCCCACCCGCGGCCGTCACCGAGGTCGGTCGACGCGCAGAGCTCGACGCCCGCGGTGTCGGCGTCCGGCGCCGCGACGTAGGCGGTGCCCTCGGTGGTGACCGACCGGGCGGCGGCCACCGCCGGCACGGGGCACGTGGTCGTGGACACGGTCCGGCGCTCGGTCACGCTGGACGCGGGCTCCAGCGGCAGCCCGACGGCGTCGAGCACGCGGGCGTCCTCGGTGACCAGGACGACGTGGGCGGCGCGGGCGACGATGCGTCGTGCGACACCGGGGTCGAGGACCCCCGCGGAGTCGTCGACCAGGACCGTGCCGTCCCCGAGACGGCCCGCGTCCCGCACCACGTCGACGGCGACCCCCTGCTGCTCCAGGACCCGGACGAGTGCGCGGGAGCCGCTCGCCGTCGTCGAGGTCGGGTCGAGCGGGGTCCGGTCCGTCGGCGCCGACCCCTGCACGACGGCCGTGGCCACCGCGAGGACCAGCGCGACGGCGACGACGACCGACCACAGGACGACCCGGCGGGCGAGACCGCCGCGACCGGTCCCCGCGGGAGCCGGGCCCGCGGACACCGGGGTCGTGGACGGCTCGGGGGTCGCGGTGCGCTCGCGGGTGGCACCGGCCGCGCTCACGCGGGCACCGCCGGCTGGTCGGGTCGGACGGGGCGGGTGGTCCGCACGGTCGCCTCGGTGTCCAGGACCGCGCGGGCGGTCGGTTCGTCCGCGGGACGACCGAGGTACCGCACGGCGTCGAACGCCGCGGCGGCCCGGGCGAGGGCGACGGCGGCGTCCGGGAAGGACGGCGCCGCACGGTCGGCGATCGCGCGGGCCGTGGCGCCTGGCACGTCCGGGACGAGGTCCCGTTCGCCGAGGCCCCTGGCGATCGCCCGGTAGCCGTCGAGGACCGCGCCGTCCCAGTCCCCGGCGCGGAGTGCTGCCCGTGCGGCCTCGGCGACGTCGCGCGTCGGACGCAGGTCGTCCGCGTCGAACACCCCGCCGATCGAGTCCGCGGCGGTGCGGGCGCGTCGGCGGGGGAGTCCGCGGGCGACGACCACGAGGACGACGACCGCGACGAGGACGACCACGGCCGTCCAGAGCAGCGTCTGCGCGACGGCGGGGGACCCGAGCCCGTCGGCACGCAGCGACTGCAGCCAGTCGAGGACCGCGCGCGACGCCCGGTCCCACCAGGTCGGCTCGACGGCCGCGTACTCGCTGCGCTGCAGTTCGCGCTCGAGCAGGTCCCGGGCCTCGTCCGGACCGGGGGTCACGGGCGACCGTCCGGCTTCCCGCCCCAGGTCGGCGGCTCCGGCTGCTGCGCGGGAGGGACCGGCCACTGCGGCGGCTGCTGCGACCACTGCTGCTGCGGGGTCCACTGCTGCTGCGGCGGCCACGGCCGACCCTGCGCGGGCAGGAGCGGGTCGGCGGGCGCGAACGGGTCGCTCGGCTGCCCGGTCTCGAGGTGCGCCGCGATCCGCTGGTCGAGCCCCTCGGTCCGGATGCGGCGGTCGACCGCCAGGAAGGTCGTGATCGAGGCGGACAGCACGTCGACGACGCACTGGACCGCGATCACGAGCAGGCTCCCGACCACCAGGGCGACGACGGCACCGACGCCCAGCCCGGCCCGCGCGCCCGTCTGCCCGAGGGGGTCGAAGGTCCCGCCGAGCAGCAGCGCCCCGATGGACAGCGGCGTCGCGGCGATCGACGCGGCGAACCCGAACACGACCTGCACGAGCAGCAGGATGCCGAAGGTCCGCCAGAACGCACGCCGGGTGAGCCGCCACGACTGCGCGGCCGCGGCGAACACCGACCGGCCCTCGAGCGCGATCGTCGGGACCGTGAAGGCGAACCGCGTGCCGAGCCAGGCGGCGAGCACGCCGAACCCGAGCGCGAGCACGACGAAGAGCAGGACGACGCCGCCGAGGCCCACGCGACTGCCCGACCCGATCGCGGCGACGCCGGCGAACGCCACCAGGCCGAACACCAGGGCGGCGACCACACCGGCGCCGGCCTGCAGCAGGATCCAGGCGAGGACCGACCACCGGCGACCGGCGAGCAGCCGCCACAGGCCGCCGAACGATGCACGGCGACCGAGGATCCGCTGCCCGGTGTCGACGGCGACGGGCGCCACGAGGAAGCCCCGGCCGAGCGAGGCGATGAAGGGCAGCGCGACGGACAGGAGCAGCCAGAGCGTGATGGCCCCCGCGGTCACTGCCTCGGCACCCCGACCGGCGTCGACCGCGGCGAACATCCGCGACTGGAGTGCCTGCTGCCCGAGGGTCCCGGCGAGGGTCGACACCAACCCGAGCACGCCGCTCAGCAGCAGGCTCCAGAGCAGCAGGACCCGCGCGTTCCGCCGGAGGACGGTGAACGCACCGGACAGGACGTCCCCCAGCCCGAGCGGTCGCAGCGGCAGCACGGGACGCGAGCCGGCCTGCTGCGGCCCGGGCTTCCCGGACCACCCGCCGGACGGCGGCTGCGCGCCGGACCACGCGCCGGACGGCGGCTGCGCGCCGGACCACCCGCCGGACGGCGGCTGTTGCCCCGACCACCCGCCGGACGACTGCGACCCCGGTGCCGGTGGCGTGCCTCCCGGCCGATCCGCCCCGTCACGCGACCCGGACGCTCCCGGTACCTGCCAGTCGGACATCCCCGCCCCCGTCGTCATCCGTCGGCCGCGCTGCGGTCGCGCGCGGACACTCCCATCCTGTCGGAAAACCCGGCCGTGCGGGGGACGGCGCTATCGTGAGCCTGGGTGCCGGTCCGGCACCACCGCCCGCCACCCGGAGTCCACGCACATGACACCGCGCATCCTCGTCGTCGACGACGACCAGGCCCTCGCCGAGATGATCGGCATCGTCCTCCGCTCCGAGGGCTACGAGCCCGAGTTCAGCGGCGACGGCAACGACGCCGTCGACGCGTTCCACAGCACCAAGCCCGACCTCGTCCTGCTCGACGTCATGCTCCCGGGCATCGACGGCATCGAGGTCTGCAAGCGCATCCGCGCCGAGAGCGGCACGCCGATCATCATGCTCACCGCGAAGGGCGACACCGCCGACGTCGTCGCGGGGCTCGAGAACGGCGCCGACGACTACGTCGTGAAGCCGTTCAACCCGAAGGAGCTCGTCGCGCGCATCAAGACGCGGCTCCGACCGACCGCCTCGGACGCGACCGTGCTGCACGCGGGCGACCTGACCGTCGACGTCGCCGCGCACGAGGTCCGTCGCGGCGACACCGTCATCGCGCTCACCCCGCTCGAGTTCGACCTGCTCCGGGCGCTCGCCGAGAAGCCGAACCAGGTGTTCACGCGCGAGATGCTCCTCGACCAGGTGTGGGGCTACCACTACAAGGCGGACACCCGGCTCGTGAACGTCCACGTGCAGCGACTCCGCGCGAAGATCGAGCACGACCCCGACAACCCCCGGATCGTGACCACGGTGCGCGGCGTGGGGTACCGGGCCGGAGGAGCCTGAGCACCGTGTCGTCGGGACCGTCGCGCGACCTCTTCGGCCGCGGGTGGGCGGCGCGCACGCGTCGCCGGGTCCGCCGGTGGGTCCGGCGCGGCTGGTACGCCGTCGCCTGGCTCTGGCGACGCTCCCTGCTGGTCCGGTCGGTCGCCATCACCGTCCTGACCACCGGGCTCGCCGTCGTGGTGATCGGCACCGCGGTGATGATCAGCATCTCGAACAACGTGTACGCCCAGCGCCGCGACCAGATCGAGGCGGAGTCGGCCCGGGCGACGGTCGTGGCACAGGGCATCTTCGACGCGGCGACGGCGGCCGAGGACAACAACCAGACCGAGCTCGAGACGCTGCAGAGCGAGGCGCAGCAGGCGATCCTGTCGAACACGACGAGCCCCGGCGGCACGAGCATCGCGATCGAGCGGAGCCCGGACCAGTCCACCCCGCAGACCCTGCAGAACCTGGCGAGCTCGGACTTCCCGGACGAGGTCATCACCGACGCACTCCGGCGCGAGGTCGCCAAGGACACCGGTCGACTGAGCCTGCAAGCCGTGCGGCTCGACGACGGCGGCCGTCGTGAACCCGGGCTGGCCGTCGGGTCGGTGCTGCAGATCCCGAGCGCGGGCCAGTACGAGCTCTACATCGTCTACGACCTCTCCGACGCGCAGCAGACCCTGGACTTCGTCTCGCAGACCCTGTCGATCGGCGGCGTCGCGCTCATCGTGCTCATCGCCCTCGTGACGTCCCTCGTCGTGCGGCTCGTGGTGGTGCCGATCCGTGGTGCGGCGGAGACCAGTCGGAAGATCGCGGCGGGGCGCCTCGACGAACGCATCCCCGTCCGCGGGCACGACGACATCGCGATCCTCGCACGGAGCTTCAACGACATGGCGGACGCCGTGAGCCGGCAGATCACCCAGCTCGCCGAGCTCTCCCGCGTGCAGCAGCGGTTCGTGTCGGACGTCTCGCACGAGCTCCGGACCCCGCTCACGACGATCCGGCTCGCCGGCGACATGCTCTTCGACTCCCGGCACGCCTTCGAGCCGTCGGTCGGTCGGTCGGCGGAGCTCCTGCACGCCCAGGTCGAGCGCTTCGAGCTCCTGCTCGCCGACCTCCTCGAGATCTCCCGCTACGACGCGCAGGCCGTGCAGCTCGACACCGAACCCGTCGTGCCCGCGTCCCTCGCGGCCGACATCGTCGAGGAGTTCCGACCCCTCGCCGAGCGCGCCGGCGTCGACCTGCAGCTGGCCACCCCCGGCGGCCACACCACGATGCAGCTCGACGCGAAGCGGGTCCGGCGGATCCTGCGGAACCTCGTCGGCAACGCGATCGAGCACGGTGATGCGAAGCCCGTGCAGGTCGTGGTCGACAGCGACTCGCGCAGCGTCGCGATCGCCGTCCGCGACCAGGGCGTCGGCATGCCGCCGGAGGACACCGCCCGCGTGTTCGACCGGTTCTGGCGGGCCGATCCGAGCCGGAAACGCACGATCGGGGGGACCGGGCTCGGCCTCGCGATCTCCCTCGGCGACGCGCGGCTGCACGGCGGACGCATCGACGTGTGGTCCCGCCCGGGCGAGGGGTCGACCTTCGTGCTCGTGCTGCCGCGCGGCGAGCAGGTCGGCACGGCGACGTCCGCGATCCCGCTGCCCGAACTCGACGAGGCGTACGACGGCCCCCGGGCCGTCCGGGAGGAACGATGAGGAACACCCTCCGTGCCGCGGTGGCGACCGCGCTCGCGGCCCTGACCGTCGTCGCGGTCACCGCCTGCGCGGCCATCCCCACCGACGGCCCCGTGCGCGCCGGCCAGTCGGTCAAGGACGAGTCGATCTCCGGGGTGGACTTCCGCCCGGACAAGCCCGTCGACGGATCCGACCAGACCGCGATCCTGCGCGGCTTCGTCGCCGCGGGCACGGGCGCCCAGGACGACTACGCGATCGCTCGGGAGTTCCTCGCGGACGGCTTCGCGAAGAAGTGGAACCCGCGCCGCGGCGTGACGATCCTGCAGGGCAGCGGCACCGTCGAGCGGGTCGCCGACCGCGAGCTGACCTACACGCTCACCGCGAGTGCGACCGTCGACCAGGACGGCGAGTACACCCAGGCCGTGCGCCCGACCACGTCCACCCTGACGTTCCAGTTCGTCCGGCAGGACGGCCAGTGGCGCATCGCCTACGCGCCCGACGGCATCATCCTGACGCCGGTCAGCTTCGAGTCCGTGTTCCAGGAGCACGCGCTGTACTTCTTCGACCCCACCTACCAGTTCCTCGTGCCGGACGAGCGGTGGTTCCTCGCGCGCTCGTCGACCAGCACCCGGATCGCGAGCGCCCTGCTCGCCGGACCCGCTGACTGGCTGAAGGGCGCCGTCGTCTCGGCGTTCCCGGAGGGCACGCAGCTCTCCCTGAACGCGGTCACGATCGACAACGGCACCGCGCTGGTCGACCTGTCGAGCGACGCCCTCAGCTCGAGCAACGACGACAAGGCCCGGATGCGCGAGCAGCTCACGCGCTCCCTCGCCTCGGTCGCGTCGGTGTCCTCGGTCTCGATCACCTTCGAGGGCGCCACCTTCTCCGGCGCGGAGCAGGACGGCACCCCGGCGCAGGTCAACCCCGACGTCGACCCGCGGCCCCTGGTCGTCCGGGACGACCAGGTCGGCTTCGCGACGGCCGGCGGCAAGGTCGCACCGCTCGGCGGCGGGCTCGCCGACACCGTCGCCGGGCTCGACCCGCGGTCCCTCGCCCTGTCCGCGTCCGGCACGGTCGCCGCGGTCGGCAACGCCAGCGGCGTCGTGGTCGCCCGCGGCAAGGACGCCCTCCGCGTCGACGCGACGCCGGGACTCGTCCCGCCGTCGATCGACGACCTCGACTTCGTGTGGGTCGGCCGGTCCGACGACACCGGCCAGGTCACGGCGTACGGCCTCGGCGGCGACCCGCACGCCGTGAAGACGACGCTGCCGCAGGGCAAGCTCGTGTCGTTCCAGCTGTCCCGCGACTCCACGCGCGCACTCGCACTCATCGAGACCGCGGACGGTCCGGCCCTGTACGTGATGGCCGTCGTGCGCGGCGCCGACCGGACGCCGACGAGCCTCGGCTCGCCGGTGCGCGTGCAGGCCGCGAGCGGCGACGCCGTCGGCGCGGCCTGGGTGAACGACAGCGACGTCGTGTCCGTCGCCCAGACCGACGCCGGTCCGGAGGTCGTCCGCTCCACGGTCGGTGGGCAGTCGAGCACCCTGCCGAAGGCCGAGGGCGTGGCGACCGCGGTCGTCGGGGGCGACGGCGGATCGATGCTCCTGCGGATGTCGGACGGGTCCGTGCTCCGGTCCACCGGCGGCGGCTGGGACACGACCGGGCTCACCGCGGACGTCCTCGGCGTCCAGCGCTGATCGGGCGGCCCACCCCGTCCTCCTCCGCAGGCCGGCCGGACAGGAGGCCCGTCCACCGCCCGTCCCCTCGGCGCGCGTCCGCAGGACGGTCACCCCGAGCATGGGGACGTGACCCGAGCGCAGCCCGACCCGCCCCCGCCCCGCGACCGCTGGACGGACGCCGCCCTCGCGGTGCTCGGACTGGTCCTGCCGGTCGCGTGCGTCGGGTGCGGCGCCCCGGACCGGGCGCTCTGCCGGTCCTGCCGCGCCGAACTCGACGCGCTCCCCACGTGCCGCCGGCTGGTGGCCGGCGTCCGGCTCGACGCCGCGTGGTCCTACGAGGGCCTCGTCCGCACCCTGGTGCTCGAGTGCAAGCTCCGGAGCCGCGTCGACCTCGCCGGGCCGCTCGCCGGACGGTTCGGCGTGCTCGTCCGGCGCGCGCTCGCCGACCACCCCGAGGCGGTGCTCCTGCGCGTCCCGCCGTCACGCCGCGGAGCTCGACGTCGCGGGTTCGACCCGGTGGTCCTCCTGCTGGGGCGCGCGCGGCTGCGACGACCGCGGGCGCTCGTGCGCGTCCGCGCCGGTGGCCCGGGTCAGCGGGTCGCCGCGGGGCACGGGCAGAAGGAGCGGACGGCCGTCGAACGGGTCGTCGCGACGGTCGGCACCCTGCGCGCCACCGGCGTGACCGGTCGAGACGTCGTGCTCGTCGACGACGTCGTGACGACCGGGGTCACGATGGCCGAGGCGATCCGGGCGGTCCGCGTCGCCGGCGGCCGGGTCGTGCGGTGCGTGGCGCTCGCCGAGGTGGACGCCCGGTGACGCCTGGGTGTCCGGTGGGTGTCCGCACCGACCCGCCGAGGGGTGGTGACGGCGGCTCGGTCGGGGGTCTAGCCTCGCGGCAAGGCGTCCGGGATCGCCGGATGGAGGCGACGCGCCGAAGTACGGATGGGAGCCGCCACATGGACGTGACGATCACAGGACGGAACGTCGGGGTCACCGATCGATTCCGCACCTACGTCGAACAGAAGTCCGAGAAGATCGACGTGCTCGCCGACCGCGCCCTCGCCTTCGAGGTGCGCCTCAGCCGCCACAACGAGAAGTCCGGCGGCAGCGGAGGCGAGGACCGCGTCGAACTGACCCTCATCGGCCCCGGCCCGCTGGTCCGCGCGGAGTCCGCGGCGTCGGACAAGTACGCCGCGTTCGACCTGGCGTTCGCGCGTATCACCGAGCGGCTCCGCCGGGCGCGTGACCGCAAGAAGGTGCACCGCGGACGCCACCGCCCGACCTCCGTGGCCGAGGCGTCCGGCACCGCGTTCGAGCACATGGGCGTGACGCCCGCCGACGGCAAGCTCATCGAGACCGTCGCGACCGGGGCCGTCCCCGTGGTCGAGGAGGCACACGAGGACGACGCCGACGTCTACTCGCCCGTGGTGATCCGGCACAAGGTCTTCCAGGAGTCGCCGATGACCGTCGACGACGCGCTCTACCGGATGGAGCTCGTCGGGCACGACTTCTACCTGTTCGTCGACGCCGAGACCCACCGACCGAGCGTCGTCTACCGCCGGAAGGGCTGGGACTACGGCGTGATCGGCATCGACGGCAGCGACTCCGCCGACCAGGTCGCCGAACCGGACCGCACGGCCGCCACGGTCTGAGTCGCACCGACGACCGACGGTGTGCGCGGCCCGCGACCGGGCCGCGCACACCCGCGTCCCTCCCAGCGCAGGGACCTGGCGGGTTGCTAGCATGACTGGCTGTTCGGACCGCGCAGGTCGCGCGCGACGACCCCGTAAGGAGCTCACGTGGCAAACGTGCTGGAGAAGGTCCTCCGCATCGGCGAAGGGCGCACCCTCCGTCGGCTGAAGGCGTACGCCTCGGCCATCAACGACCTCGAGGACGACTTCGCGAGCCTCACGGACGAGGAGCTCCAGGACGAGACGAAGGAGCTCCGCGAGCGCTACGCCAACGGCGAGACCCTCGACGACCTGCTCCCCGAGGCCTTCGCCGCGGTGCGCGAGGCAGCGAAGCGCACGCTCGGCATGCGGCACTTCGACGTGCAGCTCATGGGCGGCGCGGCCCTGCACCTCGGCAACATCGCCGAGATGAAGACCGGTGAGGGCAAGACCCTCGTCGCGACGACCGCCGCTTACCTCAACGCGATCCCGTCGCGCGGCGTGCACGTCATCACGGTCAACGACTTCCTCGCGTCGTACCAGTCCGAGATCATGGGCCGCGTCTTCCGCGCGCTCGGCATGACCACGGGCTGCATCATCGCGAACCAGACCCCCGCCGAGCGCCGCGAGCAGTACGCCGCGGACATCACGTACGGCACGAACAACGAGTTCGGCTTCGACTACCTGCGCGACAACATGGCGTGGCAGGCCTCGGACATGGTGCAGCGCGGGCACTTCTTCGCGATCGTGGACGAGGTCGACTCGATCCTCATCGACGAGGCCCGCACGCCGCTCATCATCTCCGGTCCGTCCTCGGGCGAGGCCAACCGGTGGTTCACCGAGTTCGCCTCCATCGCCACGCGGCTCATCCCGGGCGAGGACTACGAGGTCGACGAGAAGAAGCGCACCGTCGGCGTGCTCGAGCCCGGCATCGAGAAGGTCGAGGACTACCTCGGCATCGACAACCTGTACGAGTCGGCGAACACTCCGCTCATCTCGTTCCTGAACAACTCGATCAAGGCCGTCGCCCTGTTCAAGCGCGACAAGGACTACGTCGTGATGAACGGCGAGGTCCTGATCGTCGACGAGCACACCGGTCGCATCCTGATGGGCCGCCGCTACAACGAGGGCATCCACCAGGCGATCGAGGCGAAGGAGGGCGTCGAGGTCAAGGCCGAGAACCAGACCCTCGCGACCGTCACGCTGCAGAACTACTTCCGCCTGTACCAGAAGCTCTCCGGCATGACGGGTACCGCCGAGACCGAGGCGGCCGAGTTCATGTCGACGTACAAGCTCGGCGTCGTCCCGATCCCGACGAACAAGCCGATGCAGCGCATCGACCAGACCGACCTCGTCTACAAGAACGAGAAGGCGAAGTTCGAGCAGGTCGCCGAGGACATCGCCGAGCGCCACGAGAAGGGCCAGCCGGTCCTGGTGGGCACGACGAGCGTCGAGAAGTCCGAGTACCTGTCGAAGCTCCTCGCCAAGAAGGGCGTGAAGCACGAGGTCCTCAACGCCAAGAACCACGCACGCGAAGCCGCGATCGTGGCCCAGGCCGGTCGACTCGGCGCCGTGACCGTCGCCACGAACATGGCCGGCCGCGGTACGGACATCATGCTCGGCGGCAACTCCGAGTTCCTCGCCGTGCAGGAGATGCACGCCAAGGGGCTGTCCCCGACCGAGACGCCGGAGGAGTACGAGGCCGCCTGGGACGAGGTCTTCGCCGAGGTCAAGAAGACCGTCGAGTCCGAGGGCGACAAGGTCCGCGACGCCGGCGGGCTCTACGTGCTCGGCACCGAGCGCCACGAGTCGCGCCGCATCGACAACCAGCTCCGCGGTCGTTCCGGCCGCCAGGGTGACCCGGGCGAGAGCCGCTTCTACCTGTCGCTCACCGACGACCTGATGCGCCTGTTCAACTCCGGTGCCGCCGAGAGCCTCATGGGCCGCTCGAACGTGCCGGACGACATGGCGATCGAGAACAAGCTCGTCAGCCGCGCGATCCGCTCCGCCCAGGCGCAGGTCGAGGGCCGCAACGCCGAGATCCGCAAGAACGTCCTGAAGTACGACGACGTCCTGAACCGCCAGCGCGAGGCGATCTACAGCGACCGTCGTCACATCCTCGAGGGCGACGACATCCACGAGCGTGCGCAGACGTTCCTGAAGAGCGTCGTCGACGACGTGATCGACACCCACACCGCCGAGGGCAACGCGGACGACTGGGACCTCGACGCGATGTGGACCGAGCTCGGGACGCTGTACCCGATCTCGATCTCCATCGACGAGGTCATCACGGAGGCCGGCTCGAAGGGCAAGGCGACGCGCGACTTCCTCGGGCGGGAGATCCTGTCCGACGCCAAGCTCGCCTACCAGAAGCGCGAGGAACTCCTCGGCGAAGAGGCCATGCGCGAGCTCGAGCGCCGCGTCGTCCTCTCGGTGATCGACCGCCGCTGGCGTGACCACCTGTACGAGATGGACTACCTCAAGGACGGCATCGGCCTCCGCGCCATGGCCCAGCGCGACCCGCTGGTCGAGTACCAGCGCGAGGGCTACGCGCTCTTCCAGAGCATGATGGGCCAGATCCGCGAAGAGTCGGTCGGCTACCTCTTCAACCTCGAGGTGCAGGTCCAGTCCGACGGCGACAACGCCGTGATCGAGGCGAAGGGCCTCGGCGAGGGCGAGGCCACCGGGCTCGAGTACTCGGCGCCGTCGATCGACGGCGAGGTCGAGGTCCGCGACGAGCAGGGTCGCCTCGAGCAGGCGGCGACGGCCCGCGCCCAGAAGGCGCAGGCCGAGGCCGAGGCCGCCGCGGGTCCCGAGCAGGGCTCCGCCTTCGGGAACGCAGCCACGGCCTCCGGTCAGGCCTCGGCCAACAACCGTGCCGAGCGCCGGCAGGCAGCCAAGAAGGGCTGATCCGCAGCGGCCCACGAGCGCGTACGCGACGGACGGGAGGCGCGGTGCCGGCGGGCACCGCGCCTCCCGTCCTCCTGCTGGGCGCGTCGTTCAGAGGACGCCGACGACGACGGCCCGCCAGCGGCCCTGCCGGAGCTCGAGGCGGAGCGCGACGGCGCGCGCATGAGCGCGGGTGTGCACGACGACGGCCGCCTCGACCACTCCGGGCGCGACCGGGCAGAGCCGGACCGTGCCGACCTGGACGAGCGGCCGTGATCGGGCGCGACGCCGGAGCGCCCGGGCGCGCGCGGCGACGGCCGCGCGGTGCAGCAGGTGCCGGTGCACGTCCTCGGTGACCCACCGCGCGATGCTGTCGACGTCGCGGGCACCGGCGAGGACCTCCACGACACAACGGGCGAGGGCAGCGGCGACCTCGGCCGGGTCCGGCGGGGCGTCGGCGTCCGGCGTCCCGGGTTCCGGTGGCGGAGCCGGTGTCCCGGCGGGCCGCGGAGCCGGGACCGCGGCGACCGCTCGGACTCTCGTCTCCGATCGGTCGTCGTCGTCCTCGTCGTCGAGTCGATGCGCGTGTCCTGACACCCCGGTCCCTCCCATGTGGCGAACGTACGAATGTGTACGACATGAGAAATACGAAAGCAGCGTGGCTGTGGAGGCGTGCCGTTGTCCACAACGGGCCGCACCTAGACTGACGTGGTGTCGACCCTCAGTGACCTCGTCCTCGCGCAAGGCCGATCCTCCGAAGCGGACGTGGAGTGGCTCCACCTGCTCGTGGGGGACTGGCAGCTCCTCGCCGACCTGTCCTTCGCCGACATGGTGCTCTGGGTACCGACCGCCGAGGACGGCTCGTTCGTGGCCGTCGCGCACGCCCGGCCGAGCTCCGCCGCGACGCTCTTCTACCGCGACATCGTCGGGCAGGAGATCCGCGAGGAATGGCGCGAGCAGGTCACCGAGTGCTTCGCCGCCGCCCGGGTCGTCGACTCCGCCGAGCCGGACTGGTACGAGGACACCCCGACGCGCGTCCGGGCGATCCCGGTGCTCCGCCGACTGAGCCCGAACAGCGCCGAGACGACCGAGCGTCCGATCGCCGTCGTCACGCGGCACTCGAACCAGGACGAGATGCGGACCCCGAGCCGCCAGGAGCTCAACTTCACCGCGAGCGCGAACGACCTGTTCGGGATGATCGCCACGGGTGACTTCCCGGACCTCGGTGCCCCGGCCGGCCCCCGCCGCGGTGCGCCCCGCGCGAGTGACGGGCTGCTCCGCCTCGACACGAACGGCGTCGTCACCTTCGCGAGCCCGAACGGCCTGAGCGCCTTCAACCGCATGGGCTTCGAGGGTGAGCTCGAGCGGAAGTCCCTCGCCGAGGTCACGACCGAGCTGATCGGCTCGCAGCTCGACGTGGACGAGTCCCTGCCGCTCGTCGTGACCGGGCGGGCTCCGTGGCGCGCCGACGTCGAGGCGAAGGGCGTGACGGTCTCGTTGCGCTCCATCCCGCTCCGCGACCAGGGCGACCGCATCGGCGCGATCGTGCTCTGCCGCGACGTCACCGAGCTCCGGCACCAGGAGCGCGAGCTCATCACCAAGGACGCGACGATCCGCGAGATCCACCACCGCGTCAAGAACAACCTGCAGACGGTCGCGTCCCTGCTCCGCATCCAGGCGCGCCGGACCCACTCGGACGAGGCCCGGACGTCACTGCAGAACGCCATGCGTCGCGTGGCGGCGATCGCCGTCGTGCACGACACCCTGTCGACCGGCCTCAGCCAGAACGTCGACTTCGACGAGGTGTTCGACTCCGTGCTGAAGCTCGTGACCGAGGTCGCGGCGTCCCACAACACGACTGTCCGCCCGAAGAAGACCGGCGAGTTCGGCGTGCTGCCCTCGGAGGCGGCGACCCCGCTCGCGCTCGGCCTCACCGAGCTCGTCACGAACGCCGTCGAGCACGGGCTGGACGGCCGCGACGGCGAGGTCGAGATCGTGGCGAACCGCTCCGACGACCACCTCGACATCGAGGTCCGCGACAACGGCCGAGGCCTGCCGGAGGGCAAGGTCGGCTCGGGGCTCGGCACGCAGATCGTCCGCACGCTCATCCAGGGCGAGCTCGGCGGGACGATCGACTGGCACACGCTCACCGGCAGCGGCACCGAGGTCACCATCACGATCCCGTTCCGCTGGCTCACCGCCGCCGGCGCCGCGTAGCGCTCGGCGCCGTGGGCCCGCCCCAGGCTGGACACACGACGACGCCCGTCGCTCCCAGGGGAGCGACGGGCGTCGTCGTGTCGTTGGTGCTGCTGCGTCAGGAGGCGCGGCGGGCGCGGGCCGCGCGGCGCTTCAGCGCACGACGCTCGTCCTCGCTGAGGCCGCCCCAGACGCCCGAGTCCTGGTTGTTCTCGAGGGCGTACTGCAGGCACATCTCCGTCACCGTGCACCGAGCGCAGACCGACTTGGCCTTCTCGATCTGGTCGACGGCGGGTCCGGTGTTGCCCACCGGGAAGAAGAGCTCGGGGTCCGCGGTGAGGCAAGCTGCCTGGTCACGCCAGTCCATGTGTGGTGCTCCTTGATGTCGATGCTCGAACGGCAGGCCGGGGCCGCGGCTCGGGGATCGGAACGCTGGGCATGCACAGGGCACGAGGGGAGACCTGTGGGGGAGGAATCCGCTGGGAGCGAGTCTGACGCCCGCTGAACGCTCGGGGGAGGAGCGTCGAACCGCGGGAGACGCACACCACATCGTGCCGTCCAAACGACCTCGAATATCGTTCCATACTGGTGGTACCAAATCAAGGGTTCCATCTGGAGGATCGCTGTGTCCGAGACCACCCCGAACGGCCCCGGCCCCGTCGCCGGTCGATCCCCGGCGTTCACGACGCTGCTCGTGGTCGTCGGCCTCGAGGCGCTCGCGCTCGTCGTCGTGACGGTCGCGCTCCTCGTGGAACTCCTCGTCGCGCCGGCGTCGAGCATCGCTTCCGCGATCGCGCTCGTGGTCCTCGCCGCGATCGCCGCGACCTGGCTCGTCGCGATGTTCCTCGGGCTTCGGAACCACCGCTCGTGGGTCCGCTCCGGGATCATCGTCTGGCAGGTGCTCCAGGGCGCGCTCGCGATCGGCGCGTTCCAGGGCGTCTTCCGCGTCGCCTGGGTGGGCTGGGTGCTCCTCATCCCGGCACTGGTCGGCCTCACCCTCGTGCTCTCGCGGCCGATCACGGCCGCGCTCGTCCCGCGCGGCCAGCGGGACGACTGACGTCGCGTCTCGGGACGTGAGCGCGAACGGACGGGAGCGCGCCCCGCTCAGCGGTGACGCGCCAGCGTCACGCGGGGCGCGCCGACCGAGCCTGCGAGGGAGGTGTGCCAGCTGGCACCGCGCCTCCCGTCCGTCCGTGGCTGGGTTCAGACCAGGCCGAGCTTCTTCCGGAGGCTGGCCACGTGACCGGTCGCCTTCACGTTGTAGAGGGGCAGCTGCACGCGGCCGTCCTCGTCGACGACGATCGTCGAGCGGATCGTGCCGGTGACGATCTTGCCGTAGTTGTTCTTCTCGCCCCAGGCGCCGTAGGCGCGGTGCACGGCGAGGTCGGGGTCGCTCAGCAGCGGGAAGGTCAGGGCCTGCTCGTGCTGGAACTCCTTGAGCTTCGCCTGCTCGTCCTTCGAGACGCCGAGGACCTCGTAGCCGGCCGCCTGGAGCGACGTCATGTTGTCGCGGAAGTCGCACGCCTCGGTGGTGCACCCGGGGGTCGAGGCCGCCGGGTAGAAGTACACGATGACCTTCCGACCGCGCAGGTCGGCGAGCGCGTGCTCCGTGCCGTCCTGGTCCGGGAGGGTGAAGTCGGGGGCGGTGTCGCCGACCGCGAGACGGTCCGTCATGGTGCTCCTGTTCGTGTCCGGTGCCCGAGTGGTCGTGAGCACCCAGAACCCATGCTATTGTTGTTTCCCGTTGCAGCACGCAAGTGCGAGAGCAGCAGACAACTCAACACCATGCGCCTCTAGCTCAATTGGCAGAGCAACTGACTCTTAATCAGTGGGTTCTCGGTTCAAGTCCGAGGGGGCGCACCACACAGCAGGCCCGGTCGGATCATCCCGACCGGGCCTGTTTCGTTGTCCGGCGATGTTCTCGGGGGCGAGCGACGCGACACGCGCGGGGTGTGGATCTCGACGAGATCCAGCGGGACGGATCTGTGGCCGTCCGCAGTTCGTCCGCGCCGGGCGCGATCGGTCGGCCGTCGGGTGCTGTCAGGCCCCGGAGGTCGTGTCGGGCAGGTCGACCACGCGGGTCGGACCCGACTCGGGGACGAGCGTCCCGGCCGAGGCGGCAGCGAGGTCGGCGCGCAGGGCGTCGAGGGCGTCCTCCGGCACCCAGAGCGAGAACGTGGCCGTGGCGCCGTACTCGGGGGTGTCGAACGTGGCGTCGTGGTGTCCGGCCCAGTCGCGCAGCAGGTTGTCGATCCGGCCGGCCTCGGCGTGCGGCACGGCCACGGTGGCCCGGGTGCGCTCGGCTCGTCGGACCAGTGCTGCCTGGTCGAGCGCCTCGGAGACGGCCGACGAGTACGCCCGGACGAGCCCACCGGCGCCGAGCTTGACGCCGCCGAAGTACCGCGTCACGACGACGACCAGGTCGGTCAGGTCGCGGCGCCGGAGGACCTCGAGCATCGGGACGCCGGCGGTGCCGGACGGTTCGCCGTCGTCGGAGGACCGCGCCTGGTCCCCGAGGACGCCCGTGACCATCGCCGTGCAGTGGTGCCGCGCGTCCCAGTACCGGCGTCGGACCTCGGCGACCACCCGCTCGGCGTCGGGGACGTCCACCACCGGCTCGACCGTCGCGATGAACCGGGAGCGGTTGACCGTCCGTTCGTGCTCGACGGTGCCAGCGACGGTCGAGGGCAGGACGCGGGACATCCCGACAGGCTACGGCGGGACCGCGCTACCATGGCGTGCACCGCTGGCGACTGGGGAGGAGTCCGATCGACATGACGACCACCGATCCCAAGGGTGGCGCGCTCGACGCGGCCGAGCTCGCGCGCCGGCTCAACCTGCTGCTCGACTTCGAGGAGTCGCAGCGTGGCGCCCCGGTGCCGTTCTCCGCGGTCGAGGACTACGTCGCGGCGCAGGGCGGTTCGCTCTCCCGCGCGAAGTGGACGTACATGATCTCCGGGGACGGCCGGCGCAACCGCGACACGGACCTGCTCCGCGTGCTCGCCGGCTTCTTCGAGGTGGACGAGCGCTTCCTGCTCGAGGACAGTGCGGTCCCGGAGCGGATCGGTGCCCAGATCGAGCTCGTGCGGGCACTCCGCTCGGCTCGGGTCAGTGGCTTCGCGGCGCGGACGTTCCCCGGGGAGCTCTCGCCCGACGCCCTGCGGCGCATCGCCCGGGTGCTCGAGGAGGAGTCGGCGCGGGGGAGCGTCGCATGACCGGGCCAACCGGCCACGGCGAGGCGTCCGCCTCGGTACAGGCGTTCTGGACGAGGGGGGAGCGCGAGGGCTGGTCGGACATCGACCAGGCCGTCGCCGCAGCCGCGGACCACGTCGGCAAGCCGATCGTCGTGCGCGAGGAGTCGTTCCTCAGCGAGGAGCCCGTCTGTGGCTTCGTCGCGACGCTCGAGCACCAGCACCTCGTGATGATCTCGCCCACCGCGTCCGAGACCTTCCGGGCGTTCGTCATCGGCCACGAGCTCGGACACGTGCTGCACCGCCACCAGGAGCACGCGCCGCAGTCCGCCTACGTCCGCGACGTCATCCCCGACGTGCCGGAGTACAAGGTCGAACGCGCCCTCGCGCGCGGCATGTTCACGAATGACTACGAGCACCAGGCCGAGCTCTTCGCCGACCAGCTCGCGGGTCTCATCCGACGGCACCGCGGCCGGCCGAGTGCCTTCCGCGGGGTCTTCGGGTGATCCTCGCCGTCGCCCAGGCGCTCGTCCTGGTCGCCGGGAGCGTCATCCTCCTCCGACTGCAGCGCGGACAGGACCGCACCCTCGCGGTGACGTTCCTGCTGTTCGCGGCGACGGTCGTCACGAACGTCGACCCGCTGTACCGCTGGCTCGACCCCCTGCTGGGCGGGCAGAACGTCGTCACGGTGCTGAGCGACTGCCTGATGGTCGCCGGGACGAGCACGCTGCTCTGGGGCGTCGCGAAGGCGGTCGGCGCCGCACGTCCGTGGCTGCGGACCACGATCGTCATCGCATGCGTGGTCGTCGTCGTGGTGGTCGTCGGGGCGTTCGTCGCGCTCGATCGTCCCGCCACGACCACGACGTTCATGCTCGTCGCCGGGGACCAGCCGGCCGCCGCCGTGTACTCGATCGCGCAGACCGCGTACCTCGGCACGGCGTTGGCCGCGACTGCGGTCATCTGCGTGCTCCACCTGCGCGAGGCCCGCACCGCCGCCGACCGCCTCGGCCTGTGGTTCATCGTCCTCGGCGGGGTGCTCGGTGTCGTCCGCATGGTCGTGGTGGTCGTCATGGACCTCGCGCACGTCGCCGGTCGGCTCGACGTCACCCACGCCCTGTCCCTGCCGTACGACGTCACGACCCCCGGCGCGGTGCTGTGCACGGCGTCCGGGATGCTCCTGCTCGTCATCGGCCACCAGGTCGCGCGTCGTCGGACGAGCCGGCGTCTCGACGCCGCCCTGGCCGCGCTGGAGCCGCTGCACGAGCGCATCGGCACGGACAACGCCTACCCCGAGTCCACTGACGCCGCCACCCGGGTGAGCCGCCTGATCGTCGAGATCAACGACGGCGCGCGACGAGCCCGCCGTCCGCTCGACCCCGACGACCGTGCCGTCCTGGCCGCCGCGGAGTCGGCGCTCGACGATGCGGCGGGCACGGCCTGACGTCGTTCTGCATCGGAACGATCACGTTCCCGAGCACGGCTCGACCTCCTGTGGACCAGCCGTGTAGGGTCTGTAGCACGTGCTACACGTCGTGTGGTGCGCCGGGGCGGACTCGGCCGCGTTGGGGGCGGCCGAGCACCCCCGGGTCCCGCGGCACCGGCGGTTCCCGAGCGCAGCGGCCGATGGGTGCGGTGTCTAGACTCGTCGCGTGACCGTCTTCGCCGCCATCGTGCTCTTCGTCGCCGCCGTCTTCAACGTCGTCACGTGGCCCCGGTTCTTCCAGCGCGTGGCGAAGGACGCCCGGGCGCGGGACGCCGCCGGCAAGCCGACGACCTTCTACTCGGTGCACCTCGTGCTGCTGCTCATCGCGTTCGCGATCGCCCTCGCCGCGGTCGTCGCCGGCGTCCTGCTGCTGCTGGCCTGACCCGCGCCGCAGCGTCGGGACCACGTCCGGACGCCGCGCCGCGCCGCAGCGCCGCGCCTCAGGACTCGGACGGCAGCGGGTCGCCCAGCGCCCGACCGAGCACGAGCGCCGCGATCCGCTCGTCGGACGTGTCGAGCAGCACCCGGTAGGTGTCCGACGCGGTGACGAACTCCACGCACACCGCGTCGAAGTCGCACGGTTCGATGCGCCAGCCCCGCACCTCGTCCATCGGGACCTGCGTCAGGGTGTCGCGCTCGAAGCTCGTCTCGGCCCGCACGAGCTCGTCGTACACCCGGATCCGACCGATGGTCCCGCGCCACGTCAGCTGCAGGTCGAACGTCGGGGCGGGGGAGACAGAAGGGTCCGGCACACGCCGATCGTACCGACGCGTGCCGGACCCGTGGAAGGTTCCGGGGCGAACCGCCCGCGCATTCCGGATGACATGGGGACGCGCGGACCGTCCGTGCGGGATCATTCCCCCCTGCTGTCACCGTCCTTGCCGCGACGGACCTGGTTCGCCGGGTCGCGGACGCCGATCGGGTACGGCCCGGTCACGCCCTCGCGGAGCGCTGCGATGCGCAGGATCCGGTCGCGCTGCAGGAACCACCCGACGACGAGCAGCGGGATGATGACGACGAGCGACGCGATCGTGTACGTCCCGACCGGGTAGTCGATCGCCATGAGCACGACGACCGACGCCAGGAACGCCAGGGTCAACCACGACGTCACCGGAGCGCCGGGCAGGCGGAACGTCGGCTCCTTCGCCAGGCCCTGCTTCGCCCACTGCCGCAGACGCATCTGGCATAGGATGATCGTGCCCCACGCCGTGATGATCCCGAGGCTCGCGACGTTCAGCGCGATCTCGAACGCCTGCGCCGGGACGAAGTAGTTGAGCGCGACGCCCGCGACGGTGAAGGCCGCGGTGAGCAGGATGCCGGCGTAGGGCACGCCGCCTTTCGACATCTTCGTGGTCCACTTCGGCGCCGAGCCGTTCATGCCCATCGAGTGCAGGGCTCGGCCGGTGGAGTACAGACCGGCGTTCAGCGACGACAGCGCGGCGGTGAGCACGACGAAGTTCATGATCGAGCCGGCGATGACGCCCACCTGCGGGTTGCCGAGCGACGAGAAGAACGTCACGAACGGGCTCTGCCCGTCCTTGTACGACGTGTACGGCAGCAGCAGGGAGAGCAGGACGACCGACCCGACGTAGAAGACCGCGATGCGGAAGACGACGGAGTTGATGGCGCGGGGGATGACCTTCTCGGTGTCCTGGGTCTCGCCGGACGCGGTGCCGACCAGCTCGATGGCCGCGTAGGCGAACACGACGCCCTGGACCACGAGCACCGCGGGCAGCACGCCGTTCGGGATGAGCCCGCCGTTGTCCTGCCAGATCGAGAAGCCCGTGCGGACCGCCTCGCCACCGGTCTCCACCGGGAACGCGAAGACGAGCCAGACGAGCGCGATGACGAGGAACGCCACGAGCGCCGCGACCTTGATGAGCGCGAACCAGAACTCGAGCTCGCCGAACACCTTGACCGCGACCATGTTGGCGGCGAGCACGACGACCAGGGCGATGAGTGCGAGGAGCCACTGCGGCGCCGCGGTGAACGCGCTCCAGTAGTGGAGGTAGAGCGCGACCGCGGTGGTGTCCACGATCGACGTCATCGCCCAGTTCAGGAAGTACATCCACCCGGCGGCGTACGCGAACTTCTCGCCGTAGAACTCGCGGGCGTACGAGATGAAGGACCCGGAGGACGGGCGGTGCAGCACGAGCTCGCCGAGGGCCCGGAGGATGAAGAAGGCGAAGATGCCCGCGACCAGGTAGGTGACCGCCAGGGCCGGTCCCGCCGTGTTCAGGCGGCCGCCCGCGCCGAGGAAGAGTCCGGTGCCGATGGCCCCGCCGATCGCGATCATCTGCAGTTGCCGGGGCTTCAGACCGTGCTGGTAGCCCTCCTGCTCGTGCGAGAAGTCGTTCGCGGGCGTGCGGGACACACCCGTGTCGTTCTGCGCTGTCATGCGCGCCAACCTACATGCGTGTCCGCGCCGGGGTGGAACGGAATGCCGACCTGAACGACACCACAGGTCAGGCGATGCTGAACACGACCGGTGGGGGACCGGACAGCATGGACCGATGGACACCCTCCTCCGACTCCTGGTCGCGATCGGGATCGCCCTGCTCGTGACGGCCGCCGCCGCGCTCGTCCTGCACCTCGTGCTCCGGACGATCGCCCGACGGGAACGCTGGGCCGCCGTGCTCTCCCGACGCACGAAGCACCCGTTCCGATCGATGCTCCTCGTGGCACTGACCTGGGCGGCCTTCGCGGCGAGCGTGCCGCGGAACGCTGAGGCGTACCCGTGGCGCGACGAGGTCTCCCACGCGTTCCTCATCGTCACGATCGCGGTGGGCTGCTGGCTCGCCTGCGAGATCGCGATCTTCCTCGAGGACCTCGGCCTGCACCGCTACCGCGTCGACGTCCCGGACAACCGCGTCGCCCGGCGGATCCGCACGCAGGTCCTCATCATCCGACGGCTCACGGTCGCGGTCCTCGTGATCATCGCGGTCGGCGCCATCCTCCTGACCTTTCCCGGGGTCGAGGCCGCCGGTGCGAGCGTCCTCGCCTCGGCGGGGCTCATCTCGGTCGTCGCGGGCCTCGCGGCGCAGTCGACCCTGGGCAACGTGTTCGCCGGGATGCAGCTCGCGTTCTCCGGGTCGATCCGCGTGGACGACGTCGTGGTCGTCGAGCAGCAGTGGGGGCGCATCGAGGAGATCACCCTCACCTACGTCGTCGTGCACCTCTGGGACGACCGCCGGTTCGTGCTGCCGTCGACGTACTTCACGAGCACGCCCTTCGAGAACTGGACCCGTACGGGTAGCGAGCTCCTCGGCGCCGTCGAGTTCGACCTCGACTGGCGGATCAGCCCGACCGAGATGCGCACCGAGCTCGACCGGATCCTCGGCACGTCGACGATCTGGGACGGCCGCACCAAGGTACTGCAGGTCACCGAGGCGGTCGGCGGCCTGGTGCGCGTGCGCATCCTCGTCAGTGCCCGGGACGCCGGCGGCCTGTTCGACCTGCGCTGCTACGTGCGCGAGGAGATGGTCGAGTGGGTGCAGCGCGAGCACCCGGACGCGCTCCCGCGGCAGCGCGTGCAGGTCACGCAGGGCCGGGAGGCGGTCGGCAAGGCCCGACCGCGCACCGAGGAGCAGGACGCCTCGCTCTTCCGCGAGGGCGACGAGCGCTCCGCGCTCTTCACCGGACCGATCCAGACGTCCGGCATCCGCCCGGAGGACGTCCCGCCCGCGCGCTGAGGGACGCGACCACACGACGGATGGGCGCGCCCCGCTCAGCGGTGACGCGCCAGCGTCACGCGGGGCGCGCCGACCGAGCCTGCGAGGGAGGGGTGCCAGCCGACACCGTGCCTCCCGTCCGATGGGTGGTCGCGCTGGCGACCTAGCGCTGACGCGCCTTCACCGCGCGGTCGTCCTCGACGACCGTGCCGAGCGCGACGATCGTCGTCGCGAGCCACGCGATCCACGTGAGCGCGAGGCGCCAGTCCCGCGGCCCCTGCCGCGTCGTCTGCACCACGCTGTAGCCGCTGATGATCGAACTCCACACCGCACCGCTGAACATGAACTTCCGCACCGGTTCCTCCTCTGGTCGTCCCCGCCACGCTACCGGCCGCTACATTGGAGCGCCGCCGGTCGCCCTGCCCGGCCCGAGCGTCGAGGAGTCACCGTGCGTCAGGCCGTCATCGGGGGAGTGCTGCTCGTGGTCGGCGCCGTGTGCGTCGTCCTCGGCCTCCTGCCCCTGCCCGACCTCGCAACCCTCGCCGAGCGTGTCGTCCCGGTGCTCGCGTTCGTGCTCGGGCTGACCGTCGTGTCCGAGCTCGCGGCCGACGCGGGCGTCTTCGACCGGCTCGCCGACCTCGCCGCGCGCGTCGGCGGTGGCCGCACGATCGGCCTGTGGGTGTCCGTGGTCGTGCTCGCGGTCGTCTGCACCGTGTTCCTGTCGATCGACACCACCGCGGTGCTCCTGACGCCCATCGTGATCGCGCTCGCCCGCCGGGTCGGCCTGCCCCCGATGCCGTTCGCCCTGACGACCGTCTGGCTCGCGAACACCGCGTCGATGCTGCTGCCGGTGTCCAACCTGACGAACCTGCTCGCGGTCGACAAGATCGGGCTCGACGGACCGATCCCGTTCGCCGGGCTCATGGTGTGGGCGGCGCTCGCCGGGGTCGTCGTGCCGTGCGCCGTGCTCCTCGTCGTGTTCCGCGGCAAGCTCTTCGGCCGGTACACCCCGGTCGAGGTCCGGCGCCCGCGGGACCCGGTGTTCTTCTGGGCCGCGTCCGTCGTGCTCGTCGCCCTCGTCGTCGCGCTCACCGCCGGCGTCACGGTGTGGATCGCGGCGCTCGCGGCGGCGGTGCTGCTCGTCGTCGTCGCGGCCTTCCGTGCGCCGTCCGAGCTCCGGCCGTCCCGTGTGCCGTGGTCGACGCTGCTGTTCGCGGCGGGGCTGTTCGTCGTCGTGGAGACGCTGCACACCACGGGCCTGACCGACCCGGTCGTGCACGCGCTGTCCGGCGGCACCGGGACGGGCTCGCTCCTGCTGCTCGGCGGCGCCGGTGCGGTCGCGGCGAACGCCATCGACAACCTGCCGGCGTACCTGGTGCTCGAGCCGGCAGCGGGGCACGAGGCCCTGCGCTACGCGGCGCTGCTCGTCGGCGTGAACGCCGGCTGCCTCATCACGCCGTGGGCGTCGCTCGCGACGCTGCTCTGGCACGCGCGGCTCGCGTCCGAGGGCGTGCACCTGTCGTGGGGGCGCTACATGGCGCTCGGCTGCGTGGTCGCACCGCTCACCGTCGTCGCCGGGGTGCTCGCGCTGCAGATCTGACCCGGGCTACAGCCAGTCCTTCGTCTTGAACACCCGGTAGAGCACGAGCGACGTCGCCAGGATCAGCGAGACGGACGCGGCGAGCCCGCTCCAGTGCCCCTCGCCCGGGAACGTCACGTTCTGCCCGAAGAAGCCCGTGATCGCCGTCGGGATCGCGATGATCGCCGCCCAGCTCGTCACCTTCTTCATCACGGTGTTCTGCCGGTTCGACGCCAGGTTGAGGTTCGTGTCGAGGACGCTCGACACGGCGTCACGCAGTTGGTCGACGGAGTCCGCGACGGAGACCAGGTGGTCCTCGACGTCCCGGAAGTACGGGCGGATGCCGTCCTGGATCGACTCGGCGTCGCCGTGCAGGAAGGACGCGACGCTGTCCCGGGTCGGGACGACCTGGCGCCGGAGGACGCCGAGCGCCTTCCGGAGCCGGAACGACCGCCGCTGGATCTGCTGCTCGCGGGGGTTGCCGTGCTCGAACAGGTCGTCCTCGAGCGCCTCGATCCGCGCCTCGATGTCCTCGACGGTGACCGTGGCGTGGTCGACGACCGCGTCGAGGAGCCCCCACACGAGCCAGGGCACCCCGTGGTCGCACACGTCGGCGTTGGCGTCGAGCCGTCGTTCGACCGCGGCCATGTCGACGTCCGGTCCGTGCATCGTGACGAGGGCGCGCCGGCTGACGAACGCCTTCACCTCGTGCGTCACGAGCTCGCCGTCGTCGTCGATGCCGTCGACGTCGTAGACCACGAGGAACAGGCTCTGCCGGTACCGGTCGAGCTTCGGGCGCTGCCCCGGCTCGAGGGCGTCCTCGAGCGCGAGCGCGTGGATCCCGAGCTCGTCCTCGACGTGTCGCAGGTCCTCCGGCCCGGGCTCGGTGTGGTCCACCCAGACGAAGGTGTCGTCGTCCCGCTCGAGCAGGTCCGAGACGCGGTCCACCGGGAAGTCCCGCTCCGCCGCACTCCCGTTCCGCCACGCCCGTGTCACGACCATGTGCGAAGCCTAGCCAGCGGCGACCGGGCGTCCGGCCGGGGACCGCCTGACCCCGCGCTGGTACCGTCGGCTCCGCACCCCGGCGCACCTTCCGGGCGGAACGGAGAGACCAGCACCTCATGGCAGCACCCACCGACACCGACCCAGACCGCTACGCGTTCGTCGTCGCCTCGAACCGCCTGCCCGTCGACCGTGTCGTCGACGAGGACGGCAACGAGGGCTGGCGGCACTCCCCGGGCGGCCTCGTGACCGCCCTCGAGCCGGTGATGCGGGCGAACGACGGTGCGTGGGTCGGCTGGGTCGGGCAGCCGGACGTCGAGGTGGCGCCGTTCGACAACGAGGGCATCCACATCGTCCCGGTGCCGCTGAGCGCCGACGACGTCGAGGAGTACTACGAGGGCTTCAGCAACGACACCCTCTGGCCGCTCTACCACGACGTGATCGAGCACCCGAGCTACCACCGCGACTGGTGGAACGCGTACAAGCGGGTCAACGAGCGCTTCGCCGACCAGATCGTCGAGATCGTCGAGCAGGACGGCGTCGTCTGGGTGCAGGACTACCAGCTGCAGCTCCTGCCGGCCCTGCTCCGGGAGCGCCGTCCGGACCTGACGATCGGCTTCTTCAACCACATCCCGTTCCCGCCGGTCGGCATCTACGCGCAGCTGCCGTGGCGCGCGCAGATCCTCGACGGGCTGCTCGGCGCCGACGTCATCGGGTTCCAGCGGCACGACGACGCGAGCGACTTCCTCCGCGCGGTCCGCCACATCAAGGGCTACACGACCAAGGGCTCGACCATCGACGTCCCGGTCGACGACCCGGCGGCACCGCGGAGCCGCAAGGGCATCACCGTGCGCCACGTCGAGGCCCGGCACTTCCCGATCTCGATCGACGCCGAGAGCTTCGAGGCGATCGCGCACCGACCCGAGGTCCAGGAGCGAGCGAAGGAGATCCGCGCGAGCCTCGGCAACCCGAAGACGGTCCTGCTCGGTGTCGACCGGCTCGACTACACCAAGGGGATCCGGCACCGCATCAAGGCGTTCGGCGAGCTGATCGAGGACGGCCGGGTCGCGGTCGAGGACGCGACGCTCGTCCAGGTCGCCAGCCCGAGCCGCGAGCGTGTGGACACGTACGCGGCGCTCCGCGACGAGATCGAGCTGACCGTCGGACGGATCAACGGCGACCTCGGCGTGATCGGGCACCAACCCATCTCGTACCTGCACCACGGCTACCCGCGCGAGGAGATGGTCGCGCTGTACCTCGCCGCGGACATCATGCTCGTGACCGCACTCCGCGACGGCATGAACCTCGTCGCGAAGGAGTACGTCGCGACCCGCTCGGACAACGACGGCGTCCTCATCCTGTCCGAGTTCGCCGGGGCCGCCGACGAGCTGAAGCAGGCGGTCATCGTCAACCCGCACGACATCGGCGCCCTGAAGGACGCGATCCAGCGCGCGATCGAGATGCCCCGCCGCGAGCGGTCGACGCGCATGCGCGCGCTCCGGAAGCGCGTCCGCGAGAACGACGTGGCCCGCTGGTCGCGCTCCTTCCTCGAGGCGCTCGACCGGCACGCGCCGAGCCGCGCCAAGCTCGACCCCTCGGCCGCCGACCCGGGTGACCAGCACGTCGAGCAGCTCCAGGACACGACGTCGATCTTCGACCAGGACGCGCAGACCGCGCGCGCCGCCGAGGACACCCGGGAGGCACGTGGTGCCTGAGCCGTCGACCGACCCGACCGCCCTGTCGTCGGCCCTCGAGACGCTCGCGGCTGCGCCGCGACTGCTCGTCGCCCTCGACTTCGACGGCACGCTCGCACCGTTCGCCGACGACCCCGCGCAGGTCGGTGCGCTCCCGGGCTCGTGGGCGGCGGTGCTGACCCTGCAGCGCGCCCGCGACACCGAGGTCGTGCTCGTCTCCGGACGGCCGCTCGAGGGACTCGCCCGGGTGTCGCACGCGCCGGAGGACATGGCGCTCGTCGGGTCGCACGGCGTCGAGTGGCGGGTCGACGGGCACGCCGAGGCCGCCCTGACCGAGGACGAGCACGCCCGCGTGGCCCGTGTCGGCGCGGCGCTCGACGAGGTGGGCGCACGGTTCCCGGACGTCGTCGTCGAGCACAAGCCCGCCGGGCACGGGGTGCACACGCGCCGGGCGAGCGCCGAGGTGGCCGCGGCGGCGAACGCCGCTGCGCACGAGGCCGCGCACCGCGCCGACCCGGAGGTCCTCGAGCGCGGCGGCAAGGACATCCTCGAGTTCGCCGTCCGGCACGTGACCAAGGGCGACGCCGTCGACCGGCTCCGCGAGCTGCGGGGCGCGGACGCCGTGTTCTTCGCCGGCGACGACGTCACCGACGAGGACGCCTTCCGGGTCCTCCGGGACGGCGACGTGGGCGTGAAGGTGGGGGAGGGCGACACGCTCGCCGGCCACCGCGTGGCGGACCCGGCCGCGCTCACCGACGTCCTGAAGCAGTTGGGGCGTCTGCGCGCGACGCGCTGACGACCCGGCCACGTGCCTCCCGTCCGACGGGTCGTGTCCCGCTGGTATCCCAAACGGTCCTAGACTCGCACCATGCCTGACATCGACGTGAAGCCGCGTAGCCGGGTCGTCACCGACGGGATCGAAGCGACCACCTCGCGTGGCATGCTCCGGGCCGTCGGCATGGGCGACGCAGACTGGGACAAGCCGCAGATCGGGATCGCGTCCTCCTGGAACGAGATCACCCCCTGCAACCTCTCCCTCGACCGCCTCGCGCAGGGCGCGAAGGAGGGCGTGCACTCCGGCGGCGGGTACCCGCTGCAGTTCGGCACCATCTCCGTCTCCGACGGGATCTCGATGGGCCACGAGGGCATGCACTTCTCGCTCGTCTCGCGCGAGGTCATCGCCGACAGCGTCGAGACCGTCGTGAACGCGGAGCGCCTCGACGGCACCGTGCTCCTCGCCGGCTGCGACAAGTCGCTGCCCGGCATGCTCATGGCCGCCGCGCGCCTCGACCTCGCGAGCGTCTTCCTCTACGCGGGCTCGGTCATGCCGGGCTACGTGAAGCAGGCCGACGGCTCCTTCAAGGAGGTCACGATCATCGACTCCTTCGAGGGCGTCGGTGCGTGCAAGGCCGGCACCATGACCGAGGCCGAGCTCAAGGAGATCGAGTGCGCGATCGTCCCGGGCGAGGGCGCCTGCGGCGGGATGTACACGGCGAACACCATGGCGAGCGTGGCCGAGGCCCTCGGCATGTCGCTGCCGGGGTCCGCTGCCCCGCCGAGCGCAGACCGCCGCCGTGACTACTACGCGCGCCGCTCAGGCGAGGCCGTCGTCAACATGCTCCGCCTCGGCCTGACGGCCCGGCAGATCCTGACGCGCGAGGCGTTCGAGAACGCCATCGCCGTCGCCATGGCCCTGGGAGGCTCGACCAACGTCGTCCTGCACCTGCTCGCGATCGCGCACGAGGCCGAGGTCGAGCTGACCCTCGACGACTTCAACCGCATCGGCTCGAAGGTGCCGCACCTGGCCGACATGAAGCCCTTCGGCAAGTACGTCATGGTCGACGTCGACCGCAACGGCGGCATCCCGGTGATCATGAAGGCGCTGCTCGAGGCCGGTCTGCTGCACGGCGACGTGATGACCGTCACCGGCAAGACCCTCGCCGAGAACCTGGCCGAGATCGACCCGCCGGAGCTCGACGGCGAGGTGTTCCGGAAGCTCGACAACCCGATCCACGAGACCGGTGGCCTGACCATCCTCAAGGGCTCCTTCGCCCCGGACGGCGCCGTCGTGAAGACCGCCGGGTTCGACGCCGCCGTGTTCGAGGGCCCCGCGCGGGTGTTCGACCGCGAGCGTGCCGCGATGGACGCCCTCACCGAGGGACAGATCCAGAAGGGCGACGTGGTGGTCATCCGCTACGAGGGCCCGAAGGGTGGCCCTGGCATGCGCGAGATGCTCGCGATCACCGCCGCCATCAAGGGCGCGGGCCTCGGCAAGGATGTACTACTGTTGACGGACGGACGATTCTCAGGCGGCACAACCGGCCTGTGCATCGGCCACATCGCACCGGAAGCCGTGGACGCAGGTCCAGTGGCATTCGTGCGCGATGGCGACCGCATCCGTGTCGACATCGCGGCTCGCTCGCTCGACCTACTGGTCGACGACGCCGAGCTGGAGGCCCGCCGAGCAGGCTGGGCCCCGCTGCCCCCGCGCTACACCCGCGGAGTCCTCGCGAAGTTCGCGAAGCTCGTCCAGTCCGCCGCCAAGGGCGCGGTCACGGGCTAGCGTCGACACCCGCACCACCGCCATCACTCCAGGCAAGGAACACCTCATGCCCACGGAAGCCACTCCGCTGTCCGCGGCCGCCTGTGCACGCCGGTCGCCGGAGATCCTGACCGGCTCGGGAGCCGTCCTCCGGACGCTCGAGCACCTCGGGATCACCGACGTCTTCGGCCTGCCCGGCGGCGCCATCATCCCGTTCTACGACGAGCTCATGGCGTCCACGACGATCCGGCACATCCTCGTCCGGCACGAGCAGGGCGCCGGCCACGCGGCCGAGGGGTACGCCTCGGCCTCCGGCAAGGTCGGCGTCGCGATCGCCACGTCCGGCCCCGGTGCGACGAACCTCGTCACCGCGATCGCCGACGCCTACATGGACTCGGTGCCGTTCATCGCGATCACCGGGCAGGTGTTCTCGACCCTGATGGGGACGGACGCCTTCCAGGAGGCCGACATCGTCGGGATCACGATGCCGATCACGAAGCACTCGTTCCTCGTGACCGACCCGGCGGACATCCCCGCGACGCTCGCCGCCGCGCACCAGATCGCCACGACCGGTCGTCCGGGCCCGGTGCTCGTCGACATCACGAAGGACGCCCAGCAGAAGTCGGCGCCCTACGTGTGGCCGCCGAAGATCGACCTGCCCGGCTACCGCCCCGTCACGAAGGCGCACGGCAAGCAGATCGTCGCCGCGGCGCAGCTCCTCGCCGAGGCCGAGCGTCCCGTGCTGTACGTCGGCGGCGGCGTGGTCCGCTCCGATGCGACCGCCGAGCTGCTGCGCTTCGCCGAGGCCACCGGTGCGCCGGTCGTCACGACGCTCATGGCGCGTGGTGCCTTCCCCGACTCGCACCCGCAGCACCTCGGCATGCCCGGCATGCACGGCACCGTCCCCGCGGTGCTCGGGCTGCAGGACAGCGACCTCATCATCGCCCTCGGTGCACGGTTCGACGACCGCGTGACCGGCAAGGCCGACGAGTTCGCGCCGCACGCCAAGGTCGTGCACGTCGACATCGACCCCGCCGAGATCTCGAAGATCCGGTTCGCCGACGTGCCGATCGTCGGCGACGCCCGCGAGGTCCTCGGCGACCTGCTCGAGGCCTGGGGCGACGTCGCCGCGGACCGTGCCGACACGAGCGCGTGGTGGACCAAGCTCGAGCAGCTCCGGACGGACTTCCCGCTCGGGTACGCCGAGCCGACCGACGGACTCCTCGCCCCGCAGGCGATCATCCGCCGCATCGGCGAGCTCACCGGGCCCGAGGCCGTCTACGCCTCCGGGGTCGGCCAGCACCAGATGTGGTCGGCGCAGTTCATCAAGTACGAGCGGCCGCACGCGTGGCTGAACTCGGGCGGCGCGGGCACGATGGGCTACTCGGTCCCCGCGGCGATGGGCGCGAAGGTCGCCGAGCCGGACCGCGTGGTCTGGGCGATCGACGGCGACGGCTGCTTCCAGATGACGAACCAGGAACTCGCGACCTGCGTCATCAACGACATCCCGATCAAGGTCGCGGTCATCAACAACTCGTCGCTCGGCATGGTGCGGCAGTGGCAGACGCTGTTCTACGACGGTCGGCACTCCTTCACCGACCTCGAGACCGGCCACGAGAGCCGTCGCGTGCCGGACTTCGTGAAGCTCGCCGACGCGTACGGTGCCCTCGGCATCCGCGTCGAGCGCGCCGACCAGGTCGACGACGCGATCAAGCTCGCCCTCGAGACGAACGACCGCCCCGTCGTCATCGACTTCGTGGTGAGCCGTGACTCCATGGTGTGGCCGATGGTCCCGCAGGGGGTCGGCAACTCCTCGATCGAGTACGCCCGCGACCACGCGCCCAGCTGGGACGTCGAGGACGCCGACATGACCGGAGACCCCGCATGAGCCACGTCCTCTCCCTGCTCGTCGAGGACAAGCCGGGTCTGCTGACGCGCGTCGCCGGGCTGTTCGCCCGTCGCGGCTTCAACATCGAGTCGCTCGCGGTGGGCAACACCGAGGTCGAGGGCCTCAGTCGGATCACGGTCGTCGTGGACGTCGAGGACCTGCCGCTCGAGCAGGTCACGAAGCAGCTGAACAAGCTCGTCAACGTGATCAAGATCGTCGAGCTCGACTTCTCGCAGTCGGTGCAGCGCGAGCACATGCTCGTCAAGGTCCGGGTCGACAACCAGACCCGGTCGGCGGTCCTCGAGGCCGTGACCCTCTTCCGTGCGCAGGTCGTCGACGTGGCGACCGACTCGCTCGTGGTCGAGGTGACCGGCGACCCCGGCAAGATCCAGGCCATCCTCCGCGTCCTCGAGCCGTACGGCATCAAGGAACTCGCCCGTGCCGGCCTGCTCGGCATGGGCCGCGGCCCGAAGAGCATCACCGACCGCGTCCGCTGAACACCGCTCCAGCACGCGCACCAGACCACCAGAACCAAGGAGACACACCCTCGTGACTGACATCGTGTACGACGCCGACGCCGACCTGACGCTCATCCAGGGCAAGAAGGTCGCCGTCATCGGCTACGGCTCGCAGGGCCACGCCCACGCCCTCAACCTCCGCGACTCGGGCGTCGAGGTCAAGATCGGCCTCAAGGAGGGCTCGAAGAGCCGTCAGAAGGCGGAAGAGGCGGGCTTCGACGTGCAGACCCCGGCCGAGGTCACGAAGTGGGCCGACGTCGTCGTCATCCTCGCCCCGGACCAGGTCCAGCGCATCGTCTACCGCGAGGACATCGAGCCGAACCTCAAGCCGGGCGCCACGCTCGTCTTCGGCCACGGCTTCAACATCCGCTACGGCTACATCGAGGCCCCCGAGGGCGTCGACGTCTCCCTCGTCGCGCCGAAGGGCCCCGGTCACACCGTGCGCCGCGAGTACGAGGCCGGCCGCGGCGTGCCCGTGATCGTGGCCGTCGAGGTCGACGCGTCCGGATCGGCCTGGGACCTCGCGTGGTCCTACTCGAAGGCGATCGGCGGCCTGCGCGCCGGCGGCATCAAGACGACCTTCACCGAGGAGACCGAGACCGACCTGTTCGGTGAGCAGGCCGTCCTGTGCGGTGGCACCTCGCAGCTCATCCAGTACGGCTTCGAGACCCTGACCGAGGCCGGCTACCAGCCGCAGATCGCGTACTTCGAGGTCCTGCACGAGCTCAAGCTCATCGTCGACCTCATCTGGGAGGGCGGTCTCACGAAGCAGCGCTGGTCGATCTCCGACACGGCCGAGTTCGGCGACTACGTCTCCGGCCCGCGCGTGATCTCGCCCGAGGTCAAGGAGAACATGAAGGCCGTCCTCGCGGACATCCAGGACGGCACCTTCGCGAAGCGCTTCATCGCGGACCAGGACGCCGGCGCACCGGAGTTCACGGCCCTGCGCGAGAAGGGCGAGAACCACCCGATCGAGGCGACCGGCCGCGAGCTCCGCGCCCTGTTCGCGTGGAAGTCGAACGACGCCGACTACGTGGACGGCTCCGCCGCGCGGTAGTCTGCGGACACCACACTCGACGACGAGGCGGCGGTGCGACTGCACCGCCGCCTCGCGATGTGACACGGACCTCATGCACCAGTACCCCACCTGTCCCCGCGCCGCCCGACGGCCGGGTCCCGCCGACCCCGTGACCACCCTCGCGACGGCCCTGCCGTCCACGAGGAGTGGTCACGACCGGTCCTCCCGACATGCGAGGATCGACGGATGGCGGTGACGAAGCGAGCGGTCCACATCGGCGCCGGTAAGATCGGGCGCGGATTCGTGGGCCAGTTCCTGGTCGCGAGCGGCTACGAGCTCACGTTCGTCGACGTCGACGCCCGGGTCGTCTCGGCCCTCAACGAGGCCGGCCGCTTCGTGGTGCACGAGGTCGGCGAGATGCCCGTCGAGCACCTCGTGTACGGCTTCCACGCGCTGAGCAGCAAGACCGACCGCGACCGCGTCGTGCAGGCGATCGCGGAGGCCGACGTCGTGACCACGGCCGTCGGGGCCCGCACGCTCCCGCTCGTCGCCCCGGTCATCGCCGAGGGCCTGGCCGCCCGGCCGCTCGACCGCGGTGACGTCACGATCGTCGCCTGCGAGAACGCGTTCAACGCGACCGACTCCCTGCACGCCAGCATCCGTCGTGCGCCGATCCTCGAGGACCGCGACATCGCCGCCGTCTTCGCCAACTGCGCGATCGACCGGATCGTCCCCGACCAGTCCGGCGTGCTCGGCCAGTCCGGCGGGCTCGACGTCGTGCTCGAGCCGTTCTACGAGTGGGTCATCGAGCGGACGCCGTTCGCCGACTCGGATTCCGAGCCGCCGCAGATCGACGGCGTGACGTGGGTCGACGACCTGCAGCCGTTCGTCGAGCGCAAGCTCTACACGGTGAACACCGCGCACGCGACGGCCGCCTACCACGGCTACGTCCGGGGGATCCGGCTCATCCGCGAGGCCCTCGAGGACCGCGACGTCCGCGCCGAGGTGGACGGCGTCCTCGCCGAGACCACCGCGCTGCTCGTGGCGAAGCACGGGTTCGACCCGGCCGAGCACGCCCGCTACGTCGCCGCGAACCTGACCCGCATCGCGAACCCGCTGCTCCCGGACACCACCGTCCGGGTCGGGCGGAACCCGCTCCGGAAGCTCGGCCGTCGCGAGCGCTTCGTCGGCCCCGCGTCGCAGCTCGCCGAGCGTGGCCTGCCGGTCGACCACCTGCTCGGTGCCGTCCGCGCCGCGCTCGCGTTCGACGACGAGAACGACCCCGAGTCGATCGAGCTGCACGCGCTCCTGCGCTCCGGCGCGACCGCGCACGCGCTCACCGAGATCCTCACGGGCCTGATGGAGAGCCACCCGCTCTTCCCGGCCGTGCGCGAGGTCGTCGCCGAGGTCCTCGCGACCCAGCCCGCCGACGTCTGACGACGCCGCGGTGCGGCCGCGGTCGTCGACGGCTCGTAGAATCGTCCCCATGACCACGGCAGCTTCCCCGCCCGACGGCTCGGTCGACCGCGACGACGACGAAGCCCTCAGCTGGGGCGACGCCGACGACGCGACCCACGTCGACGCGGCCCACAACCCGGTCGCGGTCAAGGACCGTGGCGGCCGCGACCCCGAGACGCCCGAGACCTCCGGCGCCCTGATCGGTTTCGGCGTGTTCGGCGGGCTCTACCTGCTCTACACGGTCGCGTGGCTCCTCACGGCGTCGACGTCGTACGTGGCGAACGTCGACACCCTGCTGACGGTGTTCGTCGAGGTCCTCCGGTTCCTGTCCATCGTCGCGCCGGCGCTCTGGTTCACGGTCGTCCTCTGGGCGGCCCGTGGCCGTCGCACCCGCACGCGGCTCCTCTGGATGCTGCTCGGCGCCGCCGTCCTGTTCCCGTGGCCGTTCCTCATGACCAGGAGCTTCGGGTGACCGCGGCCACGCCGGCGACGCGCCGGCAGTCATCGCCCCTCGTCGGTCGGATCGTCGTCTGGGCCGTCTTCGGCGTCCTCTTCGCCTACATGACCGTCCAGAGCGTCGGGAACCTGGTGACCGTCTCGCAGTCGGTCCGCGCCTTCAACACGTTCCTCGAGTCCGCGTCCGGCGGCGGTTCGCTGCAGCGCAGCACCCCGTGGGTGTGGTTGGTCCTCGACATCGCGATCGCGCCGGTCGCGTTCGCGGTCGCCCTCTGGGTGACGCGCCGCACGCGTCTCGCCGTGACGGTCGGCGTCTTCGTGGTCGCCTTCGCTGCCGCGGGTGCGCTCTGGCTGGACCTCCAGCTCTTCGTGCCCCGGCTCCTCGACTTCTGACGCGACCACCCCACTGACAGGAGGCTCGTGGCACGCCCGCCACGATCCTCCCGTCCGCCGTGTGGTCCCGGACCGGACCACCGGGACGGTCGTAACCGCCTGCTCGCGTCGATACGATGGTGGGATACCGCCCGTCTCGTGTGAGGAACTGCAGCTGTGCCGAAGCCGGTCGTCCTGATCGCCGAAGAACTCTCGCCCGCCACCGTCGACGCCCTCGGGCCCGACTTCGAGATCCGGAACGTGGACGGTACCGACCGACCCGCCCTCCTGGCCTCCCTGGCCGACGCGCACGCCGTGCTCGTCCGCTCCGCCACGAAGATCGACGCCGAGGCGATCGCCGCCGCGCCGCAGCTCAAGGTCGTCGCCCGCGCCGGCGTCGGCCTCGACAACGTCGACATCAAGGCGGCCACGACCGCCGGTGTGATGGTCGTCAACGCGCCGACCTCGAACATCATCTCGGCGGCCGAGCTGACCGTCGGGCACATCCTGTCGCTGGCCCGGCACATCCCGGCGGCGCACGCGTCGCTCGCCGCGGGGGCCTGGAAGCGCTCGTCGTACACGGGCGTCGAGCTGTACGAGAAGACCGTCGGCATCATCGGCCTCGGCCGGATCGGCGCGCTCATCACCCAGCGCCTGCAGGCGTTCGGCGTCTCGGTCATCGCGTACGACCCCTACGTCACGTCGGCCCGGGCGCAGCAGCTGGGCGTCGAACTCGTGTCGCTCGAGGACCTCCTGCGCCGCGCGGACTTCACCACGATCCACATGCCGAAGACCCCGGAGACGGTCGGCATGATCTCCGACGAGCAGTTCGCGCTCATGAAGCCGAGCGCCTTCGTCGTGAACGTCGCACGCGGCGGGCTCATCGACGAGGACGCCCTGCACCGCGCCCTCACCGCGGGCACGATCGCCGGCGCCGGCCTGGACGTCTTCGTCTCCGAGCCGCCGAAGGACTCGCCGCTCCTCGCGCTGCCGAACGTCGTCGTCACGCCCCACCTCGGCGCCTCGACCGACGAAGCGCAGGAGAAGGCGGGGGTCTCGGTCGCCAAGTCCGTGCGCCTGGCGCTCGGCGGCGAGCTCGTCCCCGACGCCGTGAACGTCGCCGGTGGTGTCATCGACCCGTACGTCCGCCCGGGCATCCCGCTGATGGAGAAGCTCGGCCAGGTCTTCACCGGCCTCGCGACCTCGCCGGTCACGAGCATCGACGTCGAGGTCCACGGCGAGCTCGCGCAGTACGACGTCAGCGTCCTCAAGCTCGCGGCGCTCAAGGGCGTGTTCACGGACGTCGTCAGCGACCAGGTGTCCTACGTCAACGCACCGCTCATCGCGGAGCAGCGCGGGGTCACCGTGCGGCTCATCACCGACGCGGACAGCCCGGAGTACCGCAACGTGCTCACGATCCGCGGCGCCCAGTCCGACGGCCCGGCGATCAGCGTCTCCGGCACCCTGACCGGCCCGAAGCAGGTCGAGAAGCTCGTCGAGATCAACGGCCACGACGTCGAGGTCGCCCTCGAGTCGCACCACGTCGTGATGGTCTACACCGACCGCCCGGGCATCGTCGCGGTCTACGGCAAGGAGTTCGGCGAGGCGGGCATCAACATCGCCGCGATGCAGATCTCCCGCCGCGAAGCCGGTGGCCAGGCGCTCAGCGTCCTGACCGTCGACTCGCCGGTGCCCGCCGAGATCCTCGAGCACGTCCGGTCCACCATCGACGCGACCTCGCTCCGCGAGATCGACATCACGCTGTAGGGGAGTGGCGAGACATGGCACAGTCGCTCAAGCTCGCGGTCGTCCGCGGCGACGGGATCGGTCCCGAGGTCGTCGACGAGGCGCTGAAGGTCCTGCACGCGGTGCTGCCGGACGACCTCGTCGTCGAGGAGACCGCGTTCTCGCTCGGCGCGACCCGGTACCTCGAGACCGGCGACGTCCTGACCGACGACGACATGTCCGCCCTCGCCGAGCACGACGCGATCCTGCTCGGCGCCGTCGGCGGCGACCCGCGCGACCCGCGGCTCGCCGGCGGCATCATCGAACGCGGCCTGCTCCTGAAGCTCCGGTTCGCGTTCGACCACTACGTCAACCTGCGCCCGACGACGGTGTACTCCTCGGTCGCGAGTCCGCTCGCCGACCCGGGCGAGGTCGACTTCGTGGTGGTCCGCGAGGGCACCGAGGGCCCCTACGTCGGCAACGGCGGCGCGATCCGGGTCGGGACGCCGCACGAGATCGCGACCGAGGTCTCGCTCAACACCGCGCACGGTGTCGAGCGCGTGGTCCGGTACGCGTTCGACCTGGCCGAGCGTCGGCCGCGGAAGCACCTGACGCTCGTGCACAAGAGCAACGTCCTCGTGCACGCCGGATCGCTCTGGCAGCGCACGGTCGCCGCGGTGGCCGAGGAGCACCCCGACGTCACGGTCGACTACCAGCACGTCGACGCCGTGACGATCCACATGGTCCGCGAACCCGGTAGGTTCGACGTCATCGTCACCGACAACCTGTTCGGCGACATCATCACCGACCTCGCCGGCGCGATCAGCGGCGGCATCGGTCTGGCGGCCTCGGGGAACCTGAACCCGGACGGCACCTTCCCCAGCATGTTCGAGCCGGTCCACGGTTCCGCGCCGGACATCGCAGGCCAGCAGCTCGCCGACCCGACGGCCGCGATCCTGTCCGTCGCGTTGCTCCTCGACCACATCGGTCGCGGTGACCTCGCGGCGGTCGTGACGCGGGCGGTCGAGGCCGACCTCGCCGGCCGGGGCACAACGCACCGCCGCACGGCCGAGATCGGCGACGCGATCGCCGCAGCGGCACGCACCACCACCGCCTGACAGGAGTCACCCCGATGAGCACCGACACCGACACGTCCTTCGATCTCGCGTTCGCGAGCGTCCCCTCGCCCGAGCGCCGTGCGGCGGCCGAGCGCGAGGAGATCCTGGCCGACCCGGGCTTCGGCAAGCACTTCACGGACCACATGGCGACCGTGCAGTGGACGCTCGACGGCGGGTGGCACGACGCGTCGGTCCACCCGTACGGGCCGCTCTCGCTCGACCCGAGCGCGAGCGTGTTCCACTACGCGCAGGAGATCTTCGAGGGCCTCAAGGCCTACCGGCACGCGGACGGCTCGGTGTGGTCGTTCCGGCCGGACGCGAACGCCCGCCGGTTCCAGCGGTCGGCCCGTCGCCTGGCGCTGCCCGAACTGCCGGTCGAGGTGTTCGTCGAGTCCATCCGGCAGCTCGTGCGCACGGACGTCGACTGGGTGCCGTCCGCTCCGGAGACCAGCCTGTACCTGCGCCCGTTCATGATCGCGACGGAGTCGTTCCTCGGGGTCCGTGCCGCGCAGGCGGTCGCGTACCACTGCATCGCGAGCCCGGCCGGCGCGTACTTCACCTCCGGCCCGAAGCCCGTGTCGATCTGGCTCTCCACGCAGTACGCCCGCGCCGCCCGCGGTGGCACGGGTGCGGCGAAGACCGGCGGCAACTACGCGGCGTCCCTGCTGCCCCAGCAGGAGGCCTACGAGCAGGGCTGCCAGCAGGTCATGTTCCTCGACTCGGAAGAGGGCAAGTACCTGGAAGAGCTCGGCGGCATGAACGTCGTGCTCGTGAAGTCCGACGGCACGCTCGTGACGCCGGACTCCGAGTCGATCCTCGAGGGCATCACGCGCGACTCGATCCTGCAGCTCGCCGAGGACCGCGGGCTCCGGGTCGAGCGCCGCCGGGTCGCCCTCGACGAGTGGCGTGACGGCGTCGCCGACGGCTCGATCATCGAGGCGTTCGCGTGCGGGACCGCAGCGGTCGTCACGCCGATCGCCGAGCTCCGCGGCGACGGGTTCACCATCGGTTCGCCGACGGTCGGCGCCGGCGAGCTCACGATGTCCCTCCGCGACGAGCTCACCGACATCCAGTACGGCCGTCGTCCCGACCCGCACGGGTGGATGACGCGGCTGACCGACCCGGCCTGAGCGCGGGATCGGTAGGGTCGAACGGTGAAGATCGCACGGTTCAGCAGCACGGGTGAAGACCCTCGGTACGGCATCCTCGACGAACGCGACCTGGTCGTGCTCGCGGGGGACCCGATGTACCAGGGGTTCGAGACGACGGGGGAGCGGGTGCCGCTCGCCGACGCGAAGCTCCTCGCCCCGGTGATCCCGCGGTCGAAGGTCATCGGCGTGGGCCTGAACTACGCCGAGCACGCGTCCGAGATGGACGAGCGCTCCGGGGACGACCCGGTGGTCTTCCTCAAGCCGAACACCGCGGTGGTCGGTCCTGACGACCCCATCCGTCTGCCCGCCGACGTCGGCCGGGTCGACCACGAGGGCGAACTCGCGATCGTGATCGGGTCGCTCGCCAAGAACGTCCGGCGCGAGGACTTCGCGAGCGTCGTGCTCGGGTACACGATCGCGAACGACGTGACCGCCCGCGACCTGCAGGCCCGCGACGGCCAGTGGACCCGCTCGAAGGGCTTCGACACGTTCTGCCCGCTCGGTCCGGTGATCGAGACCGAGATCGACCCGTCGGACATCCGGCTGGAGACACGCGTCGACGGGGAGCTGCGCCAGGCGGCCTCGACCGCCGAGATGGTCCACGACATCCCGACCCTGGTCGAGTTCGTGTCGTCGATCTGGACGCTCCTGCCCGGTGACGTCATCCTGACCGGGACCCCGGCCGGCGTCGGGCAGATCCGCGACGGCGAGGTCGTCGAGGTCCTCATCGAGGGCATCGGCTCCCTGAAGAACCCCGTCATCGCCCGGCACTGAGCCCGCGATGCCGAACGGCCCGCTCCCCACCGGGGGAGCGGGCCGTCCTGCTTCCTGGCGCGCTCGCGTGGGCGACACGCCCGGGCGGTGCGCTGGTTGGCGGGGTCCCTGGGGCGTGTGTAGAGTAATCACTCGTTGCCGCTGAGGCGGAGAACGGAACGGCCGAGACGGTCACCGGGTCATCGATCCGGAGGATGCAGTCCGGACGGGATCCCGCTCAGGCAACCAACCCCACGAACGAACATGCACCGCAAGGTGGCGTTCCGGGGTGTCGAGATCGAAAGCCCCTCTGTTGAGGTCCGGTGTTTGTCGGGCTGATTGGTGGGTGCGTCTGGTCCTTGAGAACTCAACAGCGTGCACATTGTCAATGCCAATTATTTTGACCCCGTGTGATCGTGGCTCTTTTGGGGGTCACGGTTGTCGGAGACAATTCCTTTTGGATTGAATTGATTGTCAGTAGACAGTCTTTACGGTCAGTTTCAACTCGCTGACACTTTCGGGTGTTGGTTGTATTTTTTTACGGAGAGTTTGATCCTGGCTCAGGACGAACGCTGGCGGCGTGCTTAACACATGCAAGTCGAACGATGATGCCCAGCTTGCTGGGTGGATTAGTGGCGAACGGGTGAGTAACACGTGAGTAACCTGCCCCTGACTCTGGGATAAGCGTTGGAAACGACGTCTAATACTGGATATGACTGCCGGCCGCATGGTCTGGTGGTGGAAAGATTTTTTGGTTGGGGATGGACTCGCGGCCTATCAGCTTGTTGGTGAGGTAATGGCTCACCAAGGCGACGACGGGTAGCCGGCCTGAGAGGGTGACCGGCCACACTGGGACTGAGACACGGCCCAGACTCCTACGGGAGGCAGCAGTGGGGAATATTGCACAATGGGCGAAAGCCTGATGCAGCAACGCCGCGTGAGGGATGACGGCCTTCGGGTTGTAAACCTCTTTTAGTAGGGAAGAAGCGTAAGTGACGGTACCTGCAGAAAAAGCACCGGCTAACTACGTGCCAGCAGCCGCGGTAATACGTAGGGTGCAAGCGTTGTCCGGAATTATTGGGCGTAAAGAGCTCGTAGGCGGTTTGTCGCGTCTGCTGTGAAATCCCGAGGCTCAACCTCGGGCTTGCAGTGGGTACGGGCAGACTAGAGTGCGGTAGGGGAGATTGGAATTCCTGGTGTAGCGGTGGAATGCGCAGATATCAGGAGGAACACCGATGGCGAAGGCAGATCTCTGGGCCGTAACTGACGCTGAGGAGCGAAAGCGTGGGGAGCGAACAGGATTAGATACCCTGGTAGTCCACGCCGTAAACGTTGGGCGCTAGATGTAGGGACCTTTCCACGGTTTCTGTGTCGTAGCTAACGCATTAAGCGCCCCGCCTGGGGAGTACGGCCGCAAGGCTAAAACTCAAAGGAATTGACGGGGGCCCGCACAAGCGGCGGAGCATGCGGATTAATTCGATGCAACGCGAAGAACCTTACCAAGGCTTGACATACACCGGAAACGGCCAGAGATGGTTGCCCCCTTGTGGTCGGTGTACAGGTGGTGCATGGTTGTCGTCAGCTCGTGTCGTGAGATGTTGGGTTAAGTCCCGCAACGAGCGCAACCCTCGTTCTATGTTGCCAGCGCGTTATGGCGGGGACTCATAGGAGACTGCCGGGGTCAACTCGGAGGAAGGTGGGGATGACGTCAAATCATCATGCCCCTTATGTCTTGGGCTTCACGCATGCTACAATGGCCGGTACAAAGGGCTGCGATACCGTAAGGTGGAGCGAATCCCAAAAAGCCGGTCTCAGTTCGGATTGAGGTCTGCAACTCGACCTCATGAAGTCGGAGTCGCTAGTAATCGCAGATCAGCAACGCTGCGGTGAATACGTTCCCGGGCCTTGTACACACCGCCCGTCAAGTCATGAAAGTCGGTAACACCCGAAGCCGGTGGCCTAACCCTTGTGGAAGGAGCCGTCGAAGGTGGGATCGGTGATTAGGACTAAGTCGTAACAAGGTAGCCGTACCGGAAGGTGCGGCTGGATCACCTCCTTTCTAAGGAGCATCTGGCTCGTCCTCGTGTCTGCAGTAGGCAGGTGTGGGGTGGGTCCAGGCGCCTGGTTCGGACCGAACGTGTCCGACGGGTAGCTCATGGGTGGAACATTGACAGTGCAGTCGGGAGCGCAGCTTCCGGCCCTAGTACGCCAGCTTGCTGGTTGGGACGGGTCGGTGGTGAGCGGGTCGGCTGGTGCACGTTGTTGGGTCCTGAGGGACCAGGCTTCCCGGTCGCCGCCCTGTTCCAGGGTGGACGGTTTCCGGGGGTTGAGCCGGCGGAGTGATCCGTCAGGGTTCTTCGGTGGGCCACATGAAGCTGATGCGTTGGTGTCGGTGGGGTGTGGTGCCGATCGTATGTTGAGAACTACACAGTGGACGCGAGCATCTTTGAAATCGCTTGCAATGGTTGGTCGGCCTTCGGGTCTGGCCGGTTGTTGTGAGTGGATTGCAATTTTTAATCTTTGTGGTCAAGTTTCTAAGAGCAAACGGTGGATGCCTTGGCATCTGGAGCCGAAGAAGGACGTAGAAATCTGCGATAAGCCTCGGGGAGCTGATAATCGAGCTGTGAGCCGAGGATTTCCGAATGGGGAAACCCCGCCAGGCGCTTTGTGACCTGGTGACTCCCGCCTGAATATATAGGGCGGGTAGAGGGAACGTGGGGAAGTGAAACATCTCAGTACCCACAGGAAGAGAAAACAACATGTGATTCCGTGAGTAGTGGCGAGCGAAAGCGGATGAGGCTAAACCGATCATGTGTGATAGCCGGCGGGCGTTGCATGGTCGGGGTTGTGGGACACGTCGCTCAGTTCTGCCGGACTGGGGCGGTTACAGCGCATCATAGTCGAACCGGTTTGAAAGCCGGGCCGTAGTGGGTGCCAGCCCCGTAGACGAAATGGTGTTATGGCCGGATGTGTATCCCAAGTAGCACGGGGCCCGAGAAATCCCGTGTGAATCTGTCAGGACCACCTGATAAGCCTAAATACTCCCAGATGACCGATAGCGGACAAGTACCGTGAGGGAAAGGTGAAAAGTACCCCGGGAGGGGAGTGAAATAGTACCTGAAACCGTTTGCTCACAAACCGTCGGAGCCTCCTTGTAGGGGTGACGGCGTGCCTTTTGAAGAATGAGCCTGCGAGTTAGTGATATGTGGCGAGGTTAACCCGTGTGGGGCAGCCGTAGCGAAAGCGAGTCTGAATAGGGCGATACAGTCGCATGTCCTAGACCCGAAGCGAAGTGATCTATCCATGGCCAGGTTGAAGCGACGGTAAGACGTCGTGGAGGACCGAACCCACTTCAGTTGAAAATGGAGGGGATGAGCTGTGGATAGGGGTGAAAGGCCAATCAAACTTCGTGATAGCTGGTTCTCTCCGAAATGCATTTAGGTGCAGCGTTGCGTGTTTCTCGCCGGAGGTAGAGCTACTGGATGGCCGATGGGCCTCAACAGGTTACTGACGTCAGCCAAACTCCGAATGCCGGTGAGTGAGAGCGCAGCAGTGAGACGGTGGGGGATAAGCTTCATCGTCGAGAGGGAAACAACCCAGACTACCAACTAAGGCCCCTAAGCGTGTGCTAAGTGGGAAAGGATGTGGAGTTGCACAGACAACCAGGAGGTTGGCTTAGAAGCAGCCACCCTTGAAAGAGTGCGTAATAGCTCACTGGTCAAGTGATTCCGCGCCGACAATGTAACGGGGCTCAAGCACACCGCCGAAGTTGTAGATTTCGCACACCGATTAGCCTTCGTGGTTCAGTCGTGCGGAGTGGTAGGAGAGCGTCGTGTGGCGAGTGAAGCGGCGGAGTAATCCAGCCGTGGACGCCACACGAGTGAGAATGCAGGCATGAGTAGCGAAAGACGGGTGAGAAACCCGTCCTCCGAAAGACCAAGGGTTCCAGGGCCAGGTTAATCCGCCCTGGGTAAGTCGGGACCTAAGGCGAGGCCGACAGGCGTAGTCGATGGACAACGGGTTGATATTCCCGTACCGGCGAACAACCGCCCAAGCTAATCCAGTGGTGCTAAGAGTCCTAACCCGGGCTTACCGGATCCCTTCGGGGTGATGGTGTCCGGTCTAACGCTCGACCCCATGCTGGTGCGGCTAGCGTATGAACAGGTGTGACGCAGGAAGGTAGCTGAGCCAGGCGATGGTATCCGTAAGGTGAACCTGGTGTAAGGATGTAGGGCTGACGATAGGCAAATCCGTCGTCTGTGTGCCTGAGATCCGACGCGTACCCGTTTTGGGGAAATCAGTGATCCTATGCTGCCGAGAAAAGCATCGACGCGAGGTTGCAGCCGCCCGTACCCGAAACCGACTCAGGTGGTCAGGTAGAGAATACCAAGGAGATCGAGAGAATCGTGGTTAAGGAACTCGGCAAAATGCCCCCGTAACTTCGGGAGAAGGGGGGCCGGACACGTGATACGAACTTGCTTTGTTGAGCGTTGAAGGCCGCAGAGACCAGTGGGAAGCGACTGTTTACTAAAAACACAGGTCCGTGCGAAGTCGCAAGACGATGTATACGGACTGACGCCTGCCCGGTGCTGGAAGGTTAAGAGGAAGGGTTAGCCTTTGGGCGAAGCTCTGAATTTAAGCCCCAGTAAACGGCGGTGGTAACTATAACCATCCTAAGGTAGCGAAATTCCTTGTCGGGTAAGTTCCGACCTGCACGAATGGCGTAACGACTTCCCAGCTGTCTCAACCGCGAACTCGGCGAAATTGCACTACGAGTAAAGATGCTCGTTACGCGCAGCAGGACGGAAAGACCCCGTGACCTTTACTACAGTTTGGTATTGGTGTTCGGAGTGGCTTGTGTAGGATAGGTGGGAGACTGTGAAGCGGGCACGCTAGTGTTCGTGGAGTCATTGTTGAAATACCACTCTGGTCACTTTGGATGTCTAACGTAGGACCCTGATCGGGTTCATGGACAGTGCCTGATGGGTAGTTTAACTGGGGCGGTTGCCTCCCAAAGAGTAACGGAGGCGCCCAAAGGTTCCCTCAACCTGGTTGGCAATCAGGTGGCGAGTGTAAGTGCACAAGGGAGCTTGACTGTGAGACTGACAGGTCGAGCAGGGACGAAAGTCGGGACTAGTGATCCGGCAGTGGCTTGTGGAAGCGCTGTCGCTCAACGGATAAAAGGTACCTCGGGGATAACAGGCTGATCTTGCCCAAGAGTCCATATCGACGGCATGGTTTGGCACCTCGATGTCGGCTCGTCGCATCCTGGGGCTGGAGTAGGTCCCAAGGGTTGGGCTGTTCGCCCATTAAAGCGGTACGCGAGCTGGGTTTAGAACGTCGTGAGACAGTTCGGTCCCTATCCGCTGCGCGCGTTGGAAATTTGAGAAGATCTATCCCTAGTACGAGAGGACCGGGATGGACGAACCTCTGGTGTGTCAGTTGTTCTGCCAAGGGCACCGCTGATTAGCTACGTTCGGACCGGATAACCGCTGAAAGCATCTAAGCGGGAAGCCGTCTTCGAGATGAGATTTCCATGCACCTTGAGTGTGAGAGGCTCCCAGCAGACTACTGGGTTGATAGGCCGGATGTGGAAGCGGGGACTAACGACCCGTGGAGCTGACCGGTACTAATAAGCCGAAGACTTGACAACACACTTTTTACCCACACCATTCGTGGTGTGGGGCTCGCGTCCACTTTGTGGTTCCCGACAGACGATCGGGAACATGAAACTGAACACCGCGCATGCGCGGGACAGCTTTCTTGATCCGATGGGTCAAGTCGAAGGTGTTCCGGTGGTCATAGCGAGAGGGAAACGCCCGGTCACATTCCGAACCCGGAAGCTAAGCCTCTCAGCGCCGATGGTACTGCAAGGGGGACCTTGTGGGAGAGTAGGACGCCGCCGGACTCAACGTTGGTAACACCAGGGAACCCCTGACCATGACTGGTCAGGGGTTTCCTGCGTTTCGGGGCTCCTGCATTTCCGGGCGGCTTCCACAGCGTCTCCTGCAGCCTGCCCGGCGCAGTGGGCTGCCGGTAGGATCGACCCGTCATGACTGCACCGTTCACCGCCGCAACCGGCTCCGACATCCGCGTCCGTTTCTGCCCGAGCCCGACGGGGACCCCGCACGTGGGCCTCATCCGGACGGCGCTCTTCAACTGGGCCTACGCCCGCCACAACGGCGGCAAGCTCGTGTTCCGCATCGAGGACACCGACGCCGCCAGGGACAGCGAGGAGTCGTACGAGCAGATCCTCGACGCACTCCGGTGGCTCCGGTTGGACTGGGACGAGGGCGTCGAGGTCGGTGGACCGCACGGCCCCTACCGGCAGTCGGAGCGTTCGGACGTGTACGACGACGTCATCGCGAAGCTGCGCGCTTCGGGGCACGTCTACGAGTCGTACGTCACTCCGGAGGAGATGGAGGCGCGCAACAAGGCCGCCGGTCGCGACCCGAAGCAGGGCTACGACAACCACGAGCGTGACCTGACCGAGGCGGAGCGCCAGGCCTTCCGTGACGAGGGCCGGCAGCCGGCCCTGCGGCTGCGCGTGCCGGACCGCGACCTGAGCTTCGAGGACCTCGTGCGCGGCGAGATCACCTTCAAGCAGGGGACGTTCCCGGACTTCGTCGTGGTGCGCCCGAACGGCAAGCCGCTCTACACGTTCACGAACCCGGTGGACGACGCCCTGATGGGGATCACCCACGTGCTCCGCGGCGAGGACCTGCTGTCGTCGACCCCGCGCCAGATCGCCCTGTACGAGGCGCTGTACGAGATCGGGATCACGTCCTTCATCCCGCGCTTCGGGCACATGCCCTACGTGATGGGGGAGGGCAACAAGAAGCTCTCGAAGCGCGACCCCGAGTCGAACCTCTTCCACCACCGTGCCGCGGGCATGGTCCCCGAGGGCCTGCTCAACTACCTCGCGCTCCTCGGCTGGTCGATCGCGCCGGACCGCGACGTCTTCACCTCGGACGAGATGGTCGCCGCGTTCGACGTCGTCGACGTGAACCCGAACCCGGCCCGCTTCGACCACAAGAAGGCCGAGGCGATCAACGGCGACCACATCCGGCTGCTCGGCGCCGACGACTTCCGCGCGCGACTGCTGCCGTACCTGGACGGGGTGGTCGCCGACCCGCCCACGCCGGAGCAGGAGCGCGTGCTCACCGCCGCAGCTCCGCTCGTGCAGGAGCGCATGCAGCTGCTCGGCGAGGCGCCGGCGCTGCTCGGGTTCCTGTTCACGGCGGACGACGACCTGGTGGTCGAGGACGACGCACTGGCCTCGCTCAAGGGCGACACGGCCGAGGTGCTCCGTGCCGGCACGGCGGCGCTCGAGGGCCTGCAGGACTGGGACACCGCCTCGATCGAGGCCGCGCTCCGCACGGCGCTGATCGACGAGATGGGCCTGAAGCCGCGGGTCGCGTTCGGACCTCTGCGCGTCGCGGTGTCCGGCCGTCGCATCAGCCCGCCGCTGTTCGAGTCGATGGAGATCCTCGGCAAGGAGTCCACCCTGACGCGGCTGCGTCGGCTCGCGGATCGCTGACGACACCGTGGGAGCTGACGACACGGTGCCCGCCGACGCGGCGCCGGCCGACGCGGTGCCGGCTGAGCTCGTGCAGGCGGACGTCGCGGTCATCGGGGCGGGACCGGCCGGGCTCAGCGCGGCGCTCAACCTCGTCCGTGCACGGCGGACGGTGCTCCTCGTCGACGCGAACCGCCCGCGGAACGCCGCCACGCTGCGGTCGCACGGGTTCGTGACGCGCGACGGCATCTCGCCGCTCGAGCTGCGGCGCCTCGGCCGCGAGGAGGTCGCCGGCTACCCGGAGGCCACGGTCGTGCAGGCCGTCGTCGACCGCGTGGCCCCGGACGGGGACGCGTGGACGGTGCACGGCTCGTGGCGCGGCACCGAGACGACGGCGCGGGTGCGTGCCGTGGTCGTCGCGACTGGGCTCCGCGAGGAGTTCCCCGCGCTGCCGTCGCTCCGGGCGTTCTACGGCACGTCCGCGCACAGCTGCGTCGAGTGCGACGGGTACGAGCACGCCGCCCAGGCCCTCGGACTGGTCTGCGAGACGCCGGACGTCGTCGACCGGGCGCTGCTGTTGGCGTCCTGGACCGACGACCTCGTCGTGTACACGAACGGGGTCGCGCCGCTCGATCCTGCCGGACGTGCGCGTCTGGCAGCCGCCGGGGTGCGCGTGGACGAGCGTCCGGTGGCGGACCTCGAGGGGGATCGGTCTGGTCTCACGGGTGTCCGACTGGCCGACGGCACGGTGACGCCGCACACGGGGGTCTTCCTGCGCCCGGTGTGGCACGCGGACCTCGACTGGCTCGACGCCCCGGTCGTGCGTGACGGGGAGGGCCTCGTCCGGGTCGACCGGCTCGGGCGGACAGGTGTCGCAGGGCTCTACGCGGTCGGTGACGTGACGCCGCCCGGACCGGAACAGCTCATCGTGGCGGCCGGTCACGGGGCGACGACGGCGGCTGCCGTGCACCGTGACCTGGTGGGTGGTCTCGAAGACGCTCGGGATGCTGTACAGTAGTTGATCGTGCCCCGGGCAACCGGGAACAGAAGGCCAACGGCCTTTTGGGGTATGGTGTAATTGGCAACACAGCGGTTTCTGGTACCGTCGTTCTTGGTTCGAGTCCAGGTACCCCAGCAACATCACAAGTGAAAGGCCCCCGGGAATCCCGGGGGCCTTTCGCGTTGTCCGCGGACGGCCTCGGATCCGAGGACACGCCCGGATCGCCCGCGAGGCTCGGATCCGGCCGGGTCGCGCGCAGCAGACCGCTCGCGCCGCATGGTCCGCGCTGGACCGGTCGCGCCGGCGGCTCGCACCAGGGTGGGGAGCACACGGCGGGACGCGCCGGGCGGGCGCGGGGCGATCCTCCAGGCCGGCGGCGGAGCCGCTTGCGGGTTTCCGTAGCGGTCGCTGGTGAGCCGCAAGGCGGACCCGAGCGCATTGACCCGCCCACGCGCCGCGACGAGGGTTGTGGAGCACGGACGAGGCGTACCCACTCGTCCAGGACCCCCGGCGGCGTCGTACCCGCGTCCCTGCTGGGAGCCGTCCCCTGCACCCTGAACCCGACAGGAGCACCTCCGCATGTCCGTCAGCCCGGTCCGTCCGGCAGACCCCCGCGTCTCCGTGGTCATCCCGGCGCGCAACGAAGCGCGCAACCTCGAGATCATCCTCCCGAAGCTCCCGCCGGTGCACGAGGTCATCCTCGTGGACGGCAACTCCGTCGACGACACCGTCGCGACCGCCCGCCGGATCATGCCCGGCATCCGTGTCGTGCACCAGACCCGGAAGGGCAAGGGCAACGCCCTCGCATGCGGGTTCGAGGCCGTGACCGGCGACGTCGTCGTGATGTTCGACGCCGACTGCTCCGCGGACCCGGACGAGATCCCGCGCTTCGTCCAGGCGCTCCGCGACGGTGCCGACGTCGCGAAGGGCACCCGGTACGCCCTGGGCGGCGGCAGCGACGACATCACCATCGTCCGGAGCCTCGGCAACCGCGGGCTGAACCTGCTGTGCAACGTCATCCTCGGCACCCGGTACAGCGACCTCTGCTACGGCTACAACGCCTTCTGGGCCGACACGCTGCCGGCGATCGCGCTGCTGTCCTCGACGCTCCCGAAGCCGCTGGACGGCTCGATGCTGTGGGGCGACGGGTTCGAGATCGAGACCGTGCTGACGTGCCGGTGGTCGGCCGCCGGACTGCGCATCGCCGAGGTGCCGAGCCACGAGAAGCTGCGCGTGCACGGGGCGAGCAACCTCAACGCCGTCACGGACGGCATCCGCGTCCTGACGTCGATCGTGCACGAGCGGCGGCGGGCCTCCGGGCGCCGTGCCGTGTCGGCTGCGCCGGTGGTGGCTGCGCCGGTGGTGGCTGCGCCGGTGGTGGCTGCGCCGGTGGTGCTGCCGGCGGCGGCGCACGCGCCGGCGGCGGCGCACGCGTCGCCGGCCGGGGCGCTCGAGGGGGACGCCGCGTGACGCGGGTCGCCGTCGTCGTCTGCGCCTACACGCAGCTGCGGTGGGGCGACCTGCAGGACAGTGTCGAGTCGGCGCGTCGGCAGCCGGAGCACCCGGAGGTCGTGCTGGTGATCGACCACGAGCCGGAGCTGCTCGCCCGGGCCCGCGCGCGCTGGCCGGAGCTGCTCGTCCTCGAGAACGCCGAGGACCGCGGCCTGTCCGGCGCCCGCAACACCGGGGTGGCGGCGACGGACGCCGACGTGGTCGCGTTCCTGGACGACGACGCCACCGCCGATCCCGACTGGCTCGGGCACATGCTCGCCGCGCTCGAGGACCCCGCGGTCGTCGGCGTCGGCGGCCGCGCCACGCCGTCCTGGCCCTCGACCACGGGCTCCGGGCCGTACGTCGACGAGCTCCTGTGGATCGTCGGCTGCAGCTACACCGGCCTGCCGGAGACCGCGGGCGACGTCCGCAACGTGATCGGGTCGAGCATGGCGTTCCGTCGCGAGTCGATCCTGCGCGCCGGCGGCTTCCGGTCCGGCATCGGCCGCGTCGGGAACCAGCCGCTCGGCTGCGAGGAGACCGAGCTGTGCATCCGCATCGCCGCGGTGCAGCCGGGGGCGCGGATCCGCCACGAGCCGCGGTCGAACGTGTCGCACCGGGTGTCGGCGGACCGCGTCGGCATGCGGTACCTGCTCCGCCGGAGCTACTACGAGGGCATCTCGAAGGCCGTGCTGGCACGTCGCGTCGGCACCGGTGATGCGCTCGCCAGCGAGTCCATCTACCTGACCCGGGTGATCCCGCGGGCGGTGCTCCGCGAGCTCCGTGCCGTCGGTCGCGGCGGGCTCGCTCGCGCTGCCACGGTGGTCGCGTCGGTCGCCACGACCGTCCTGGGCTACGCCGTGGGCCGGCTGCTCGGCGGCGTGGTCGTCGCCGCGCCGGCACCGCGTCCCGTTGCCGACCCGGTCGGCACGCGATGAGCCGGGGGACCGCGACGCCCGCGGTCGGTGCCCACGTCGCCACAGGACCCGCGTCGGCCCGACGGCGCGAGGGTGTGGACGCGGACGACGTCATGGGACCCGGTGCTCGGCTCGCCGCGGCCGGGGTCGTCGTCGTCGCGCTCGTCGCCGTGGCCCTCGGCGCCGGGCTGCACGTGCCGGTCCTGCGGGGGAGTGCGACCGTCGTCTTCCTGTTCGCCCTGCTCGGCGTCGCGCCGCTGCTGCTCGTCCGGCCGATGCCCCTGGCACGCTTCGTGCTGCTCGCGGTCGCCGGCTCGATCACCGGCACGATCGGGATCGGCTACACGATGGCGACCGTCGGGTGGTGGCACCCGGCGGTGCCCTTCGCGGTCGTGGTCGTCCTGACGTCGGCGGTGCTCGCGTCCACCGTGCTGCGGGACCTCCAGCAGCTGCGTCGACGGGAGCGCCGACCGGCCCCGGCACCCCTGACGGAGTCCGTGCGGACCGGGTCCGGGCGGATCGTGCTCGGGGGGACCGTGCTCGGTCTCGCGACGGTCGTGGTCGCCGCGGTGACCCACGTCGGCGACCCGGTGCCCGCCGGACTGTTCGGTCGGCTCGGGATCGGGCTGCCGGTCGGGCTCGCCGTGCTCGTCGCGGCGGCGGTCGTCGCGTTCGTCCGGGGGCGAGCCGTCGCCGTGCCCGTCGTGGCGCTCGGCCTGGCCGTGCAGCTCGCGCAGGCGATCACCTACGGGATGCCCACCGTGACCGCTGCCGCGCGGCACGTCGGGGTCCTGGAGTACATCCGGCAGTTCGGCCGCACCGATCCGGCCTCGGACATCTTCCAGACCTGGTCGGGGCTGTTCGCCGGGGGCGCGTGGGCGGCCGACGTCGGGGGCATCGTGAACGCGATGACCATCGCCGCGTGGGTGCCGGTGCTGCTCGCGGGCGTCACGACGCTCGGTGTCGGGGTGCTCGCCGCGCACTGGCTGCCCGGTCGACGCCGGCCGTGGATCGCGGCGTTCCTCACCGCGATGACCGGTTCGCTCAACACGACGTACTTCTCGCCGCAGTCGACCGGCGTCCTGCTCGTCGTCGCGATGCTCGTGCTCGCCACGGGCCCGCTCCTGGAGACCGCCGCGGCCGTCGCCGACGGGTCCGTGCAGCGGGTCCTCCGGCCGCGCACCGTGCGGCTGCCGCAGGTGCTCGCGATCGCCGTGATCGGCGTCGTCCTCGTCGTCACGCACCAGATCTCGCCGTACCTCGCGGTCGCGGCGCTCGGCGTGCTCGTGGTCTTCCGGCTCCTGCGTCCGTGGTGGCTGCCGCTCGTCGTGCTCGTGCCGGCGGTGGTCTTCGCCGCGCTGAACGGCGACGTGCTCGGCCGGTTCCTGTCGCTCTCGGCGATCGGGAAGGTGTTCGACAACGTGCAACCGCCCGAGCACGACATGACCGTGCTCCCGAAGCCGCTCGTCACCGGGCTGGCGTTCGACGTGCCGGCGGCGACGCTCGTGCTCGTCGGCCTCGTCGCGGTCGTCACCGTGCTGGTCCGACGCGACCGGCTGCACTGGGGGCTCCTCGCCGCGGCCGCGAGTCCGATCTCGCTGCTCGTCGCGACGAACTACGGGCAGGAGGGCATCTTCCGCGTGGTCCTGTTCGCGACCCCGTGGCTGGCGGTCCTCGCCGCCGGGCTCCCGCTCCCCGCCGGTCGGTGGGCGCGCGTCGGGACGGCCGTCCGGGCAGCGCTCCGGCCGGCAGCCGCCCGGTACGTCCTCGCGGCGGCGGGCGTCACGGCCCTCGTGGCGGTCGGTGCCTTCGGACAGACCGCCCTGGACTGGAACCGCGTGACGACCCGGAGCGAGTCGGCGGCGACGCAGTGGTACGACCGGACCGCGCCGAAGGGCTCGGTCATGCTCCTCACCGGTTCGGGGAACGCCGTGCCGGGGAACACCGGCGCCCGGTACTTCGACGTCGACTACGTGTCGCGTGAGGCGCTCGGCCCGTACCCGTCCGGCACCGGCTACGACCCCGACGCCGACGTCTCGACCCTGACGCGGCAGTTCGTCGCCCGGACCACCGCGACGAAGTACTACGCCCTCGTGGCCGCGCCGATGGGTGCGTACGACGAGCGCTACGGCTACCAGCGGTACCCCGACTACGAGCGGCTCGCGGACGCGATGGCGTCGTCGCCGTACTGGCACCGGGTCTGGTCGTCCGGCACCACCGCCGTGTACGAGCTGACCACGGCCGGGATGCGGCATGCCGCGAGCTGATCCACCGATGACGACGACGGCCGGGCGGGCCACCACGGACCGTGGCGGCCCGCCCGGCCGTGGCCGACACCGTGCGACGGCGCTCGGTGTCGGCGCGGTCGTCGGCGCGCTCGCCGTCGGCGCCGCGGTGCTCACGGTGACCGGCGGCTCGAGCGCGCACGACCCGAGCGGCGAGACGATGACGACCTCGGACGGCGGTGCGTGGCATCGCGTGTACTCCGAGGACTTCGCGGACGACGCGCCGACCGGGACGTTCGCGTCCCGGTACGCCGACCGGTTCACCACCTACGACGGGTTTGCGGACACCGCCGGGACCGGACGGTACAGCGCGTCCGCGGTCACTGCGCACGACGGGCTGCTCGACGTCGGGCTGCGGACGACCGACGGCGGCACCCCGCTGGCCGGTGGCGTCGTGCCGCTCGTCGACGGGCGCTGGGGCGGGCAGACCTCGGGACGGTACAGCATCCGGATGAAGAGCGACCGGGTCGACGGCTACGGCGTGGCCGTCCTGCTGTGGAGCGACGCGAACCGGTGGTCGGACGGCGAGGTCGACTTCCCCGAGGGTGGCCTGGGGCAGCGTGCGTGGCTCAACGTGCACTGCCTGGACGACCCTGCGCGGCAGTGCGTGCACCACGAGACGGACGCCCGGCTCAGCGACTGGCACACCTACACTATCGAGTGGACGCCCGAGCGGATGACCTTCATGGTGGACGGACGCACGGTCGGGACGACCACCGAGGACGTCCCGACGGCGCGCATGCACCTCGTGCTGCAGGCAGGTTCCACCGGTGGCACGCCGCCGCGGGCCGCACGGGGCTCGGTGCTCGTGGACTGGGTCACGATCGACGTCCCCGCGGCGGGCTGAGACCGTCGGCCCCGACGCACGGACCGCACCGCGCCCGCCGCTTGCGCCGGACCGGGGGCACGAGCACGCGTCCGCGCGGCTCCGTCGTCAGGCCGCGGTGGCTCCGCCGCGCGCCGCCCCGAGCCGTCGCAGGAACCACGGCACGCACGCCGCGACGCCGACGACCCGCACGACGTCCCAGGGGGTGTCCTGGGGCAGCAGCAGGGACACCCCGGCCACCACGAGGGCTGCCACGAGGGGCAGGGTCACCCGGGCTCCCGGTCCCCGCCACGCCCGACGGTCGGGCAGCGCGAGCAGCTGGGCCGCCGCGAGGAGCGTGTACGCGAGCACGGTCGCGACGCCCGCGCCGAGGATGCCGAGCCACGGGACGAGGACCAGGTTCGCCGCGATGTTCACGGCACCGGCGCCGGCCGCGATGACGCCGACGGCGACTCCGCGGCGCTCGACCACGAGCAGCCGCCCGGTCGCGCCGCTCGCCACGACGGGCACGGCCGTGACGGCCACGACGAAGACGACGACGCCGAGCTCGTCGACGCGGTACGACGCGGGCGCGAGGAACGGCAGCGCGACGGGTGCCGCGAGCGTCACGGCGAGGACGACGGGCGCCACGAGACGGTAGAGCTCGTCCCGCGCGTGCAGGGCCAACCGGAGTCGGGCGCCGGCGTTGCGGAGCGCGGCGAAGTGCGGTGCCCACGCCGAGTTCGTGAACGTGAGGAGGAGGACCACGGCCGACCCGACGACGTAGGCGATCTGGTAGCGGGCGACCTCCGCCGGGCCGAGCAGGCTCTGCACGACGACACGGTCGCCGGCGTTGAGCACGAAGTACGACAGGTTGCCGAGGGCGACCGGGACCCCGAGTCGGAACGCCCGGGTCGTGGTCCGCCGGTCGAACAGGCCCTGGAGGCGGGGCCGCGTCGCCGCGATCCCGATCACCATCGCGACGCCCTGCGCGACGACACCGCCCCACGCGTACGTGGTGGCGTCGGCGTGCACCCACAGGAGCAGCCCGAGACCGATGACGGAGCCGCCGACCGACGACAGCAGGCTCGTGACCGCGAAGACCCGGATGCGGTCCTGCGCGACGAGGAGCGCCAGCGCCACCTGGACGACCGCGGCCGGCGCGGTCCAGAGGACGGCGACGAGGAGCAGCGGGTGCGCCCCGACGAAGCCCGCGGCGTCCGCCCAGACCGGGATCGTGGCGAGCGCCGTCCCGGTGACGACCGCGGCGGTCAGCGCGCCGACGGCGAGCAGCCCGCGGGCGCGACGGTCCGAGCCGTCCTCGGCGCGCTGCAGGACCGTCGCCTGGTCGAGCCCGGCGACCGCGAGCACGGAGAGCGCCTGGAACAGGGCGATCGAGGACGCGAGGACGCCGAACTCCGACGCGGGCAGCAGGTGCGCGAGGACGGGGGAGATCAGCGACGAGACGACGAGCTGCATCGACCAGACGACGACGTACAGCAGACCGCGGCCGAACAGTCGGGACGACCCCTCGGCGACGTCGTCGACTGCCGCGTCCGATGCGTCCGACATCCGGTCGGACGCGGCCCGTCGTGCCCGACCGAGCGCCTCGCGCCGGGTGAGGGGCTGGGTCACGACCGGACCACGTCCTGCCGCAGGGCGAACGCCCCGTCGATGAGGTCGAGCAGCTCCGTGCTCCGCTCGGTCGAGAACTTCCGCGCGAACAGGTGCGGCAGGCCGCCGTCCGGGATGGTCCGGCGCTCGAGCACCCGTCCGGCGTCGGCGGTCCCGAGCCACGGCGGGCTCTTCCGCCGCGAGTCGTCCCAGCCGATCCACCACAGCGAGTGCTGCACGTGCTCGTCCGCGAACCCGGGGGTGAGCGCCGGGGTCGCCAGCACCGTCGGGACGAAGGTCCGTCGGCCACCCAGCTGCGCCGCCAGGTCCGGACGAGGTCGGGGCGGCCGTCGAACGCGTCCACGACCGCGGTGGCGTGCCGGCGGGCGAGGACCTTGAGCTGCGACCCGCCGGTCAGGACGACGCCCGAGGGCAGCCGCCGGGGGATCGGCAGCCGCAGCATGTGCTTGCGCCAGGCCCAGTGCCGGTAGCGGAGCCGGGCGAGCCCGCCGTCGCGGCCCCAGAGCGGGTCGGGCAGCGGGAACGTCGCGACGAAGGAGTCCTCGCGGTGCGCCTCGAGGGTCGCGCGGATCTCGGCGGCGTCCGCCAGCGGGTAGTCGCTCCCGGTGAGGACGGCGACGTGGGTCGCGTCCGTGCCGTCGAGCGCGGCCCGGTAGCCGGCGACCTCGGCGACGACGTTCTCCCACCGGGCCCACCCGGTGCGGATGCGCGGCAGGAGTCGGACCCGGTCGGGCAGTCCGTCCACCATCGCGCGGTACTCGGACTCCGGGGTGCTCACGTCGCAGTGCAGGAACACGTCGAACGGGTCGAGTGCCTCGACGAGCCGGCGCACGTGCGCAGGGTCCTGGTGCGCGAGCACGACGCACGCCGGGACCGCGGGGGAGATGGCCATGCCGGGACGCTAACCCGGGCGCAGCGCGGCGGGCAGCCGGTCCCGGGCCCCCTGCGGGGAAGCGGCGGTTTCCCGCAGGCGCCGACACAGGCGCACGACGCAGGCGCCGGCAACGGCGCCAGCGCAGCCGCAGTCGTCGGTCAGCGCCGCAGGCGGAACCTCGGACAGTCGCAGAGCGCGCAGTCCGTGCCCGAGCGGTAGTGCTCGTGCGCGGCACGCGGGTGCCCGCAGACGCAGGGGTCCGTGTCGGATCCGGCCGGCATGGGTCCTCCTCGTGCCCGGCTCGGGTCGGCCGGTGCGTCACCCGCGATCCTACGGGGCGCGAGCGGTCCGGTCGCGGCAAACCGCACGGCTCGGCGACCGTCGCCGCAACCGTCGCCCGGGTCGCTTGACCCGTCCCGGCCGGCTGCCGAGCATCGGGACGTGACCCCGAGCCGGACCAGCCCGATCGCCAGCAGCGTCCTGACGCTCCGCCCTGCGCTGCCGCGCGCCGACGAACCGACGTGGGCCGGAGCCGCCTGGGTCGGCGCCGTCGACCGACCGACGGCGCTCGCCGCGACGACGGTCGCGCTCGCTGGAGCCGACGGCTTCCGTCGCGCCCGCCTGCTCGTCCGCGACGGGCTCGAGATCGCCGGCTCCGTCGATGTGTCCGTCACCCCGGACGGGGACCTGGACCCGGCCGAGCTGGGACGGGCGCTGCGCGCGCTGCCGGCCACGATCCTCCCGGCCGACACCGGCCCCGCACCCGTGGGGCGCGTCTCCGTCGTGATCGGGACCCGCGACCGGCCGGAGGACCTGCGGACCTGCCTGCGGTCCGTCCTCGCGTCGACGTGGCCCGACCTCGAGGTGGTCGTCGCGGACAGCGCGCCGACCACGTCGGCGACGCGGGACGTGGTCGCCTCGATCGCGGATCCTCGTGTCACCTACGTCCTGGAGGCACGGCCTGGCGTCGCGCGGGCACGGAACGCCGGGCTCGCTGTCGCCACGGGCGAGGTGGTCGCGTTCACCGACGACGACGTCGTCGTCGACCCCGACTGGGTGACGGCCGTCGCGGGCGCGTTCGCGCGCGACGCGGACGTCGCGTGCGTGACGGGGCTCGTGCCGAGCGCGGAGCTCCGGACGCCCACGCAGCGGTGGTTCGACGAACGCGTGACCTGGGCACGGAACACCCGGCGCCGGGTCTTCCGGGCCGCTGAGCCGCCCGCCGACCTGCCGCTCTTCCCGTTCTCGGTCGGGGCGTTCGGCACCGGGGCGAACGTGTCCCTCCGGCGCTCGGCCGCGGTCGCGCTCGGCGGGTTCGACGACGCCCTCGGCGTGGGGACGCCGACGAAGGGCGGCGAGGACCTGGACGTGTTCGTCCGGGTGCTGTCCTCGGGTGCGGCGCTCGCGGTCGAGCCCTCGGCCGTGGTGTGGCACCGGCACCGCTCGGAGCCGGCGGCGCTGCGCGCCCAGGCGGTCGGCTACGGCGCCGGGCTCGGCGCGTGGGTCACGAAGCTCGTGCTCGACCCGCGGACGGCGCTCGCCGTGGTGCGGCGTGCGGTCCCGGCGCTGCGGCGGCTCGGGTCGCTCGGGCAGGACGACGGTGCGCGGTCGGCCGGTGCTCCTGGCGCGGTGGGTGCGGATGCACCGGGGACGGCACGGTCCGGCGCGTGGGCGGCCGACGAGGAGCTCCGTGCGGCGACGGTCGGGTTGCGGCGGATCGAGCTGACCGCGGCGCTCGGCGGGCCGTGGCGGTACCTCGTGTCGCGGCGCGCTCGGTGCTGACCCGGGACGCTCGCGCGCGGGGTCGTCGCGCGGGCCGTCCCGCCGCGGGCCGTCGTGGCGCGGGCCGTCGTGGCGCGGGTCGAACCACGGATGCGACGTCGAACCAGGGAGAGGCACTGGTTCGACGTCGCATCGCTGGTTCGACGCAGCCGAGCGCGGCGGGCGGCGGGCGGCGCGGGCCGTCCCGGCGCGGGGCGCCGGGGCGCCCCGCGCGCGTCAGGCGCCGGTGTGCGTCCGCTCGACCTCGCGCCAGGCTCGCCGGCTGCGCAGCCACGCGGCCGGTCCCGCGGGGAAGCCCCGGAGCTCGTGGAACGCCAGGGACCGCGGCACGCGCGTCGGGGGCACCGCCGACGGGGTCACGGTCGTCGCCGTGGCGCTCCCACGTCGGACGAGTCGGCTGAGCACCCGGCCGGCCATCGCCCGGGCCGCCGGGGGAGCGAGCCGCACCAGGGCCGCCAGGTGCCGACGGTCCGCCGACACGAGTGCGCAGAGCAGCGCCGTGAAGCCCACCCCGTTCGCGTGCAGCTGCCCGTGCAGTCCGGCCAGGTCCGGCCGGTGCCGGTGGTGCACGACCGCGCGCGGCTCGACGCCGATCCGCCCACCGCGCCACAGGACGTCGATGAACATCGCGAGGTCCTCGCCGCCACGTGCGGGGACGCCGGCACCGAGCACCGGGTCGAACCCGCCGACGCGGTCGAACACGCTCCGACGCACCGCCCAGTTCGCTCCGGCACCGTACCCGCCCACGCCGTACACCGGGAACCGCCGACGGACAGAGCCGTCGGCCGCCACGGCGGAGACCCGTGCGTGCCGCAGGGCCCCGGGAGCGTCCTCGGGCACCAGGGTCAGTGGGTCGAAGGTGCGCTCGCCGCTGAACCCGCCGTAGTACGCCTCGTACCAGATCTGCGCGGGGGTCTCGAGCTCGGCCGGCAGGATCATGCCCGTGACCGCGTCCAGCTCGGGTTCCTGGACGAACCGGGTACCGATCATCCGGAGCCACCGCGGGTCGACGCGGACGTCGTCGTCCGTGAAGGCGACGACCTCGCCCGTGGCCGCCGCGACCCCGGCGTTCCGTCCGGCGGAACAGCCCGGGCGACGCTCGACGACGAGTCGCACGTCGTGCCCGGCGAGCAGTCCGGGGAGCGGGTCCTCGGCGGGGACCGCGACGCGGTTGTCGACGACGACGACCTCGTAGGACGGGTAGTCGAGTGCCGCGAGGTGGTCGAGCAGCCGCGCGATGTCGGCCAGGCGCGTCACGATCGTCGAGACCACGACGGAGACGGACGGCAGTGCGGTGTCCGGCACCGCGGACGTGCCGGTGGTCGGCGCACCCGTCCGAGCGACGGGCGAGCCGGCGTGCAGGCCGTCCGACCAGCCGGCTGGCTCGCCGATGAGTGCTGCGATCGCCCGCTCGGCGTCGGCCGGGTCGTCGGTCAGTGTGACGTCGAGCGTCGTCACGGGGTGGCCGTCGCGGTACCCGACCACGAGCGCGGTCGCCCGACGGTCGTCGGCGACGAGTTCCGGGAGCGGGGCGTCCAGGTCCACACGGACCACCCGTCGGGGACCGGGGGTCGACACGGGCGTGAGCAGGGCCATGACCGGACGGTACCGAGCAGTGCGGGAGACGGACAATGCTCGATGAGCGTCGTGGCGGGGTTCCCACGCGGTTCCTGCGTGGTTCCGCAGATCGAAGGTCTCGTATCCCGCAACGCCGGGGAAGTGAGCGCTCACCAGGGAAAACCGTCCACCGGGTGGAGATCACAGGCAGGTCACGATCCTTTTGCAACCGGTTGCGAAGATCTTCTGGATGGGCGTAGCTTCCTCCTCCAGCAGGCAGCGCCGCCTGCTCCAGGCCGCGACGTCGCACCCGATCGACGCCCCCTGGTGATCTCGATGAGGAGACAACGCTGTGCAGAAATCTCGCGCCAAGGTGCGCTTCGCATCCGTCGCCGGGGTCGCCGTCATCGGCCTCGTGCTCACCGGCTGCTCGTCCGGCGGCTCGGCCAGCTCGAACGACGCCTCGAACGGCCAGGACAGCCGGGGACCGATCACGTACGTGCAGGGCAAGGACAACTCGAACGTGGTCCGCCCGCTGATCGAGAAGTGGAACGCCGCCCACCCGGACGAGAAGGTCACGTTCAAGGAACAGTCCGACCAGGCCGACCAGCAGCACGACGACCTCGTGCAGCACTTCCAGGCCAAGGACGCGAACTACGACGTGGTCGACGTCGACGTCGTCTGGACCGCGGAGTTCGCCGCGAAGGGCTGGTTGACCCCGCTCACCGGCAAGATGAAGATCGACACCTCGAAGCTCCTGCCGTCCACGGTGAAGACCGCGACGTACAACGACACGCTCTACGCCGCACCGCAGACCTCCGACGGTGCGCTGCTCTACTACCGCAAGGACCTCGTCAAGACGCCCCCGACCACGTGGGCCGAGATGATGAAGGACTGCGACATCGCCAAGCAGGCCGGCATCGGCTGCTACGCCGGTCAGTTCGCGAAGTACGAGGGCCTGACCGTGAACGCCTCCGAGGCGATCAACGGCTCCGGTGGTTCGGTCCTGAACAAGAGCGGCTCGCCCGACGTCGACACGGCCGATGCGAAGGCCGGTCTGCAGAACCTGGTCGACGCGTTCAAGGACGGGAACATCCCGGCCGAGGCGATCACCTACCAGGAGGAGCAGGGCCGCACCGCGTTCGAGAGCGGCAAGCTGCTCTTCCTGCGCAACTGGCCGTACGTCTACAACCTCGCGAAGACCGACGGGTCGAGCACGGTGAAGGACACGTTCGGCATCGCGCCGATCCCCGGCAAGGACGGTACGGGCGCCTCGACGCTCGGCGGGCACAACGCCGCGATCAGCGTGTACTCGAAGCACAAGGCGACCGCGCACGACTTCCTCGAGTTCCTGGAGTCGAACGAGACGCAGAAGTTCTTCGCGACGCAGGGCTCGCTGGCCCCGGTCGTCGGTGACCTGTACACCGACTCCGAGCTCACGTCGAAGCTGCCGTACCTGCCCACCCTGCTGAAGTCGATCGAGTCGGCCGAGCCGCGTCCGGTGACGCCGTTCTACCCAGCCGTGACGAAGGCGATCCAGGACAACTCCTACGCCGCGCTCAAGGGCTCGAAGAGCGTCGACGAGGCCGTCAAGGACATGCAGGCCGCGCTCAAGACCGCGACCAGCGGCAACAGCAACTGACCGTGGCCCGCGGCTGACGCCGCAGCGGACTGGAGGATCGTGGCGGTCCCGCCACGATCCTCCCGTCCGCCCCCACATGCGTCCCGACACCCGGCAAGGAGGCCGCCACGTGTCCGCAGCAACCGAGATCCCCGCCGCCATCCCGAACCCACAGGGGATGGAGCCGCCGAAGCGGCGCAAGGGCGGACTGAACGCCGAGCACGGCCGGTGGGCCGTGTACCTGATCGGCCCGACGATCGTGCTCCTCGCGATCGTCATCGGCTACCCCGTCGTCAGCGCCGTCATCCAGTCGTTCCAGCTCGACGCCGGACTCGACAAGGCGACCGGCCTGTTCGTGCAGGGGGGGTTCGCCGGCGTCACGAACTACGTGCACTGGCTCGCACAGCAGTGCGGCAACACCACCTGCCCGCCCGGCAACCTCGGCTCGCAGTTCTGGGTGTCGATGGGCAACACGGTCTTCTTCACCGTGGTGACCGTCGCGCTCGAGACCGTCATCGGCGTGTGGATGGCGATCATCATGAACCGCAACTTCAAGGGCCGCGCCTTCGTCCGTGCCGCGATCCTGGTGCCGTGGGCCATCCCGACCGCCGTCACCGCGAAGCTCTGGTACTTCATCTTCGACGCGAACGGCGTGCTCAACCACGTGCTCGGGCAGCAGATCCTGTGGACCTCGAGCGAGTGGGCGTCCCGCTGGGCGATCATCATCGCCGACACCTGGAAGACGACGCCGTTCATGGCGCTCCTCATCCTCGCCGGGCTGCAGCTCATCCCGGAGGAGGTCTACGAGGCCGGGAAGATGGACGGCGCCTCCACCGTGCAGCGCTTCGTCAACATCACGCTGCCGCTCATCAAGCCCGCGCTCATGGTCGCCGTCCTGTTCCGCGTGCTCGACGCGCTGCGCATGTACGACCTGCCGGCGATCCTCACGGGCGGCGGTGGTGGCTCGGGCAACGCGACGACCACGCTGTCGATCCTGGTCGTCGACCAGATCCGGCAGGGCTTCAACTCCGCCTCGGCACTCTCCACCATCACGTTCCTGGTGATCTTCCTCGTCGCGTTCGTCTTCGTCCGGTTCCTCGGTGCGAACGTCGTGCAGACCCAGGCCGCCCAGCAGAAGGGTGAACTCAAGTGACGCTCGCAGCAGACCGGCTACACATTCCCGCCGAACGTGCTGGCGCACGCGGCGATGTCAGGGTCAAGCGGCACACCGGCCCGCGGCTCCGCACCGGCATCCAGGCCGTGGTCATCGCCGTGTGGTGCCTGCTGCCGTTCTACTGGATGGTCGTCACGAGCTTCCGGGACGTCGGCTTCACGTTCGACGCCACCCCGTGGCCGACGCACGTCACGCTCGACAACTACACGACGGCGTTCTCGACGGCGCTCGGCAACCACCTCGGTCGTGCGCTGCTCAACAGCCTGCTTATCGGCGGTGTGGTCACGATCATCGCGCTGCTCGTCGGCACGAGTGCGGCGTACGCGCTGGCCCGGCTCGAGTTCAAGGGCAAGTCGCTCATCGCCGGCGCGATCCTCGCCGCGTCGATGTTCCCGGGTGTCGCGCTCATCTCGCCGCTGTTCCAGCTCTTCACGGACATCGGCTGGATGGGCACCTACCAGGCGCTCATCCTGCCGAGCATCTCGTTCGTGCTGCCCCTGACCGTCTACACCCTCGCGTCGTTCTTCCGCGAGATGCCGTGGGACCTCGAGGAGGCGGCCCGCATCGACGGGTGCACCCGGGTGTCGGCGTTCCGGCGGATCATCCTGCCGCTCGCCGCCCCTGCCGTGTTCACGACCGCGATCCTGGCGTTCATCTCGTCCTGGAACGAGTACCTCATCTCGTCCCAGCTGTCGTCCGACGCCACCCAGCCGGTCACCGTCGCGATCGCGTCGTTCGCCGGGTCGCAGCCGCACCAGGAGCCGTACACGGCGGTCATGGCGGCGGGCACGATCGTCACGATCCCACTCGTCATCCTGGTGCTCGTGTTCCAGCGACGCATCGTGGCCGGCCTCACCGCCGGCGGCGTGAAGGGCTGACGGAGTCATGGCACAGCGAGGACCCACACGTCCCACCGCCCGGATCGAGGAGGCGATCGGCTTCGCCGGCACCTTCGGCGTCCTGTTCCTCGGCGTCACGGTGTTCTGCGAGGTCACCGGACGCCCCGCGCTCGGCTGGGCGATGACCCTGCTCGTCTGCGTGCTCGCCGTGGTGGTGCTCGACCGGTGGCGGGTCTCCGTCCTCCGGCGGCACGCGGCGGCGACCGGGGTCGTCGACGGTATCGGTGCGGCAGGACCGGCGAGCGGCCGGCCCGGGTCCTCCCGGAGCGGCGTCGACCGCGCCGCTCCGGGCCGGACCGCGTCCGTGTCCGCACCGGCGTCGCCGGCCGCGGTCCGCACCCGGCCCGTCGCGGACGCGACGCACGGCGCCGACGGCTGACGGGCCTCCCGGCATGCCCATGGGGATCCAGGAGATCGCGACCGTCACGGGCCTGTCCAAGTCGACCGTGTCCCGCGCGCTGCGGGGGATGCCGACGGTGGCGGACGCCACCATCGACCAGGTGCGGCGGGTCGCCGACGAGCTCGGGTACGTGCCGAGCTCGGCGGCGGCCGGACTCGCCACGGGACGGCAGCGGGCCGTCGGCGTGGTCGTCCCGGTGATCGACCGCTGGTTCTACGTGCGGGCCCTCGGCGGGATCGACGCGGAGCTGCGGCGCGCCGGGTACGACCTCGTGCTCTACAACCTCGGCGGTCCCGGCGGCGACCGGGGTCGGGCGTTCCGACGCTCGATGCTCCGGCACCGCGTCGACGGCCTCGTGCTGCTCTCGCTCGTGCTCGACGAGACCGAACGCGCCGAGCTCGAGCTCACCCGGCACCCGATGATCGTGATCGGGGGCCCCGCGCCCGGGCTCCGGAACGTCGGGGTCGACGACCTCGCCGTCACCGAGACCGCGATCGGGCACCTCGCCGGGCTCGGCCACCGCGAGGTCGCGTACCTCGGCGGCCAGGACGAGGACGGCATGAACGTCGCCGTGCCGTACCTGCGCCGGGACGGGTTCGCGGACGCGATGCGCGTTCGGGGCCTCGACGTCCGCGAGGACCGGCTGCTCGACGGACGGTTCTCGTTCGCCGGGGGAGTGGCAGCCGGCGCGGACCTGTTCGCCCGTGACCCGACGGACCGTCCCACGGCGGTGTTCTGCGCCTCGGACGAGATGGCGCTCGGGGTGCTGCTCGCGGCGTCGCGGGCCGGGCTCTCGGTCCCGGGGGACGTCTCCGTGATGGGCATCGACGGCCACGAGTACGGCGCGGTCGTCGGGCTGACCACCGTGGCGCAGGACCCGGAGGCGCAGGGCCGCGCGGCGGCACGGGCCGTGCTCGCCGAGGTCGACGGTGGCTCGGCGGGTCCGCTGCCCGCGGCGCCGGCGGAGCTCGTGGTGCGCACGTCGACGGCGGCCCCGCGGCGGTAGGGCGCGGGGGCGCGGCGGCGCGCCGCGATCGCGCGGGCCGGTCCGTGGTGCGGCGTGCTGCCGCACAACCGGAAGCACGCCGCGCCGTCGAAGTCCGTGGCACGGTGTGCTTCTGGTTGTGCTGAGGCCCGCCCGGCCCGGCCGCCGGCCCGGCCCGCCCGGCCCGCCCGGCCCGCCCGGCCCGCCCGGCTCGGCGCGCCCGGGCGTAGGGTCGCCGGCGTGGAGGTCACCAAGCTCGAGCACGCCTGCCAGGTCGTCCGGTCCGGGGCCGCCCGCCTGGTGCTCGACCCCGGCGAGTTCAGCCGGCCGGTCGAGGTCACCGGGGTCGTGGCCGTCGTCGCCACGCACCAGCACCCCGACCACGTCACGGCCGAGCAGGTCGCCCGGATCCTCGCACGCAACCCGGACGCGGTCGTCCTCGGACCGCCCGGGGTCGCCACGGTCCTCGCCGACGCCGGGATCACCGTGGACGTGGTCACCGACGGCGACCACCGCGAGGTCGGCCCCTTCACCCTCGACTTCCACGGCACGCGGCACAACGTGATCCACGCGTCCGTCCCCGTCGTCGACAACACCGGCGTGCTCGTGGACGGCCGGCTGTTCCACCCGGGCGACGCCTACACGGTGCCGGGGGTCCCGGTCGAGGTCCTCGCCGCACCCGTCGGCGCCCCCTGGCTCAAGGTCGCCGAGATGATGGACTGGATCGCCGCGGTCGCACCGCGCCGTGCGTACCCGATCCACGAGGCGACGCTCTCCGCGGTCGGCTTCGCGATGCACACGGGCCGCCAGCGCGAGGCGCTCGGCGACGGGGAACTCGTGGTGCTGCAGCCGGGCGACGTGCTGCAGGTCTGACCCGACACCGGCCTGGAGGCACGTCCCACCATCCACGGATCGGCCCGCTCCGGACGCGGCACACCCGGGCGACACGCCTCGTTTTGGCAGTGCGCGGCTGCTGTGCCATACTTATCGGGTTGTCGGAACGGCCCCATCGTACAGCGGCCTAGTACGTCGCCCTCTCACGGCGGTAACGCGGGTTCGAATCCCGCTGGGGTCACCAAGAGCAGGTCACTTCGGTGCCTTGCCTCCGTGTCCGACAACACGTGTGCTCCGTCCGCGGAGACCACGGCCCCATCGTACAGCGGCCTAGTACGTCGCCCTCTCACGGCGGTAACGCGGGTTCGAATCCCGCTGGGGTCACACACCACGAACCCCCGTCGAGCTCCGGCTCGGCGGGGGTTCCGTCGTTCCCGGACTGTGTCGCCGCCGGGCTCTGTCGACTCCGGGCTCGGAGCTCCGAGCTTCGAGCTCCGAGCGCTGCTTGCGCGCTGCTGCCCGTGCGTCGCGCGTCTCCGGTCGCTCGTCGATTGAGCAGAAGACGTCGGACATCCGGATCCGACCCGACAGCTTCTGCTCCACCGTGGAGGTGGAGGCTCAGCCGCGCTCAGCCGCCGGAGCGCCCGCGCCGTGCCAGTCGGGCGTTCGCGGTCGTGGCCGCCTCCGTCATCCGGTCGAGGAACGCCAGCGCCGCCCGGGTCTCGTCCGGCGCCGACCCGCGGAGCGTCGACGCGATCTCCTGCCCGGCGAACCCGAGGAACGCCGCGTTCGCCCGCTGTGCGGTCTCGGTCGTCCGGAGCGTCACACGCCGCCGGTCGGTGCTCTCCCGGTGCCGGGTGACGTGCCCTGCCGACTCGAGCCGGTCGACCAGGACCGAGGTCGCCCCGGAGGTCATCCCGATCCGCCGCGCCAGCTCGGCGGGCGACAGCGGCTCGCCGGCCCGCTCGGCCCAGAGCACCTGCCCGAGGGCGTTGGCGTCGGACGGCGTCAGGTCGACCCAGGCGCCGAGGTGCCGGTTCAGCTCGTCGAACGCCACCGCCCAGTCGCGCAGGCGCTGCATCACCGCGACCTCCACCTCGGTCCACGCGGTGTCGAGCGGGTCGACGTCCATCCAGGTTCCTCCACAGTCAAGTCGCTTCACTGTAAAGCACGACGACCGAGCGGTCGCCCGACGACAGCACACGAGGAGCAGGACATGTCCGCACCACACGCAGTGATCTCCGGAGCGAGCATCGCAGGTCTGTCCGCGGCCTGGTGGCTGCGCCGCACCGGTTGGGACGTCACGGTGATCGAACGTGCGCCGGCGTTCCGCGACGGCGGCCAGAACGTCGACGTCCGCGGCGTCGCCCACGAGGTCCTCGAGCGGATGGGCCTCGTCGACGCCGTCCGCGCGGCGAACACGACCGAGACGGGCACGGTGCTCGTCACCCAGGACGGGTCGGTCCGGGCCGAACTGCCGGGCGACGGGCCGGACGGCGCGACCGCCGAACTCGAGGTGCTGCGCGGCGACTTCGCCCGCATCCTGCTCGACGACCTGCCCGACGGGGTCGAGGTCGTGTACGGCGACACGATCACCTCGGTGACCGACCGCGACGACGCCGTCACCGTGACGACCTCGGCCCGACGCCGGTTCGACGCCGACCTGCTCGTCGTCGCCGAGGGCGTCCGGTCGTCGACGCGGAGCCTCGTGTTCAACGCCCCGGACGACGTCGACCCCCGCGACCTCGGCGTCACGATGGCCTTCGGCACGATCCCGCGCACCGCCTCCGACGACGACCGCTGGCGCTGGTACACGGCGGTCGGCGGCCGTCAGGTGCACCTCCGGCCGGACCCGCACGGCACCACGAGGGCGATCCTCGCGTACGCAGCCGAGGGCGACCAGGACGACCTGGGCGACGTGGACAGCCGGGACCGATCGGCCGTCGTCGCGGCCCTCGCCCGTCGGTACGAGGGTGTCGGGTGGGAGACCGACCGTGTCCTCGCGGGCTTCGCCACCACCGACGACCTGTACGTCGACCGCCTGACCCAGATCCGGATGCCGTCCTGGCGGCGCGGGCGTGTCGCCCTGGTCGGCGACGCCGCGTGGTGCGTCACGCCGATGGGCGGCGGCGGGGCGTCACTCGCCCTGACGAGCGGCTACGTCCTCGCCGCGTCCCTGGCCGCCCAGCTCTTCGACGACACCGCAGCCCGTGACGACACGTCGTCCGCGTCGGTCGAGCGGGCGCTGGCGGCCTTCGACGACTGGATGCGTCCGCTCGTCGACGACGTGCAGGGCATCCCGAGCGGCGTCGTGCGGTTCGCCTACCCGCGCAGCCGGGTCGGACTCGCGGCACGGTGGGCCATCGACGCGCTGCTCCTGTCGACGCCGCTCCGCTCGCTGGCCGCGCGGGTGACCCGGGTCGCGGACACCGACCGGCCGCTCCCACCGCTCACCGTGGCCTCCTGAGGCGCCCTCCTGCGCGCCGGACGCCGCCGAGTCCGCGAGCCTCCGCCGGATCCGAGGGCGTCTCGCTGCGCTGGAGGCGTTCCGCGGACTCGGGGCGTCTCGCAGGCGCAGGGCGCGGGAGCGGGAGCGGGTGCACGTGCGTCCGGCGTCGCGACCCGACCAGGCGACGGACGGGAGGCGCGGGGCGGGCTGGCGCCGTGCCTCCCGCCCGTCCTGTGGTCACGTCGCGGACGGGACCGGCGCGCCGTCGAGGAACCGCGCGACCTCGCGGGCGGCCGCGCGTCCCGCGCGGTTCGCGCCGATCGTGGACTGCGACGGTCCGTAGCCGACCAGGTGCACACGGGGGTCCGCCGTGACCCGCGTCCCGGTCATCGGGATGCCGCCGAGCGGGCCGCGCAGCCCGAGCGGCGCGAGGTGGTCGAGGTCGGCGCGGTAGCCCGTCGCCCAGATGACGACGTCGACCGAGGTGGACGACCCGTCCTGCTCGACGACCCCGTGCGGCCCCATCCGCGTGAACATCGGCCGCCGGTCGAGCACGCCGCGCTCCCGGGCAGCCACGGCGTAGTCGGTCCAGATCAGGCCCGTGTAGGACACGATGCTGCCCGGGGTGCGACCGGCCATGACGTCCGCCGCGACCCGGCGCTCGACGTCGACCCCGTCGAGCTCGTGGACGAAGTCGCCCGGCAGGAACACCGGCTCGCGGCGGGTGTACCAGACGGTGTCGGTCACCCGGCTGACCTCCTCGAGGAGCTGCACGGCCGAGATCCCGCCACCGACGACCGCGACGCGCCGGCCGCGGAAGTGCTCGGCGTCGACGTAGTCCCGGCTGTGCAGCTGCTCGCCGGTGAACCGCTCGGCACCGGGCACGTCCGGGACGACCGGGGTGTCCCAGGTGCCGGTGGCGTTCACGACCGCACGGACCTGCCAGTCGCCGCGGTCCGTCTCGACGTGCAGCGGCGCCGTGGTCGTCGCCCCGAGGGACCGGACGGCGCGGACGTGCACCGGGCGGTGGACCGGCAGGTGCTCGTGCTCCTCGTACGCCGCAAAGTACCGGGGGACTGCCGTGCGGCTCGGCTCCTCGAGGTCGATCGGTGGCACGGGCATGCCGGGCAGGTCGAAGATGCCGTTCACGGTGCGCATCCGGAGCGACTCCCAGCGGTGCTGCCACGCCCCGCCCGGCCGCGGGTTCGCGTCGAGCACGACGACGGTCCGTCCCGCCGGGTCGCCGTCCGGGACGAACCCGCGGCGGACGAGGTGGTGCGCGGCGGACAGTCCGGCCTGCCCGGCCCCGACGACGGCGACCGACGCGGTGGCGGGGGCAGCGGGCACGGTCCGACGATAACCCGGCGGGTGTGTCGCCTGTTCCGGGGGACAGTCCCACCAGAACGACCGTTCTTCCCCCGTCCGCGGGTACCCGACCGCTGAAAGTAAGGATAGCCTTCCCTAACGTGAACAGCTCCGAACCACAGCTCGAGATCCTCGACACCGCCCGGGCCGACCGCTACCGGGCCGTCGTCCACACCGCCGTCGACCGGACCGCGGACCGCTTCGCGTCGGTCACCGCGCCGACCACCGACACCCCGGCCGCCGTGCTCCGGGACCGGGTCGCCGCGATCGACCTCGACCGCCCGCTCGGGACCGCCGAGGCCGCCGTCGCGGAGGTCGACACGCTCTTCTGCGCCGAGGCGGTCTGGTTCCACCACCCCGGCTCCCTCGCGCACCTGAACTGCCCGGTGGCGGTGCCCGCCGTCGCCGCGGAGACGGTGCTCGCGGCCGTGAACCCCTCGGTCGACACCTGGGACCAGTCGCGCATCGGCACCGACATCGAACGGCGCGTGGTCCGCTGGGCCGCCGGGACGATCGGCTTCGCGGACGGGGACGGGATCTTCACCTCCGGCGGGACCCAGTCGAACCTGCACGCCCTGCTGCTCGCACGGCAGGCCGCCACGAGCCGGACGGGCCGGGCCGGTCGCCGTCCGGCGCTCGACGACCTGGTCGTGTTCGCCACCGCGTCGAGCCACTTCAGCGTCCGCAAGTCGGCGATGGTCCTCGGGCTCCCCGAGCACGCCGTCGTCGACGTCGCGGCCGACGCCGCCGGCCGCATGCGCCCCGACGCCCTGGCCCACGCCGTCGCGGACGCCCGCCGCGAGGGCCGCACGCCGATGGCCGTCGTCGCCACCGCCGGGACGACCGACCGCGGGTGCATCGACCCGCTCGAGCCGATCGCGGACGTGTGCGACCTCGAGGACGTCTGGCTGCACGTCGACGCCGCGTACGGGTGCGGACTGCTCGTGTCCCCGACGCGCCGGCACCTGCTCGACGGGATCGAACGGGCGCGGAGCGTCACCGCGGACTTCCACAAGTCGTTCTTCCAGCCGGTGTCCTCGAGCGCGCTGCTCCTGCGGGACCCGGCCGACCTGGGCCGTGCGGCCTGGCACGCCGACTACCTGAACCCCGAGGACGCCGACGAACCGAACCAGGTCGACAAGTCGCTCCAGACGACCCGGCGCTTCGACGCGCTCAAGCTCTGGGCGACGCTGCGGGCGAGCGGTGCGACCGCGATCGGCCGGGCGTTCGACACCGTGCTCGACGTGACCGAGCAGGTGCACGAGCACGTGGGTGCGCACCCGGACCTGGTGCTCGTCGCGCCGACCCAGCTGAGCACGGTGCTGTTCCGCTGGCAGCCGGACGGGGTCGTCGACGCCGATGCGGACGTCCTCGTCGCACCCCTGCGCGCCGCACTGCTCGCCGAGGGGCGGGTGCTCGTCGCGAAGACCGTGGTCGACGGTCGGCCGTGCAACAAGCTCACGCTGCTCGACCCCGGGACGAGCGCCGAGCAGGTCGTCGCGGCGCTCGACCACGTGGTCGCGACCGCGGAGCGCCTGCACGCGGAGCGCACCGCGACGACGACGAACCACCTCCGCACCACTGAGCCGACGGGAGCGAACCGATGACCCCGACCCCGACCCCGACCCCGACCCCGACCACGGGCACCGTCCACGACCTCGTCGGCGTCGGCATCGGCCCCTTCAACCTCGGCCTCGCCTGCCTGACGGACCCGATCGCCGACCTCGACGCCGTGTTCCTCGACCAGGCCGACGGCTTCGCCTGGCACCACGGCATGATGCTCGACGACGCCACGATCCAGGTGCCGTTCCTCGCCGACCTCGTGACGATGGCCGACCCGACCTCGCCGTACTCGTTCCTCGCCTGGCTCAAACGGACCGGGCGGCTCTACCCGTTCTACATCCGCGAGGACTTCCACCCCCTGCGCAGCGAGTACGACGCCTACTGCCGGTGGGCCGCCGACCAGCTCGAGACCCTCCGCTGGGGCCGCCGGGTCGTCGCCGTCGAGCACGACCTCGAGACCGACCTGTTCACGGTGCACGCCGAGACCCCGACCGGGCCCGAGACCTACCGCGCCCGCCACGTCGTCACGGGCATCGGCACCGAGCCGGCGGTTCCCGAAGCCCTCCGCGACCTGGGCGGCCCCGTCGTGCACTCCGCCGGCTACCTGCCCGCCCGCGAGGACCTGCGCCGCGCCGACTCGATCGCCGTCGTCGGCAGCGGGCAGTCCGCCGCCGAGGTCTACCGCGACCTGCTCGAGGGCATCCGCGACGGCGGGTACCGCCTCGACTGGATCACCCGCTCGCCCCGGTTCTTCCCGATGGAGGACACCAAGCTCACCCTCGAGATGACGAGCCCGGAGTACACCGACCACTTCCACGCGCTGCCGCCCGACGTGCGCGACCGTCTCGGTCGCGAGCAGCGCGGGCTGTACAAGGGCATCAGCGCCGACCTCGTCGACACGATCTACGACACGCTCTACCGGATCAGCGCCCACGGACCCGTCCCCACGACGCTCCGCACGGACACGAGCGTGGTCGCGGCAGAGTGGCTGCCCGACCGCGACCGCTTCCGCCTGACGCTCCGGCACGCGCAGCTCGGCACCGAGGCGACGCACGAGGTCGCCCGGCTCGTCCTCGCGACCGGGTACCGCCCCCGCACGCCCCACTTCCTCGCCCCTGTCGAGCACCTCGTCGCCCGCGACGAGCGCGGCCGGTTCGCGGTCGCCCGCGACCTGCACGTCGACACCCTGGGCGGCCGCATCTGGGTGCAGAACGCCGAGGAGCACACGCACGGCCTGACCGCGCCCGACCTCGGGATGGGCGCGTGGCGGAACGCGTCGATCATCCGGTCCGTCACGGGGCGCGCCGTGTACGGCCTGGAGGATCGGATCGCCTTCCAGGAGTTCGGCCTGCCCGGCGGGCGGCCGGCTCCCGGAGCGTCGCCGGTGGCGGCGAGCGCCGCCACCACGCGCCTCCCGGAGGCCGCGGGGGTGCGCGCATGAGCGCCCGCACGGCCGAGCGCGACCTGGCGCGCGCAGCCACGAGCCTCCTGTCCGTCGAACCCGTGGACCCGGGACGGGACGCCGCCCTGCTGGGGTCCTGGCTGGCGGAGCCCGCGTCGTCCTGGTGGGGGATGGCGGACCGCGACGTGGACGCGGTCCGGACGTACCTGACGGCGGTGCGCGACGACCCGGCGCAGGCGGGGTGGCTGCTCCGCCGCGACGGCGCGCCGATCGCCTACGCCGAGACGTACGACCCGGCCGTCGTGCTGCTCACCGACGTGTGGGACGCCGAGCCGGGCGACGTCGGCATGCACCTGCTCGTCGCACCGCCGCCCGCCGAGGGACGGGTGCACGGCCTGACGAGCGCGGTGATGCGAGCGGTCGTCGAGCACTGCCGCGACGTGCTCGGCGCGCGCCGTGTCGTCGTCGAGCCGGACGTGCGGAACACGGCCGTGCAGCGGAAGAACGCCGAGGTCGGGTTCCGAGCGCTCCGTGTGGTGGACGTCGACGGCAAGCGGGCGCTCCTCTCGGTGCTCGACACCGCGCGCATCGGGGTGCCGGACGACGGCGGGCCGGCGGCGCACCTGCGGCCGGAGCACCTGGAGCCCGCGGAACGGCACCTCGTCGCGAAGGCGATCGCCGAGTTCACCCATGAGCGGTTGACCGCGCCGCGTGTGGACGGTGACGGGTGGGCGCTCGACGCGGGGGACTCGACCTACCGGTTCCGGGCGCGGGTGCACACGCTCGAGCACTGGGTGCTCGACGAGGACTCGCTGACCCGGACGCGTGACGGCGTCCCCGCGCCGCTCAGTGCGCAGGAGCTCGTGCTCGACCTGCGGGACGTGCTCGGGATCCCGGACTCGATGCTCGGCACCTACCTGGACGAGATCGCGTCGACGCTGGCGAGCGCGGCGGCGAAGCACCGGCGAGGTGGGCCGTCCGCGGCGCAGCTGGCGCGCGGGCGGACGGACGGCGACGTCGTCGCGTCGTTCCAGGACGCCGAGGCCGCGATGACCGAGGGGCACCCGGCCTTCGTCGCCGCGAACGGGCGGATCGGGTTCGGGCTCGACGAGTACCACGCCCACGCCCCGGAGGCGGGCGCCCGCTTCCGCTACCGGTGGCTCGCCGCACGGCGGGAGCACACGCACCTGGCGCTCGCCGCGGACCGCACCGAGCACGACCACTGGGCCGCCGAGCTCGACGCGGCGACCGTCGCAGGCTTCCAGGCGACGCTCGAGCGCCGTGGCCTCGACCCCGACGGGTACACCTGGTTCCCGGTGCACCCGTGGCAGTGGCAGCACCGGATCGCCGTGACCTTCGCGCCCGACCTCGGCCGGCAGGACCTCGTCGACCTCGGCGAGGGACCCGACGAGCACCAGCCGCAGCAGTCGATCCGCACGGCGTTCAACCGGAGCCGTCCCGCGCGCTCGTACGTCAAGACGGCGCTCGCCGTGCAGAACATGGGGTTCCTCCGCGGCATGTCCCCCGCGTACATGCGGACGACCCCCGCCGTGAACGACTGGGTCGCCGGACTCGTCGACGCCGACCCCGTGCTCGCCGACGCCGGCTTCGGCGTGCTCCGCGAGCACGCCGCCATCGGGTACACCGGGGACGCGCACCACCGCGTCGACGTGGCGTCACCACAGCGGAAGATGCTCGCCGCGCTCTGGCGGGAGAGCCCCGTGCCGCGGCTGGGACCGGGGGAGCGGCCGATCACCATGGCCGCCCTGCTGCACCGGGACGCGCGCGGTCGCTCGGTGGCCGCTGCCCTCATCACACAGTCGGGCCTCGACGCCGCGGACTGGGTGCGCCGGTACCTCGACGCGTACCTCCGACCCGTCGTGCACTGCCTCACCGAGCACCAGCTGCTCTTCATGCCGCACGGCGAGAACCTCGTGCTCGTGCTGCGCGACGGCGTGGTCTCCCGGGTGTTCATGAAGGACATCGGGGAAGAGGTGGTGGTCGTCGGCGACGTCGCCGTCCCGGTCGGCACCGAGCGGATCGTGCACCCGGTCGACGACGCCGAGGCGGCCCTCGGCGTGTTCACCGACGTGTTCGACGGGGTGCTCCGGTACCTCGCCGCGATCCTCGACGAGGACGGGGTCCTGTCCGGTGCGACGTTCTGGCGGTTGGTCGGCGCGTGCGTGGACGACGCCGTCGTGGGCCGTGCGCGACCGCTCGACCTGCGTGCGCCGGACTTCGAGCACTCGTGCCTGAACCGGCTCCAGCTGCGGAACACCCTGCAGATGGTGGACCTGTCCGCGCAGACGGAGTCGCTCATCCGGGCGGGGCGGATGCCGAACCCGATCGGGCGCTGAGCGCGGGCGGCGCCGGGCCGCGCCGTGCTGCGCCGGGTCGTGCCGTCGCGCCGGCCCGGCGCGGCTCTGCCAGGCTGTGGCCATGACCGGTGTCGTCCAGCTCGTCCGATCCGACCGACTCAGTGACGTCGCCGAGTACGCGTACGCGGCGACCGCACCCGCCGACGCCCGCCTGGTGTTCGCGGCCGGGGCGTGCCCGCTCGACGAGCAGGGTCGGACCGTGGCGGTCGGGGACCACCGCGGCCAGGCCGCCCGGTGCATGGCCAACCTCGAGACGGCGCTCGCCGCGGCGGGAGCGGGACTCGGTGACCTGCTCCACACGCGGGTGCTCGTGGCGTCCTCGCGGCAGGAGGACCTCGTCGCCGCGTGGCAGGTGGTCCGGGCGGCGATGGGCGACCACGACGTGCCGAGCACCCTGATGGGTGTCACCGCCCTGGGCTACGACGACCAGCTCGTCGAGGTCGAGGGCGTCGCCGCGGTCCGGGACGGAAGCGGTATCGTCGGGATGTCGTCAGACCCGGCAGTGGGGCCTGCCGGACCCAACCGCGGCTGAGCCGCCAACGGTCCCTGTTCCGAGATGAGTGCACGTGTGCGATGCCGCGTGCTCGGTGACAGGAGACCCATGACGACCGCGACCGACCGCCCCCCGCACCGCCGCTGGCGGTACCTCGTGCTCGTCGCCCTCGGCGGCGCGATCGGCACCGGTGCCCGTGCGGCGCTCGCCGCGGCCCTGCCCGCGGTCGACGGCCTGAGCTGGACGATCCTCGCGATCAACGTCGTCGGGGCGCTCTGCCTGGGCGCGCTGCTCGAGTCGCTCGCGCACCGCGGCCCCGACGTCGGTGCGCGCCGCACCGTCCGCCTGTTCGTCGGCACGGGTGTCCTCGGCGGCTTCACGACGTACTCGACGCTCGCCGACGACACCGCGAAGCTCCTCGACGTCGGCCGGTGGGGCGCGGGCACCGGGTACGCGCTGCTGTCGGTCGCGCTCGGGGTGGTGGCCGCGGCCGCGGGTGCGTGGCTCGCCGGGGCCCGCCGCTCGCGCCGCGCCCGGACGGAGGACGCCCGGTGAGCCCCCTCGAACTCCTCGTCGTCTCGCTCGGCGGCGGCCTGGGCTCCGCGCTCCGCTTCGCACTCGACGGCACCGTGAAGGCGCGGGTGGCACGGGCCGCGCTGGGGTGGTTCCCGGTCGGCACGATGCTCATCAACGTCACCGGATCGCTCGTGCTCGGGGTCGTGACCGGGCTCGGCGAGGCGGGCACGCTCGGCCTGCCGCTGGTCGCGGTCCTCGGGACGGGCATGATGGGCGGGTACACGACGTTCTCGACGGCGAGTGTCGAGACCGTGCAGCTGTTCCGGTCCGGGAAGCCCGGGCCCGCCGTGCTCAACGGCCTCGGGATGCTCGTCGTCTCGGTCGGCGCGGCTGCGCTCGGCCTGTACCTCGGAAGGAACACATGACCTCGGAACGCCCCGGCGAACTCGTCCTCGTCCGCCACGGAGAGACGGAGTGGTCGAAGAGCGGTCAGCACACCGGCCGCACCGACATCCCGCTCACCGAGAACGGCATCGAGCAGGCGAAGCGCGCCGGACGCTACCTGGCGGACCGGACGTTCGCGCTCGCGCTGTCGAGCCCGCTCGAACGCGCCCGCGAGACCGCGCGGCTCGTCGGTGTCGACCCGGAGCTCGACGAGGACCTGTACGAGTGGGACTACGGCGCGTACGAGGGCTTGACCACCCCGCAGATCAAGGTCAAGCGGCACGGACCCTGGGACCTCTGGACCGACGGCGTCCCCGCGGGCGACACCCCGGGGGAGAACGCCGCCGAGGTCCGCGTCCGCGTCGAGCGCGTGCTGAACCGGGTGCGCCCGGTCCTCGCCGAGGGGGACGACGCGATCGTGGTCGCCCACGGGCACGTCCTGCGCGCCCTCGGTGCCGCCTGGATCCGCCTCGCGCCGCAGGACGGTGCCGTGCTGAAGCTCGGCACGGCCACGGTGAGCTCGCTCGGCTACGAGCACGGCCGCCCGGTGATCGACTCCTGGAACATCGCACCGCGCGACTGATCCCGGGGGCGGAACGTCCCATCGCACGTGCGATCGGAGGACGATCCGCGCGTGGACAGCCGGAACGAACGGCCTTCCATGCGCAGATCGTCCTCCTTCGCGCGGAACAGCCTCCGACGCGCGGATCGGCCGAGCAGACCACCCGCCCCGCGGCTCAGACCGTGCGGATCGCGCCCGTCGCGCCGAGCGCCCGGCCCCGCCGACGCTCGATCAGCCGCCCGACCACGAGGAGCGCCACGCTCACCACGGCGCCGAGCGTCGTCTGCGCGATCCGGTCGAGCGCGAGGAGCTCCGGCGCCTCGGGCAGGCTCAGCCACGACACCGCGAGCGCGAGCGGCGTGAGGAACAGCAGCGTCACGGCGTAGTGCCGCGCGACGAAGATCTCGGCGAAGAACTGCCCGACGACCGCGATCACGACGATCCACCACGCCGAGGGCTCCAGGAGCAGGATCCCGACGGCGACCACGGTCCCGCCGATCGTGCCGATGACGCGCTGGGACGCGCGCCGGACGGTGTGCCGCTGCCGGATCGCGGGCAGGGTCGACACCACGGCGACGACCGCCCAGTACGGGTGCCCGAGGGCCGGGACCGACTCCGCGACCGCCCCCGCGACGAGCGCCCCGACGACGTTCAGCCCGACGGTCTCCCACAGTGCCGGCGTCCGCAGGACCGCGAACGACCGGTGCTTGTGCGGCGCGATCGGACGGAACACGTGCGGTGCGCGCGGGTGCAGCACGAGCCGGATGACCGCCCCTGACATCGCCACGAGCCACGCCCACACGACCGAGCCGACGATGATCGTCGCGACGAGCGGCAGGTCCGCCGGGCGCACCGGGACGAGGGCCGACACGCAGAACGCGAACACCGGGAAGATCGGCTGGGCCGGGATCGTCTGCAGCGTGCTGAGGGTGCACACCGCGACGACGAGCACCACGACGAGCCCGGTGCCCTGCAACCACAGCGGCGCGCCGGACATCGACACCGCGATGCCGGCGGCCATGCACGCGGCCTGCAGCAACCCCGCGATGCCGGTGGTCACCATCCGCTGTCGGTACGGCTCGGTCGCGCCGAAGATCGCGGTGAACCCGGCGAACATCGCGAACGCCGCGTACCCGGGCATCCCGAGCGCGATGAGCAGGGCGAGCGGGGCGCCGCCGGCGATCGCGGCGCGGGCTGCGCCCTCGAGGTTGGTGGTCCGGGTCGAGTGCGCAGGTGTCGTCATGTCCTCCCCATCATCCCACCGCGACAGGTGTCGTCCGGGACCGCGGGTGCTCGGCCCGCCCCGGCGCGCGACGCGACCCACCACCGGACGGGAGGATCGTGGCGGCCCCGCCCCGTGCCTCCAGGCCGTCCCGCCCTGGGCACGCAAGTTGGTATACCAACCTGCTAGTCTTGCCGGACCGAGCCGCGCACGCGGCGCATCGACGTCAACGAGGAAGGGCCGGGCCGATGGGAAAGACGCTCGCCGAGAAGGTGTGGGACGACCACGTCGTGGTCAAGGGCGAGGACGGGAACCCGGACCTCCTCTACATCGACCTCCACCTCGTGCACGAGGTCACGAGCCCCCAGGCGTTCGACGGCCTGCGTCAGGCCGGCCGCCCCGTGCGCCGCCTCGACCTGACCATCGCGACCGAGGACCACAACACCCCGACCCTCGCGATCGACCGGCCCATCGCAGACCCGACGAGCCGCACCCAGATCGAGACCCTGCGCCGCAACTGCGCCGAGTTCGGGGTCCGCCTGCACTCGCTGGGCGACAAGGAGCAGGGGATCGTCCACGTGGTCGGTCCGCAGCTCGGCCTGACCATGCCGGGCATCACGGTCGTTTGCGGCGACTCGCACACGAGCACCCACGGCGCGTTCGGCGCGATGGCGTTCGGCATCGGCACGTCCGAGGTCGAGCACGTCCTCGCCACGCAGACCCTGCCGCTGAAGCCCTTCAAGACGATGGCGATCACGGTCGAGGGCACGCTGCGCCCCGGCGTCACGGCGAAGGACATCATCCTGGCGGTCATCGCCCAGATCGGCACCGGCGGCGGGCAGGGCTACGTGCTCGAGTACCGCGGCTCCGCGATCCGGGCGCTCTCGATGGAGGGCCGCATGACGATCTGCAACATGTCGATCGAGGCCGGGGCCCGCGCCGGCATGGTCGCCCCCGACCAGACGACCTACGACTACGTGCAGGGCCGTGATCACGCGCCGACCGGCCAGGACTGGGACGACGCCGTCGCGTACTGGGACACGCTCGCGACCGACGACGACGCCGTGTTCGACGCCGAGGTGTTCATCGACGCCGACGCCCTCGAGCCGTTCGTCACGTGGGGCACGAACCCCGGCCAGGGCGTGTCCCTGTCCGAGTCGGTGCCGGACCCCGCGAGCTACAGCGACCCGAACGACCAGGCCGCGGCGCAGCGCGCGCTGGAGTACATGGACCTGCAGGCCGGAACGCCGATGAAGGACATCGCGGTCGACGCGGTGTTCATGGGCTCCTGCACGAACTCCCGCATCGAGGACCTCCGGGCCTTCGCGTCGATCATCAAGGGCCGGTCGAAGGCACCCGGTGTCCGCGTGATGGTCGTGCCGGGGTCCGCCCGGGTCCGGCTCGAGGCCGAGGCGGAGGGGCTCGACCAGGTCTTCACGGACTTCGGCGCCGAGTGGCGGTTCGCCGGCTGCTCGATGTGCCTCGGCATGAACCCCGACCAGCTCGCACCGGGGGAGCGCTGCGCGAGCACCTCGAACCGGAACTTCGAGGGCCGCCAGGGCAAGGGCGGGCGCACCCACCTGGTGTCGCCGCTCGTCGCGGCCGCGACCGCCGTCCGCGGCACGCTCTCCAGCCCGTGGGACCTCGCCACCGACGACGAACTGAACGACGTCGTGAACAGCACCGAAGGGGCCAACTGATGGACAAGATCACCACCGTCACGGGGATCGCCGCCCCGCTGCAGCGCTCGAACGTCGACACCGACCAGATCATCCCCGCGGTGTACCTCAAGCGCGTCACGAAGACCGGCTTCGAGGACGCCCTGTTCGCCGGGTGGCGCCAGGACCCCGAGTTCGTGCTCAACCAGCCCGTGTTCCAGGGCGCGCAGGTGCTCGTCGCCGGGCCGGACTTCGGCACCGGTTCCTCGCGCGAGCACGCCGTCTGGGCGCTCCGCGACTTCGGGTTCCGCGTCGTCGTCTCACCCCGTTTCGCGGACATCTTCAAAGGCAACGCGGGCAAGCAGGGCCTGGTCACCGCGATCGTGACCGAACCGGAAGTCGAGCGGCTCTGGGCCGAGATCGCGGCGAACCCGGGGATCGAGGCGACCGTCGACCTCGTCGCGCAGCGCGTGTCGCTCGGCGCGGTGGACGTGCCCTTCGAGATCGACGCTTACACTCGTTGGCGGTTGATGGAAGGGCTCGACGACATCGGGCTCACCCTCCGTGACGAGTCCTCGATCACGGAGTTCGAATCCCGCCGCTCCAGATGGCGGCCGAAGACATTGCCGGTGAAGTAGTGAACTCCCTCGTACAGGACGCAGCAGCAGCAGGGGCCCGCGTCGGCCTGAAGTCGGACGAGATCGTCATCCGGGGCGGCAAGCCGCTCGTGGGACGCATCGAGGTCCGCGGCGCGAAGAACCTCGCGACCAAGGCGATGGTGGCGTCCCTGCTCGGTGACACCCCGTCGATCCTCAAGGACGTCCCGGACATCTCCGACGTCAAGGTCGTCCGCGGCCTGCTCGAGGTGCACGGTGTGCGCATCACGGATCCTGCACGAGGCGAGCTCATCCTCGACCCGTCGAACGTCGAGTCGGCGCACTTCGCCGAGATCGACGCGCACGCCGGGTCGAGCCGCATCCCGATCCTGTTCTGCGGCCCGCTGCTGCACAAGCTCGGCGAGGCGTTCATCCCCGACCTCGGCGGCTGCCGCATCGGTGACCGGCCGATCGACTTCCACCTCGACGCCCTCCGCGCGATGGGCGCCGTCGTCGACAAGCAGGTCAACGGCATCCACCTGACCGCACCGGACGGCCTCCGCGGCGCGAAGATCGAGCTGCCGTACCCGAGCGTCGGCGCGACCGAGCAGGTCCTGCTGTCCTCGGTCCTCGCCGAGGGCGTGACCGAGCTCCGCAACGCCGCGATCGAGCCCGAGATCATGGACCTCATCGCGATCCTGCAGAAGATGGGCGCGATCGTCACGGTCGAGCCGTCCCGCACGATCTTCATCGAGGGCGTCGAGTCGCTCCGCGGCTACACGCACCGCGCGATCAACGACCGCAACGAGGCCGCCAGCTGGGCCTCGGCCGCGCTCGCCACGAACGGCGACATCTTCGTCGAGGGCGCCGACCAGCAGGACCTCATGACGTTCCTCAACGTCTTCCGCAAGGTCGGCGGCGGGTTCGACGTCCAGGAGGACGGGATCCGCTTCTACCGCGAGCGCGAGGTCCTGCGCCCGGTCGTCGTCGAGACCGACGTGCACCCCGGCTTCATGACCGACTGGCAGCAGCCGCTCGTCGTGGCGCTGACCCAGGCCGAGGGCACGAGCATCGTGCACGAGACCGTCTACGAGAACCGCTTCGGCTTCACCGACGCCCTGAACGAGATGGGCGCCGACATCGTCGTCCACAAGGAGGGGCTGCCCGGCCACGACCGTCGCGTCGCCCGCCGCCCGTTCGAGCAGGCAGCCGTCATCACCGGTCCGACGCCGCTGCACGCCGCGAACGTCCGCGTCCCCGACCTGCGCGGCGGCTTCAGCCACCTCATCGCGGCGCTCACCGCCGAGGGCGAGTCGCACATCACCAACGTCGGCATCATCAGCCGGGGCTACGAGCACTTCATCCCGAAGCTGCGCAAGCTCGGCGCCGACTTCGACTTCGCGGGCTAGGCGCGTGGCTGCTGACGCGGCCGGTCGCGGCCCGGCAGACGGCGCCGGCGACGGCCTGGAGGCACGGCGCACGTCCGCCACGGACGTCACGACGGGTCTGCCCACGCCCGGGCGCCGGTGGCGGCGCGGTGAGCTGAACACCGCGTTCCGCATCACCGCCTCCGTCGTGATCCCGGTCTTCCGGTACTCGGCGCGCTACCACTGGCACGGGTCGAAGCGGCTGCCGGAGGGCGGCGCGTTCGTGCTCGCCCCGAACCACTTCACGAACATCGACCCGCTCGTGGTGGGCACGGCCGTGTGGCTGTCCCGGCGCGCCCCGCGGTTCCTCGCGAAGGCGTCGCTCTTCAAGGTCCCGGTCTTCGGCAAGCTCATGTCGGGGATGGGCCAGATCCCGGTCGAGCGCTCCGGACGCACGCGGCTGAGCGACCCGCTCGGCGGCGGCAGGTCGGTCATCGAGCAGGGCGGTGCGATCATCGTCTATCCCGAAGGGACGCTGACACGCGACCCCGACCTGTGGCCGATGCGCGGCAAGACCGGCGCGGTGCGGATCGCGCTCGAGAACGACGTGCCGCTCATCCCGATGGCCCACTGGGGCACGCAGGGGATCATGGCGCGGTACGGCAAGAAGCTGAAGCTGTTCCCGCCGACCCGCGTCGACGTGATCGTCGGCGACGAGGTCGACCTGTCGGCGTACCGCGGCCGACCGATCGACCAGCAGATGCTGCTCGAGGCCACCGCGATCGTCATGCAGCGCATCACCGAGCTGCTCGAGGAACTGCGCGGCGAGACGGCTCCCGCCACCCGCTGGGACCCGTCCGCGAACAACCAGAAGGAGACCGGCAAGTTTGAGTGACCACGGCACGGGCCTCCGCCCGCACGAGGACCACCCGGACCCCGCGGTCGCCGCACCCGGCGCGGTCGACACCGCCGCCATCCGCGTGGTGATGCAGTCGACCGACAAGCCGCGCGTCGCCGTGATCGGTGCCGGCAGCTGGGGGACCACGTTCGCCAAGGTGCTCGCCGAGGGCGGTGCCGACACCGTCGTCTGGGCGCGCCGGCCCGAGGTCGCCCGCGAGATCACCGAGACGAAGCGCAACTCCGACTACCTGCCCGGCATCAACCTGCCCCGAACCCTGACGGCGTCGACCTCGCTGTCGGCCGTGCTCGACGGCGCGGAACAGGTGTACGTCTCGGTCCCGTCGCAGTCCCTGCGCTCGAACCTGGCCGCGATCGCGCCGCTGCTGCCCGAGGGCGTCCCCGTCGTCAGCCTGATGAAGGGCGTCGAGAAGGCCACCGGGCTGCGGATGAGCGAGGTCCTGCACGAGGGACTCGGCATCGACCGCGACCGGATCGCCGTCGCGAGCGGCCCGAACCTCGCGCTCGAGATCGCCCGTCGGCAGCCGACCGCGGCCGTCGTGTCGTCGACCTCGATCGACACCGCCACCGCGGTCGCCGCGGTCGCCACGAACCCGTACTTCCGGTCGTTCACGAACACCGACGTGATCGGGACCGAGTTCGGCGGCGTGCTGAAGAACCTGATCGCCGTGGCGATCGGCATCGTGGACGGCGTCGGCTACGGCGAGAACACGAAGGCGTCGATCATCACCCGCGGGCTCGCCGAGATGACCGACTTCGCGGTGTCCCTCGGGGCGCAGCCCTCGACGCTGTCCGGGCTCGCCGGGCTCGGGGACCTCATCGCCACGTGCCAGTCGCCGCTGTCGCGGAACAACACCGCCGGGCGACTGCTCGGGCAGGGGTACCGCTTCGACGAGGTCGTGCGGCAGATGGACCAGACCGCCGAGGGGCTGGCATCGGTCGCCCCGATCCTCGAACTCGCGGCGGCGAACGGCGTCGACATGCCCATCGTCGGGCAGGTGGCCGAGGTCCTCGCCGGTAGGCTCGACCCGCGCAACATCGCGCCGCACCTCACCGAGACCGACGAACCCCAGGGCGAGTGACCGGTCCGGTCCCGACCAGCAAGGGGACTGCCATGCCCACGATCGCTCCCGCGACCACGACCGTCGCCGTGCTCTTCGGCGGGCGCTCCAGTGAGCACGAGATCAGCTGCGTGACCGCCGGAGGGATCATGGACGTCGTCGACCGGTCGTCCTACGACGTCGTGCCGATCGGCATCACCGCCGAGGGTGCATTCACGCTGCAGGCCGACGACCCCGCGCAGTGGGCGCTCCGGGACGGCGTGCTGCCGACGGTGCCCGACAACGGCACCCGCGTGGCGTTCCCGACGTCCCCCGCGACGAACGAGCTCGTCGTGTCGCACCCGGACGGCTCGGTCGAGACGATCGCCGTCGACGTGGTGTTCCCGATCCTGCACGGCCCCTTCGGCGAGGACGGTACGATCCAGGGCCTCCTCGAGATCGCCGGGCTGCCGTACGTCGGCGACGGCGTGCTCGCGAGCGCCCTGGCGATGGACAAGCACACCGCCAAGGCCGTGCTCGAGCACGCCGGGCTCCGCGTCGCGCCGTGGAACACGGTGCTCCGCCGCGAGTGGGCCGCCGACCCGGTGGACGTCGCCGAGACCGTCGCCGCGCACGGCTGGCCGCTGTTCGTGAAGCCCGCCCGCGCCGGTTCGAGCATGGGCGTCTCCCGGGTCGACGAGCCGTCGCAGCTCGGAGCCGCGATGGACCTGGCGTTCGAGCACGACTCGAAGGTCATCGTCGAGCCGCGGGTGGTCGGTCGCGAGGTCGAGGTCGCCGTGCTCGAGGGCCGCGACGGTGTGCCGCGCACGAGCCTGCCCGGCGAGATCGTCGTCGCCGAGGACGGCTTCTACGACTTCGCCTCGAAGTACCTCGGCGGGGACGAGGCGCTGCTCTGCCCGGCGCCGCTCACCGAGTCCGAGACCGACCAGATCCGTTCGATCGGTGCTCGTGCGTTCGAGGCGATCGGCGGCGCCGGACTCGCCCGCGTCGACTGCTTCCTGACCGACGACGGCTTCGTGGTGAACGAGGTCAACACCATGCCCGGGTTCACGCCGCTGTCGATGTACCCGCGGTGCTGGGCGGCGTCGGGCGTGTCGTACGGCGAACTCGTGACGGAGCTCATCGAGCTGGGGCGCGCCGCCGTCCGTTGACGCGCGACGGGTCGTGCGTCAGCCCGAGTCTCGCGTGCAGCGACGAGTCGCGGCGTGGCGCGACCGAGTCGTGTCGGTCAGCCCGAGACTCGGGGCGACTGGCGGCCGTGCGTCATCCCTGCACCTGGGACGGGTCGAGGCACTCGCGTCCGTCCTTCGGCAGCGTCGACACCGCGTCGGAGAGGTCCTGCACCACCTGTGAGGTGGTCAGCTTCGTGTCGATGACGACCTGCACCGCGGGCGTGCGGCCGAACGTGGTGAACACGATCTGCGCGCCCCGGTCGTCGCGGATCCAGTCGACCCCGCCCTGGCTGAAGCACGGCAGGTCGGACACGGTCGGCACCGCGACGCCGCAGTGGTAGATCGCCGCCTCGGGGTCGCCCCACGCGGCGGTCGACTGCGCGTTCGTGTTCCGCATCGCGTACTTCGTGTCGACGGTGCTCGGCAGCCGGACCTGCACGGCGGCGCACGCGGCCGCGTCGGCAGAGGGCGCCGGGGACATCGAGACGGCGTTCGTGCAGCCCGTCAGGCCGGCGGCGAGGGCCACGGCCACGCCCGCGATCGCGGTCCAGCGGAGGGGGCGGCGCACGGTGTCCATCGGGGTCCAGGCTACCGTTCTGGTGTGGACGCACCGAACGAGGCCTGGGCCGGACCGACCGTCGGCGAGGTCGGTGAGCTGGCCGTCCTGGACCGCATCGTCCGACGGCTCCCGCCCGGGTCACCCGAGGTCGGCCCCGGCGACGACTGCGCCGTGGTGTCGGCGCCGGACCGCCGGTTCGTCGTGACGACGGACATGATGGTGCACGGTCCGGACTTCCGGTGGGCGTGGTCCTCGCCGGCCGACGTCGGGTGGAAGGCCGCGGCGACGAACCTGTCCGACGTCGCGGCGATGGGCGCGGTCCCCACGGCGCTCGTGATCGCCCTCGCGGCGCCCCAGGACACCCCGGTGACGGTCCTCGAGTCCTTCGCGGACGGGGTCCGGCAGGCCGTCGACGCGCTGGCGCCCGCGTGCGGTGTCGTCGGCGGCGACCTCTCGACGTCGGCGACGTTCACGGTGTCCGTCTCGGCGTTCGGCGACCTCGACGGACACGCACCGGTCCTGCGCTCGGGAGCCCGTCCCGGCGACGTCCTCGCCGTGTCCGGCGAGCTCGGCCCCGCGGCGCGCGGGCTCGCCCGGCTCTTCCGTGACGGCGTCGACGCCGACGGCGAGCCGTCCCGCGCGGCGACGCTCGCGAGTGGTGCCGACACCGACCCGGACGTCGCGCGGCAGCGGCGCCCCGTCCCACCGATCGCCGACGGCCCCGCGGCCGCGGCTGCGGGGGCCACGGCGATGCTCGACCTGTCCGACGGCCTCGCGATCGACGCCGGTCGCCTCGCCCGCGCGAGCGGGGTCACGCTGGCGTTCGACGCCGAGGCCGTCCCCGAGGGCTCTGCGCTGCACGGCGGCGAGGACCACGGGCTCCTCGCGACCTTCCCCGCCGGGACGGACCTGCCCGGGGGCTTCCGGCGGATCGGCAGCGTGCTCGACCGCGGCGACCACGACCTGCTCCGCGCCGGCGTCCCGGTGCCGACCTCCGGCTGGGACCCCTACGCGGACTGGGACGGCGCCGCGGGCTGACACGCCCGCACCCGTCCAGCGAGCACCACCGGCCCCCGCGTCACACGCTCGGTGCGACGGCCTCCCACGCCACGGTCTCGCCGTAGCTCCGCTTGCTGAAGGGCTCCAGTCCCGCGGGCCACGTCGGCTCCGGGGAACGCTTGCTCCGCTCGACCACCACGACCGCACCAGGGGTCAGCCGCGGCACGAGCGCCTCGAGCACCTCGGCGATCTCGTGCTCCGTGACGTCGTACGGCGGGTCGATGAACACCAGGTCGAAGGTCCGCACCGTCGCCCGCAGGAACCCGAGTGCCGGCTGCGGGTGCACGTCGACGCGCACCCCGGGGACCCGCTGCTGCACGGCCCGTGCGTTCGCCCGGCACGCCTCGGCCGCCCCGGAGGCACGGTCCACCAGGACCACCTCGACCGCGCCGCGGGACGCCGCCTCGAGCCCGAGCGCGCCCGTGCCGGCGTACAGGTCGGCCACCGCCGCGTCGTCGACGAGCCCACGCGCCTCCAACGAGGAGAACAGCGCCTCGCGCACCCGGTCGCTCGTCGGTCGCGTCCCGGACTTCGGCACGCGGAGCGTCGTGGAACCGGCGGCACCGGCGATGATCCGTGTCATGCAGCCACCGTAGCGGCCGCCGGGCGCCACCCCGGGTCCCTCCACAGGCTCGCGTGACCAGTCGCCTGCTCCACAGGCCGGACGGGAGGATCGGGGCACGTCGGCCGTGCCGGGTACCGTGGTCGCGTGGTCACCTCCGCGAGCCCCGCACCGGCGGTGGCGCCCGACCTGGGTCCGGCGCCGCTCGACGCCCGGCTGAGCGGCGTGCTCGGCGGCCGGACGGCGACGGCGATCGAGAAGGCGTTCGGGTACCGCACCGTGGGGGAGTTCCTCGAGCACGCCCCGCGGCGCTACGCCGAGCGCGGTGCCCTGACGGCGCTCGACTCCCTGGCGATCGGCGAGTCCGTGACGATCGTGGCCGAGGTCATCGACGTCCGCGAACGCACGATGCGCGCCCGCCGCGGGGCGATCCTCGAAGCGAAGATCGGCGACGGCAAGGGCCTCCTGACGCTGACGTTCTTCAACCAGGGCTGGCGGACGAAGGACCTCGTCCCCGGTGCCCGGGGCGTGTTCGCCGGCAAGGTGGGCGACTACCGCGGCGCCCGGCAGCTGGCGCACCCCGACTACGAGCTGTTCGACGCGGACGACCCCCGTGCGACCGCGGACCCGGAGAGCGACGAGGCCATCCGCTGGTCCCGCCAGCCCATCCCGATCTACCCGGCGACCGCCTCGCTGACGTCCTGGCAGATCGCGAAGGCCATCGGTGTGGTGCTCGACACCCTGCCCGACGTCGACGACCCGATCCCGGCACCGGTCCGGAACCGACTCGGCCTGGTGCCCTTCCGCCGGGCACTCGAGCTGCTCCACCGGCCGGAGAAGGTCGCGGACTTCAAGCGCGCCCAGGACGCCCTGCGCTACCGCGAGGCGTTCGTGCTGCAGACCGCGCTCGTCCAGCGGCGGATCGCGGCCAGGGCGACCGCGGCGACCCCGCGGCGTGCAGCTCCGGGCGGCATCCTCGAGCGCTTCGACGCGACGCTGCCGTTCACGCTCACCGACGACCAGCGTGCCGTCGGCGCCGAGATCGACCGCGACCTCGCCGGCGAGTGGCCGATGCACCGGCTCGTGCAAGGTGAGGTCGGTTCGGGCAAGACCCTCGTGGCGATCCGCGCGATGCTCACGGTCGCCGAGTCCGGCGGTCAGTCGGCGCTCATCGCCCCGACCGAGGTCCTGGCGGCGCAGCACCTGCGCTCCATCGTGAAGTTCCTCGGACCGGACCTGGCCGCCGAGCTCCGTCCCGTCATCCTGACCGGCTCCCAGTCCACCGATGAACGCCGACGGGCCCTGCTCGCCGCCGCGTCCGGCAGCTCCCGCCTCGTCGTCGGCACGCACGCCCTCCTCGGCGACCGCGTGGACTTCGCCGAGCTCGGGCTCGTCGTCGTCGACGAACAGCACCGCTTCGGCGTCGAGCAGCGCGAAGCACTCCGCACGAAGGGCGCGACCCCGCCGCACGTGCTCGTCCTGACCGCCACGCCGATCCCACGAACGGTGGCGATGACGGTCTTCGGCGACCTCGACGTCTCCACGATCACGGGCCTGCCCTCAGGACGCGCGGGCGTCGAGACCTTCGCCGTCGGGCTCGCCGAGCACCCCGGGTGGGAAGCCCGGATCTGGACCCGGATGGCCGAGGAGCTCGCTGCGGGGCGCCAGGCGTTCGTGGTCTGCCCGGCGATCGACGACGCCCACCGCGAGGACGACGGCGACGCCGACCCGGACGGCGACGACGCGCCGAAGCGCGCGCCCGCCACGGTGCTCGCGACGGCCGAGCGGATGCGCGCGATGCCCGTGCTCCAGGGCCGCCGGATCGAGGTCCTGCACGGTCGGATGTCCGCCGACGAGAAGGACCGCGTGATGACCTCGTTCGCGGCCGGCGACGTCGACGTGCTCGTCGCGACCACCGTCATCGAGGTCGGGGTCGACGTCCCGAACGCCTCGATGATGGCCGTGCTCGACGCCGACCGGTTCGGGGTGTCCCAGCTCCACCAGCTCCGCGGGCGCATCGGCCGCGGGCAGTACCCGGGCGTGTGCCTGCTGGTCACCACCGCCGAGGCCGAGACGGTCTCCCGCGAGCGCGTCGACGCGGTGGCGGCCTCGGACGACGGCTTCGAACTCGCCCGGGTGGACCTCGAACTCCGCCGCGAAGGAGACGTGCTCGGCGAACGGCAGTCCGGCGGCCGGTCGTCGCTCAACCTGCTGCGCGTGGTCGAGCACGCCGACCTCATCGTCGACGCGCGCGAGGAAGCCGAGCGGGTCCTCGAGCCGGACCCGCAGCTGCAGGACCACCCGGCCCTGCGCGAGGCCCTCGCGCGCCGCCTGGACGAGTCCGACGCCGCCTTCCTCGGCAAGAACTGACAGCACGCGGTCGGAGGCGGCGGCACGCGGCCGGACGCGACCACACGCGCTCCGAGGCACCCGAGCACCCGGACTCGGTAGCGTTGCGGCCATGGCCCACATCGCCGTCGTCCCCGGCTCCTTCGACCCCGTGACCCTCGGGCACCTCGACGTCATCGGACGGGCCGCCCGGCTCTTCGACGAGGTGCACGTCCTCGTCGTGCACAACCCCGACAAGAAGCCCGCCATGTTCGAGGCCGCTGACCGGGTGCGGCTCATCGAGGCCTCGCTCGCCGAGGTCGGCGTGCCGGGGGACGTCCGGGTCGGCGAGTGGACGTCGGGCCTGCTGGTGGACTACTGCCGGCAGGTCGGTGCCGGGGTCCTCGTGAAGGGCGTCCGCTCGGGCGAGGACGTCGCCTACGAGACGCCGATGGCGATCATGAACCGGCACCTCGCGGACGTCGAGACGGTGTTCCTGCTGCCGGAGGCCTCGCGGGCGCACGTCTCGAGCTCCCTCATCCGCCAGGTCTCCACCCTGGGCGGCGACGTCACGCCGTACGTCCCCGCCGTCGTGGCCGAGGCGCTGGCACAGCGCACGGGCGCGACCGACGACTGACACGCCCTCCCGCCACCTCGACTCTCCGCCCGGTTCGCGCTAGGCTCGTCGATCGTGTCTTCCCCCGTGAACAGCCCCTACGCCCTGCGCGTGCGTGACCTCGCGCACCGTCCGGGCGAGATGCGCGAGCACTCGCTCGACGTCGAGGTGCCGGACGCGATGGGTGCGGGCGTCATCGCCGTCCGCACGGGTGCGCAGCTCCACCTGGACGTCCGACTCGAGGGCCTGCACGAGGGTGTCCTCGTCTCCGGTCACGCCTCGGCAGAGGCGACGGGGGAGTGCTCGCGCTGCCTCATCGACATCAGCGAACCCGTCGAGGTCGATTTCGCCGAGTTGTTCGCGTATGATGCCTCGGAGGATTTCGACTTCTTCGTTCGCGACGACCACGTGGACTGCGAACCGGTCGTTCGAGATGCGGTGGTGCTGTCGCTGCCGTTCCAGCCGGTCTGCCGACCGGACTGCCCAGGACTCGACCCGGAGACGGGTGAGCGTCTGGCCGACCTCGACGGGTACACCCCTCGCGAGGTCCTGGACCCGCGCTGGGCCGCACTGAGCGGCTTCCAGGGCGCCGACGACACACCGAACCAGAGCCCCGAGGACGACGGCCGCACGGCCTGACGCTCCTCGCACACCGACCACCGACCTACCGAAAGAGAACCACCATGGCCGTTCCCAAGCGCAAGCAGTCCCGTGCCAACACGCACGCCCGTCGTTCGCAGTGGAAGGCCGCGCCGGTCCAGCTCGTGAAGACGATCGAGAACGGTCAGGTCACCTACAGCCTCCCGCACCGCGCGAAGGTCGTCGAGGACTCGGCCGGCACGCCCCTGTACATGGAGTACAAGGGCCGCAAGGTCGCCGACGTCTGATCGGACAGCACGCATGACCGCGACGTCCGGCACCACGGGGTCCCGCCCCGTGGGGCCGGACGTCGTTCGTCTGCAGGGCATCCTCGGCGTCGACCTCGACCCCGAGCTGCTCCAGCTCGCCCTGACCCACCGCTCGTACGCGTACGAGCACGGCGGGATCGGGCACAACGAACGCCTCGAGTTCCTCGGGGACTCCATCCTCGGCCAGGCCGTGACCGTGAAGCTCTTCCGGTCCTTCCCCGACCTCGACGAGGGCGAGCTCGCCAAGCGGCGTGCGAGCCTCGTCTCGACGGTCGCCCTCGCCGAGATCGCCCGCAACATCGGGCTCGGCGCCTACCTGCGCCTCGGCAAGGGCGAGGAGCAGACCGGCGGCCGTGACAAGGCGTCGATCCTGGCGGACACCGTCGAGGCCGTGATCGGCGCGACGTACCTGTCCGCGGGCCCCGACGACGCGACCGACCTCGTGCTCCGCCTGGTCGAACCGCTGCTCGTCGACCCGGACCGCTTCGGCGCCGCGATGGACCCGAAGACGAGCCTGCAGGAGCTCGCCGCCAGCCTGGCCCTCGGCAACCCGTCGTACCGGGTGACCGAGGAGGGCCCCGACCACGACAAGACCTTCCACGCGACCGTCGTGCTGCAGGGCGAGGACGTCTCCACGGGCTCCGGCTCGAGCAAGAAGACCGCCGAGATGGCCGCCGCGCTCGACGCGTGGACGCGGCTCTCCGGCCGGGCGGCCTGACCGCGTGCCCGAACTCCCCGAGGTCGAGGTCGTCCGCGCCGGCCTCGAACCCGCCGTCAGCGGCGCCCGGGTCCTGCACGTGGACGTCGTCGACGACCGGGCGCTGACCCGGCACGACGGCCCCGCCGAGGACTTCGCGGAGCGCCTGACCGGGCGGACCATCGCCGCGGCCGTCCGTCGCGGCAAGTTCATGTGGTTCCCGCTGGCGCCCGGGCCGGACGGCGACACGCACCCCGAGGCGCTCGTCACCCACCTCGGCATGTCCGGCCAGGTGCTCCTCGGCCGCGACCGCCCGGCGGCGAAGCACCGCCGCATCCTCATCGACGTGCAACCCGTCGGCACCGACCGCGACGGCGCCCCCGAGGCCCCGGTCCAGCTCGAGTTCGTCGACCAGCGGACCTTCGGGTCGATGGCGATCGACGCGATGGTCCCCACCGTGGACGGAGCGCCGGCCGGGTCCGCCGGGGCCGTCGACACCCGGGACCCCGACGCACCGTGGCGCCGCTCGATCCCGTACCAGGTGTCGCACATCGCGCGGGACCCGCTCGACCCCGCGTTCGACGACGACCGGTTCGTCGCCACGGCACGGAAGCGCTCGAGCGGCATCAAGCGGGTGCTCCTCGACCAGGGCGTCGTGAGCGGCATCGGGAACATCTACGCTGACGAGTCGCTGTGGGCTGCCCGCCTGCACTTCGACCGTCCGGCGGACCGGCTGCCCCGGGCCGAACTGCACCGGCTTCTCGCCGAGGTCCGGAGCGTCCTGGGCCGTGCCCTCGAGGACGGCGGGACGAGCTTCGACGCGCAGTACGTCAACGTGAACGGGCAGTCCGGGTACTTCTCGCAGCGCCTGGCGGTCTACGGGCAGCAGGGGAAGCCGTGTCCCCGGTGCGGCACGACGATCGTGCGCGAGGCGTTCATGAACCGGTCGAGCCACCGTTGCCCCGTGTGCCAGCCCGCCCCGCGCCCGCGCAAGCGTTAGCCTGACGCCCACCAGGACCACCGCCAGCGGCGGCAGCACCGCCGCCCCCAGCAGCGCAGCAGACCGCCCGGAGACCGCATGTACTTGAAGAGCCTGACCATCAAGGGGTTCAAGTCCTTCGCGCAGCCGACGACGTTCGCGTTCGAGCCCGGGGTGACCTGCATCGTCGGACCGAACGGATCGGGCAAGTCGAACGTCGTCGACGCCCTCGCGTGGGTGATGGGGGAGCAGGGCGCGAAGACCCTGCGCGGCGGCAAGATGGAGGACGTCATCTTCGCCGGGACCTCGACCCGCGGCCCGCTCGGCCGGGCGCAGGTGCTCCTGACGATCGACAACACCGACGGTCTGCTGCCGATCGACTACTCCGAGGTGACGATCTCGCGCACGCTCTTCCGGAACGGCGGCAGCGAGTACGCGATCAACGGCGAGAACTGCCGCCTGCTCGACGTCCAGGAGCTCCTGAGCGACACCGGACTCGGCCGCGAGATGCACGTCATCGTCGGGCAGGGCCAGCTGGACAAGGTCCTGCACGCCACCCCGGAGGACCGCCGCGGCTTCATCGAGGAGGCCGCCGGGATCCTCAAGCACCGCCGCCGCAAGGAGAAGACCCTCCGCAAGCTCGACGCGATGCAGACGAACCTGACGCGCCTGTCCGACCTCGCCGGCGAGATCCGTCGGCAGCTGAAGCCCCTCGGGCGCCAGGCCGAGGTCGCCCGGCGCGCGCAGTCCGTCGCCGCGGTGGCCCGGGACGCCAAGGCCCGCATCCTCGCCGACGACGTGGTCCGGCTCCGCCGCGAGCTGCACGACCACCAGGAGGTCGAGGCCGGCCGGAAGTCCGAGCGCATCGTGCTGCAGGAGCGCCTGGAGCAGACCAGGGCCCGGCAGCAGCAGGTCGAGCAGAGCATTGTCGGCGACGACGTCGACCGCGCCCGGACGGTCGTGCACCGGCTGGAGAGCGTCCAGGAGCGGCTGCGCGGCCTGTCCAGCCTGGCGAACCAGCGGCTGATGTTCCTCGCGCAGCAGGCCGACGCGCCGCAGCAGGGCCCGACGATCACCCCGGAGCGGGTGCAGGGCGTCCGCGACGAGGCCGAGCGGCTCGAGGCCCGTGCCGCCGCGATGACCGCGGGCACCGCCGACACCGCCCGTGCGGTCGCCGAGGCCCGCGCCCGGCTCGACGCCCTCGACGAGCAGATCGCCGCGCAGGCCGCCCTCGTCGCGCAGCACGACCTCGAGGCCCAGCGGCTCGCCGGTGCCGTCGACGTCGCGCGGTCGCGCCGCGGATCGGCCGTCGCCGACCGGGAGCGACGGGCGCGCGCCCTCGCCGAGGCCGAGGACCGTGCGGAGCGCGCGGCCGCGGCGCTGGCCGAGGTCGGCGTCGACCCCGCTGAGGGCGTCGACGAGTCCGCGCTGACGACCGCGCACGAGACCGCCCGGCACGACCTCGAGGCGGCCCAGACCGAGCGGGACGCGCAGCGCGACCGGCTGCACGCCCTGGAGCGCGAACGGGACGCCCTCGACGCGCGCGTCGCCGCGCTCGGCATGTCCATCGACGTGCGCGACGGCTCCCAGGCGGTCATCGACGCGGCACGGGACGGCGTGCTCGGTCGCCTGGCCGACGCGCTCACCGTCACCGCCGGCTTCGAGGCGCCGGTCGCCGCGGCCCTCGACGGGCTCGCCGACGCCGTGCTCACCGCGGACCGCGCCGCCGCGCTCGACACCGTCGCGCACGCACGCGCAGAGGACCTCGGGCGCGTCGACGTGGTGGTCGCCGACGCCGTCGACGACGGCCCCGGGCTGCCGACGACGCTGCCGGCCGGCGTCCGACCCGCCCTGGACGTCGTCCAGGGCCCGCCCGCCCTGACCGCGCTCCTCCGGACCACGCTGGTCGCGGTGGACGACACCGTCGACCTGGAGGCGGTGCTCGCCGCCGCCCCGCACGCCACGGTGGTCACGGGGTCGGGTGACCTGGTCCGCGCGGTCCGCGTCACCGGCGGCGGGGAGCGCGCCGTCTCCCGCATCGAGCTCGTCGCGGAACGCGACGCCGCCCGGGCCCGCCGCGCCGCGGTCGCGACGGACGCCGAGGACGCGGCCACGGGCCTCCAGGCAGCACGGAACGCCGTCGAGGACGCGCGCCGCCGGACCGACGAGGCCGACCGCGTACTCCGCGCGCACACCGCGGCGAAGGCCGACTACGACCGGTCGAGTGCGTCGACGCGCGCGAAGGCCGAGAACGCCGTGGCCGAGGTCGAGCGGCTGCGTGCCGCCCTCGCCGAGACCGACGGGGCCGGCGAGGCGGCCGAGGCCGCGCTCGCGGCCGCCGAACAGGACCAGCACGCGTTCGCCGAGCAGCCCCGGCCGGTCGTCGACGCGTCCGGGCGTCCAGCGCTGCAGGAGGCCGTCGAGGCGGCCAGGGCCGCCGAGATCGAGCACCGCATCCAGGTCGAGACGGTGCGCGAACGCGCGCGGTCCGAGCGGAACCGGGCCGCGGGGCTCCAGCGGCAGCTCGAGGCGGAGCGCGCGGCTGCCGAGGAAGCAGCCCGACTCGCCGTCGTGCGGCGGGGGCAGATCGCGGTGGCCGAGAGCGTGCTCGCGGACCTGCCGGGGCTGCTCGGCGCCGTGGACCGGTCGCTCGCCGAGGCCCGCGTGCGTCTGGCCACCGAGGAGGCCGAGCGGACGAAGCGCAACACCGAGCTCCAGGTCGTCCGGAACGAGGAGCGCGAGCTCCGGGACCGTCTGCAGACCATCACCGACGGGGTGCACTCCCTCGAGATGGAGATCTACGAGAAGAAGCTGCACGTGTCGGGGCTGCTCGACCGGGCGCAGAGCGAGCTCGGGCTGCCCGAGGGGGTGCTCGTCACGGAGTACGGGCCGCACGTGCCGGTGCCGGTGGACGTCCTGGTCGACCCGCGGGTCCTGGCGCGGCGGCACCGCGAGGCGGAGCGGGCGCGCGCGGCGGCGGAGCGGGACGCCGACACCGACGCCGACGCCGCGGGCGTCGACACGGTCGACGCAGGGGCCGAGGACCTGGATGCCGACGACGTGGTCGAGCTCGTCGACGCCGGGTCCACGCTGCCCGGCGGTGCGGCGCTGCCCGAGTTCGACGCCACCGACGAGGTCGACCCCGCCTCGGTCGAGACCGTGCCCTACGTCCGCGCCGAACAAGAGGCACGACTCGCGGCGGCCGAGCGCGACCTCGGGCGGCTCGGCAAGGTGAACCCGCTCGCCCTCGAAGAATTCCAGGCGCTCGAGCAGCGGCACGCGTTCCTCGCGGAGCAGCTCGAGGACCTGCAGAAGACCCGGACGGACCTCCTCACGATCATCGAGGAGCTCGACACGAAGATGCAGACCATCTTCGAGGCGGCGTTCCACGACACCCGCGAGGCGTTCGACGTGATCTTCCCGATCCTGTTCCCGGGCGGCTCCGGGTCGATCACGCTGACGAACCCCGACGACCTGCTCGCCACCGGCATCGACGTGCAGGTGAAGCCCGCCGGCAAGAAGATCGACCGCCTGACGCTGCTGTCCGGCGGGGAGCGGTCCCTCGCGGCCGTGGCGCTCCTCGTGGCGATCTTCACCGCGCGGCCGTCGCCGTTCTACATCATGGACGAGGTCGAGGCGGCGCTCGACGACGCGAACCTCGGGCGTCTGCTCACGGTGTTCGAGCGGCTCCGCGAGTCCTCGCAGCTCATCGTCATCACGCACCAGAAGCGCACGATGGAGATCGCGGACGCGCTGTACGGGGTGTCGATGCGGCAGGACGGGGTCTCGGCCGTGGTCGGGCAGCGCGTGCAGCGCCGCGAGCCGGAGCCCGCGGACGCGGTCGCGTAGCGCGGGCACGAGCTCACGCGCTGAGCGACAGTCCACGCGCTCGGCGCGCCGTGAAGTGTCGCTGGGCGCGTGAAGTCGCCCGGTCGCGACCCACGAACGGACGGGAGGCACGGTGCCAGCTGGCACCGCGCCTCCTGTCCGGAACCGTCCCGCGACTACTTCGCGTCGGCCTCGACCGCGGTCTTCGGCTGGCCGGTCGGGGTGAGCCCGCGCTCCTGGCGCTTCTTCGAGACGACCAGCGAGGCGACCGTCGCGACGGCGATCGTCAGCGCGATGAAGCCCAACGAGAACCAGATCGGGATCTCCGGCGCCCAGAGGATCGGCTGCCCACCGTTGATGAACGGCACCTCGTTGACGTGCATCGCGTGGAAGACGAGCTTCACGCCGATGAACGCGAGGATGACGGCGAGACCCTGGCCGAGGTAGATGAGCCGCTCGAGCAGCCCCGCGATGAGGAAGTAGAGCTGGCGGAGACCGAGGAGCGAGAACGCGTTCGCGGTGAACACGATGAACGCGTCCTGCGTCAGACCGAAGATCGCCGGGATCGAGTCGAGGGCGAACAGCACGTCGGTCAGACCGATGGCGACCATGACGAGCAGCATCGGGGTGAACAGCCGCTTGCCGTCGACCCGGGTGGTCAGCTTGTCGCCGTCGTAGTCCTTCGAAGTCGGGATGATGCGGCGGAGGATCCGGATGAGGCGGGAGTCGCCCTCGGACGCGTCGTGCTCACCACTGCTGCGGGCCTGCGACCACGCGAGCCAGAACAGCAGCGCGCCGAACAGGTAGAACACCCACGAGAAGTTCTCGATGATCGTGACGCCCAGGGCGATGAACACACCGCGCGCGACGAGGGCGATCGCGACACCGACCAGCAGGACCTTCTGCTGGAACTCCTTCGGCACCGCGAAGCTCGTCATGATGATGAGGAAGACGAACAGGTTGTCGACCGACAGCGCCTTCTCGGTCAACCACCCGGCGAAGTACTCGCCGCCGGCCTGTCCGCCGCCGAAGACGAGGATGCCGACACCGAACAGGATCGCGAGCCCGACGTAGAACGCCGACCAGAACGCGGATTCCTTGATGTGCGGCACGTGCGGCGTGCGCACGTGCGAGTAGAAGTCGAACACCAGCAGCGCGAGGATGCCCGCGATGGTGATGAGCCAGACGTAGAGAGGAACGTCCATGGATGTCCTTCAGGTTCGGGGCGTCCCGCCGTGCGGGTACGCCGATGCCTGAAGGTCTCCTCCACCGTGTCGACCGTGTCGTCACGACCGGCGTCCCGGGCCTGGATCGTCCCAGACCGTACTGACGGGTGCGCCGCGAGGGAGTACTCCCCTTCAGGACCTGAGCCTATCCGGCACAGCCCGCACTCGACGCGCTCTAAGCTGGGAACATGGCGAGTTCCTGGTCCCTGTCCTCCCGTCTCCGCGGCCTGTTCCAGCGGAAGACCATCGACGAGACCACGTGGGACGACCTCGAGACCGCGTTGATCGGTGCGGATTTCGGCCCCGACATCGCGGACGAGGTCATCGAGGACCTGCACGCGCGCGTCGACCGGTACGGCACGACCGACCCGGCGGACCTGCAGCGCATGCTCCGCGAGGTGCTCGAGGAGCGCCTGTCGAAGCTCGACACGACGCTCAAGCTCAGCGCCCGTCCAGCCGTCGTGCTGGTCGTCGGCGTGAACGGCGTCGGCAAGACGACGACCATCGGCAAGTTCGCGAAGTTCCTCAAGACGTACGACCGCACCGTGCTCGTCGGCGCGGCGGACACGTTCCGCGCGGCCGCCGTCGAGCAGGTCGCCACGTGGGCCCAGCGCGCCGGCGTGGACGTCGTGCGCCCGGCGCAGCCCGGTCAGGACCCGGCTTCGGTCGCGTACCAGACGGTCGAGAAGGCCATCCACGACGGCACCGAGATCGTCGTCATCGACACCGCCGGCCGACTGCACACCAAGGCCGGGCTGATGGACGAGCTCTCGAAGATCAAGCGCGTGGTCGAGAAGCAGACCGAGATCGCCGAGGTGCTGCTCGTCCTCGACGCCACGACCGGGCAGAACGGCCTGGCCCAGGCGCAGGCGTTCATCGAGGGCGCCGGGGTCACCGGGCTCGTCATCACGAAGCTCGACGGCTCCGCGAAGGCCGGGTTCGTGCTCAGCGTGCAGGAGAAGACCGGGATCCCGATCAAGCTCATCGGTCAGGGCGAGGGCATCAACGACCTGACCGGCTTCACCCCCCACGTCTTCGTGCAGAACCTGGTGGGCTAGATCCGGGTACCGTCTCCGCCGTACTGCCCGCCAGAACTAGGAGACACCCCATGCCCGCTCTGCTGATCATCGCGATCATCGTCGGCCTCGTCCTGCTCTTCAGCGGCATCTTCGTCGGTGCCCTGAAGTTCCTGCTGTGGGTCGGCATCGTCATCGTCCTGCTGGCCGTCATCGGCTGGCTGCTGCGGAGCATCCGCGGCCGCGCGTAGCGACGACCGGGCACGTCCCGACGTGACCACAGGACGGACGGGAGGCGCGGTGCCAGCTGGCACCGTCCTCCCTCGCAGGCTCGGTCGGCGCGCCCCGCGCAACGCTCCGCGTTGCCGCTGAGCGGGGCGCGCCCGCCCGTCTCCCGGTCGCGTCGGCGGACGTCAGACGGCTTGGCGCCCGGGCGTCGCGTCGAGCAGGTGGGACAGGTGCGGCGGCACCGTGCCGCCCCGTGCCACCGTCGCACGGGCCCACAGTCGCCCGGCGCGGTAGGACGACCGCACCAGGGGGCCCGCGAGGACGCCGGCGAACCCGATCCGCTCGGCGACCTCGCGGAGTTCGACGAACTCCTCCGGCTTCACCCACCGCGCGACCGGCAGGTGCCGGGGCGACGGTCGGAGGTACTGGGTGAGGGTGATGATGTCGGTTCCCGCGTCGTGGAGCTGCTGCAGGGCGTCCTCGACCTCGGCGCGCTCCTCGCCCATCCCGAGGATCAGGTTCGACTTCGTCACGAGTCCCGCGTCGCGACCCTGCGTGATGACGTCGAGTGACCGGTCGAAGCGGAACGCCGGCCGGATGCGCTTGAAGATCCGCGGCACGGTCTCGACGTTGTGCGCGAAGACCTCGGGGCGGGCGTCGAACACCTGACCGAGCTGGTCGGGGCGTCCGTTGAAGTCGGGGACGAGGATCTCGACGCCGGTACCGGGGGAGTGCTCGTGGATCGCGCGGATGGTCTCGGCGTAGAGCCACGCGCCGCCGTCGTCGAGGTCGTCGCGGGCGACACCCGTCACCGTGGCGTACTTCAGGCCCATCTCGGCGACCGAGTCCGCGACCCGTCGGGGCTCGTCGCGGTCGAGGGGCTCCGGTCGACCGGTGTCGATCTGGCAGAAGTCGCAGCGCCGCGTGCACTGCGAGCCGCCGATCAGGAAGGTGGCCTCGCGGTCCTCCCAGCACTCGAAGATGTTCGGGCAGCCGGCCTCCTGGCAGACGGTGTGCAGCTGCTTGTCGCGGACCAGGCCGGACAGCTCGCGGAACTCGGGGCCCTGCACCGCCCGCGTCTTGATCCAGGCGGGCTTGACCTCGATGGGCGTCTCGGCGTTGCGGGCCTCGACGCGGAGCATCCGGCGGCCTTCGGGGGCGAGGGTCATGCGGCGACCTCCTGTCGCGTGCTGGTGGGACCGGCGTGACCGGCCGAGCTGATCCGGGCGCCGGCGTGCATGCCCGCGACGGCCTGTTCGATGCGGTGCCCGACCGCGGCGGCGACCTCGTCGACGGTGACGTGCCGTCCGGTCGCGCGGCTCAGGGTCGTGACCCCGGCGTCGGCGATGCCGCACGGGACGATCGCGGCGTACGGGGTCAGGTCGTTGTCGCAGTTCACCGCGATGCCGTGGCTCGAGACGCCCTCGGCGACGTGCAGGCCGATCGCGCCGACCTTGTCGAGGGTGCGGCCGTGCCGGTCGTCGCCGGCGCCGTCGGACCCGGCGCCGGGTCCGTCCTCGCCCGGTCGTGGCAGCCACACGCCGCTGCGCCCGGGGACCCGCTGCGCGCTGAGCCCGACGGACGCCGCGGTGTCGAGCACCACCTGCTCGAGGTCCCGCACCCACGCGACGACGTCGAGCGGTGCGGGCAGTCGGACGATCGGGTAGGCCACGAGCTGCCCGGGACCGTGCCACGTGATGCGCCCGCCCCGGTCGACCTCGACCACGTGGGAGCCGTCCGTCGGCAGGTCGGACGGCTCGGTCCGGCGACCGGCGGTGTACACCGACGGGTGCTCGCACAGCACGACGACCCCGGGCGAACGGCCCGCGACGACGTCGGCGTGGTACGCGCGCTGCAGGGCGACGCCTTCCTCGTAGTCGAGGAGTCCGGGCCACCGGATGATCTCGAGTTCCTCCACGGGGAGCACGCTACGGCAGTTCCTGGACTGCGTCCAACAACCTGTGCGGGAGTGCAGTGGACGGACATCGTCCGCGGTCCGGGGGCCCGGCGGTGCGGCCTGTAGAATCGACGGATCATGGCGCAATTCGGCTCACTCTCCGATCGGCTGACCGAGACCTTCCGCAACCTGCGGACCAAGGGTCGTCTGTCCCCGTCCGACGTCGACGGCACCGTCCGCGAGATCCGCCGGGCCCTGCTCGACGCGGACGTCGCGCTCGAGGTCGTCAAGTCCTTCACCGCATCCATCCGCGAGCGCGCGCTCTCGGACGAGGTCAACAAGGCCCTCAACCCGGCGCAGCAGGTCGTCCAGATCGTCAACGAGGAGCTCGTCGGCATCCTCGGCGGACAGCAGCGTCGGCTCGAGTTCGCCAAGCGGCCGCCGACGGTCATCATGCTCGCGGGCCTGCAGGGCGCCGGCAAGACGACCCTCGCGGGCAAGCTCGGCAAGTGGCTCAAGAAGGACGGCCACACGCCGATGCTCGTCGCGGCGGACCTCCAGCGTCCGAACGCCGTGCAGCAGCTGCAGGTCGTCGGCGAGCAGGCCGGCGTGCACGTCTTCGCCCCGGAGCCCGGCAACGGTGTCGGCGACCCGGTGAAGGTCGCGAAGAACGCGATCAAGGCCGCCGTCGACCAGCAGTACGACACCGTCATCGTGGACACCGCCGGTCGTCTCGGCGTCGACGCGGAGCTCATGAAGCAGGCCGCGAACATCCGCAAGGCGGTCGACCCGGACGAGGTCCTGTTCGTCATCGACGCGATGATCGGTCAGGACGCCGTGAACACCGCGCGCGCCTTCCAGGAGGGCGTCGACTTCACCGGTGTCGTCCTGTCGAAGCTCGACGGCGACGCCCGCGGTGGTGCGGCCCTGTCGGTCGCCAGCGTCACCGGCCGCCCGATCATGTTCGCGTCGACCGGCGAGTCGCTCGACGACTTCGAGCCGTTCCACCCGGACCGCATGGCGAGCCGCATCCTCGACCTCGGCGACATCCTGTCCCTCATCGAGCAGGCGCAGCAGGCGTTCGACGAGGACGAGGCGCGCAAGGTCGCCGAGAAGATCGCGAGCGACTCGTTCACACTCGACGACTTCCTCGGGCAGATGCAGCAGCTCCGCAAGGCCGGCTCGATCAAGGGCATGCTCGGGATGCTCCCCGGCGCCAAGGGCATGCGCGAGGCGCTCGACAACTTCGACGAGCGCGAGATCGTCCGGACCGAGGCGATCATCCAGTCGATGACGAAGCAGGAGCGTCAGCTCCCGAAGCTCCTCAACGGCTCGCGGCGGCTCCGCATCGCCAAGGGCTCCGGCACGACGGTCACCGAGGTCAACGCCCTCGTGAACCGCTTCGAGCAGGCGGCGAAGATGATGAAGACCGTCGCGCGCGGCGGTGTGCCGCAGATGCCGGGCATGGGTCCGATCCCGGGCATGCACGGCGGCAAGAAGAAGCAGCAGCAGGGCGGCGCCAAGAAGAAGAAGGTCGGCAACCCCGCCAAGCGCGCGGCGCTGGCGTCGGGTGCCGCGGCGCAGCCGCAGCAGCAGACGCCGAGCGGCTCGGGCTTCGGGTTCGGCGGGTCGAAGAACCCCAAGGCTCCCACCGAGGAGGAGATGGCGAGCCTGCAGAAGTTCCTCGGTCGCTAGTCGCGACCGGATGACGGACAGGAGGCCCGTGGCGGGATCGCCACGGGCCTCCTGTCCGTCTGCGGGTCGCGTCTAGAGCGAGTCGCGCAGTTCGGTGACCAGGTGGCGGACGACGGCGCGGAGGTCGCCGCCGTGCTCCTGCGCGACCCGGAGCTGCCGCTGGTACGAGGCGCCGTCCGCGATCATCGTGTCGAGGTGGTGCAGCTCCTGCTGGCAGCCGAGCCGCTCCGCGATCGGGTCGAGCCGCTCGACCAGGTCGTGTACCTCGTCGGTGACCAGGCGCTCGTCGCCGGCCGCGTTCGTGATGATCTCGGCCTCCATGCCGTAGCGGGCCGCGCGCCACTTGTTCTCGCGGATGAACCAGGGCTGCATCGACGGCAGCGTCTCGCCGCGGTCGAGCCGGTCGGACAGTGCGGTGACCAGGCACTGCACGAACGCGGTGACCGCGCCGACCTCGTGCAGGGTGGAGACGCCGTCGGACACGCGGTTCTCGAGCGTGCCCCAGCCCGGCGAGGGCCGGATGTCCCAGCGGAGGTCCTTGAACCCGTCGATCACGCCGGTCTTCGTCAGGTCGTCGACGACGGTCTCGAAGCCGGACCACGCGCCGATCGAGGGTGGGAGGCCGCCGGTCGGGAGCTGCTGGAACATGAGCGCGCGGTTCGACGCGTAGCCCGTGTCGGTGCCGGCCCAGAACGGGCTCGACGCGGTGAACGCCTGCAGGTGCGGGACGTACGCGAGCATCGCGTTCATGATCGGCACGGCCTTGTCGCGGTCGTCGATGCCGACGTGCACGTGGACACCCCAGATGAGCATCTGCCGGCCCCACCAGCGCGTCCGGTCGATGAGCGTCGTGTAGTGCTCGCTGTCGGCGGTGATCTCCTGCTGGTCCCACACCGCGAAGGGATGCGTGCCGGAGCACATCACCTGGGCGTCGAGGGGTTCGGCCGCGTCGATGACCTCGCCGATGATCCCGGAGAGCTCGGACGTGGCACCGCCGACGGTCTCGTGGACACCCGTGACGACCTCGACCGTGTTCGTGAGGAGCTCCTCCGTCACCCGGTCGTGGTCCCCGAGACGCTCCTGCACGGCGGCGATGACGGCGGGGGCGCGGGGTGCGAGGTCGCCGGTGTCCCGGTCGACCAGCGGGAGTTCCCACTCGACGCCGATGGTCGACGGGCGGGACTCGGTGAAGCGGATGTCCATGCGGCCATCCTGCCCGTGGTGTTGGAGGGTCGGCACAAGGAACGCGGCGCCCGGCGCGGCGTCCGGCAGAGTGGTGGCATGCGCAACGTTGCCGTGCCCGAGCTCGCCGTCGTCTCCTCGCCGTGGACCCTGGGGTCGCTGCGCCTGTCGAACCGCGTGCTCATGGGGTCGATGCACACCGGGCTCGAGGTGCTGGACGACGGCGGCGCCGCGATGGCCGCGTTCTACCGGGAGCGGGCGGCGGGCGGTGCCGCGTGCATCGTGACCGGCGGCATCGCGGTGAGCGACGAGGCCCGTGGTGGCCCGGACTTCGCGGTGTTCGGCGCCGGGGGAGCGGACGAGCGCTTCCGGGTGGCCGTCGCCGCCGTGCACGACGAGGGTGGGACGATCCTCGCCCAGCTCTTCCACGCGGGGCGCTACGCCCTGGTGCAGGGCGTGCTCGACCGGCACGGGCGGCAGCAGCGCGCGGTGGCACCGTCGGCACTGCCGTGGGCGGCCGCACGCGGGGTCGTGCCCGAGGAACTGACGGCGGCCGAGGTCGAGCGGACCGTCGAGGACTTCGCCGCGGCGGCCCGGTCGGCGCGGGCGATCGGGTTCGACGGTGTCGAGATCATGGCGTCCGAGGGGTACTTGATCAACCAGTTCCAGTCACCGCTCACGAACCTGCGCGACGACGCGTGGGGCGGGACGCCGGAGAAGCGCCGGCGGTTCGCGGTCGAGGTCGTCCGTGCGGTGCGCGCCGCGGTGCCCGACCTGGCCGTGACGATCCGGCTCTCCGGGGCCGACCTGATGCCGGGGTCGACGACCGACGCCGAGGTGGACGCGCTCGTGCACGACCTGCTGCCCCTCGGGCTCGACGGGATCTCGGTCGGCATCGGCTGGCACGAGTCCCGGACGCCCACCGTGCAGGCCGCGGTGCCGCACGGTGCGTGGCTCGCGTACGCCGAACGCATCGCCCGGGTCGTCCGGGCGTCCGCGTTCCCCGACGTGCGGGTCATCGCCTCGAACCGGATGACCGACCTGCGCGACGGCGAGGCGGTCCTCGCCGACGGCCTGCTCGACGCGGTCGCCCTCGCGCGGCCGTTCCTCGCCGACCCCGCGCTCGTCGACCGGTCCCTTGCCGGTCGCTTCGACCTCGTGAACACGTGCATCGGCTGCAACCAGGCGTGCCTGGACCGGTCGATCGTCGGTGCGCCGGTCTCGTGCCTGGTGAACCCGCGCGCGGGCCGTGAGCTCGCGTTCCCGTCCCGCCCGACGGACGGACCGAAGCGGGTCGACGTCGTCGGCGGCGGTCCGGCCGGCCTCGCCGCGGCCGTGGACGCCGCGCGGCGGGGGCACCGCGTCACGGTGTGGGAGGCCGACGACCGGCTCGGCGGCCAGTTCGACCTCGCGGCGCTCGTCCCGGGCAAGGAGGACTACGCCGCGACGGTCCGGGCCGCCCGCGCCGAGCTCGAGGAACGGGGCGCCGTGGTCCGCACCGGACACCCCGCGGACGTGGCGGACCTGCTCGGCAGCGACGCCGTCGTGGTGGCGGTCGGGGTGGTCCCGCGCACCCTCGACGTCCCCGGGGCCGACCTGCCGCACGTCGTGAGCTACGAGCACGCGCTCCGGCACGGTGTCCCGGCCGGGACCGTCGCGCTCGTCGGGGGCGGCGGCATCGGGGTGGACACGGCGGCGTTCCTGGTCGAGTCGCCCGACGAGGTCGTCCGGGCACGGGAGTTCGGCGAGTGGTGGGACGTCGCGGTGTCCGACGAGGTCCTCGGCGACGTGCCGCAGCGCGAGCCGGCCGCCGAACGGGTGCTCCGGCCGGGGTCGGACGTCACGGTGCTGCGGCGGTCCGGGAAGTTCGGGCAGGGGGTGGGCATCACGTCCCGGTGGGTGGCGGTCGGACGGCTGCGGGACGCCGGCGTCCGGATGGTCGGCGGGGTGCAGGAGTACCTCCGCATCGAGCCGGGGCGGCTCTGGATCCGCGACGAGGACGGACAGGAGCGCGCCGTGCCGGCCGACCACGTGGTGGTGTGCGCCGGGCAGGAACCGAGCCCGGCCGCAGCGGCGACCGCCGCCGACGGACTGGTGCCGCGCCTCCGCGCCGCCGGTGTGCCGTTCGCGGTGGTGGGCGGCGCCCGGGACGCGCGCGGTGTGGACGCCGTCCGGGCGACGAGCGAGGCGCTGGAGGCGGTCCGCCGACTCGCACCGTGACGATCTCCGGCGCGTCTCGGCTCGCTTCTCAGCCGGAGATCTGCAAGAATGAACGGTCGAATCGCGTCTGCTCGACCCTCTATCCAGCAGTGCGCGACTCCCTTCGAGCTTCCACCGCGCGTGCCCCCACGCCCGCGGTTCCGGTTCAACCACAACAACACGCAACAGGAGCAATTGTGGCTGTCAAGATCCGTCTCAAGCGTCTCGGTAAGATCCGTGCGCCGTACTACCGTGTCGTCGTCGCCGACTCGCGCACCAAGCGCGACGGTCGCGTGATCGAGGAGATCGGCAAGTACCACCCCACCGAGGAGCCCTCGGTCATCGAGATCAACTCGGACCGTGCCCAGTACTGGCTCGGCGTCGGCGCGCAGCCGACCGAGCAGGTCGCGGCGCTCCTCAAGCTCACGGGCGACTGGGGCAAGTTCAAGGGCGAGGGCAACACCGAGTCCGTCGTCAAGGTCGCCGAGCCGAAGCAGGCCTTCGTGGCCGACTCGGCCAAGAAGCCGGTCCTCAAGCCGAAGTCGGAGAAGAAGGCCCCCGAGGCCCCTGCTGCCGACGCGTCGGACGACGCCGAGACGACCGAGGCCTGATTCCTTGCTCGAATCCGCGCTGACGCACCTCGTCAAGGGGATCGTCGATCACCCGGACGACGTGCGCGTCGCCAGTTCCACCTCCGCGCGGGGCGAGGTCCTCGAGGTGCGTGTGCACCCCGAGGACCTCGGCCGCGTGATCGGTCGCGCCGGACGGACCGCGAAGGCGCTCCGCACCCTCGTCTCGGCTCTCGCCGACGGCAAGCGGGTGCGGGTCGACGTGGTCGACACCGATTCCTAGGGAGACGACCCAACTCCGGGTGGGTCGAATCACGAAGGCGCACGGGCTCAAGGGCGGCATCAAGCTCGAGCTCTACACCGACGACCCGGATCGTCGGTTCACGCCAGGAGCGGAGTTCACGCTCCAGGTGCCTGCGGAGTCCCCGTGGTCGGGCAAGACCATCACGCTGGACGAGCTCCGCTGGTACAACGGCCACCCGGTCGCCTTCTTCGAGGGCATCGGGGACCGCACCGCGGCCGAGACCCTCGCACGGGCGATCCTCTGGGTCGAACAGGACGCCGACGCCGACACCGGCGAGGACGACGCCTGGTACGACCACCAGCTGGTCGGCCTCCGCGTCCTGCGGGACGACGTCGAGGTCGGGACGGTCGCACGCGTCGACCACCTGCCGGCGCAGGACCTGCTCGCGATCGACACCGCGGACCGCGGCGAGGTACTCGTACCGTTCGTCTCGGCGATCGTGCCGTCGGTCGACATCGAGGCCGGCACGGTGACCGTGACGCCGCCGACCGGCCTGTTCGAGGACCCCGAGGACACCTCGCGGCCCGAGACGATCTCCTAGGCCGCCGTGCGCATCGACATCGTCACGATCTTCCCCGAGTTCTTCTCGGTCCTCGACGTCTCCCTGCTCGGCAAGGCGCGCGTCGACGGTCTGCTCGACGTGCACGTGCACGACCTGCGGCAGTGGACGACCGACCGGCACCGCACCGTCGACGACACGCCGTACGGCGGCGGCGCCGGCATGGTGATGAAGCCGGAGCCGTGGGCCCAGGCGCTCGAGTCGGTCCTGCGCGAGGACGGCTCGTCCACCCTCGTCGTGCCGACCCCTGCCGGTACCCCGTTCCGGCAGTCGATCGCGCGGTCGCTCGCGTCGACGTCGGAGCACCTCGTGTTCGCCTGCGGGCGGTACGAGGGCATCGACGCGCGGGTGTTCGCGTGGGCGGCGTCCCGCTGCTCGGTGGTGGAGCTCTCGCTCGGCGACTACGTGCTGAACGGCGGCGAGGTCGCGGCCATGGCCATGATCGAGGCCGTCGGACGCCTGGTCCCCGGCGTCGTCGGCAACCCGGAGTCCCTCGTCGAGGAGTCCCACGAGGACGGCCTGCTCGAGTACCCCTCCTACACGAAGCCCGCCGTCTGGCGGGACCTCGAGGTCCCGGACGTCCTGCTCAGCGGGCACCACGCCCGCGTCGCCGCGTGGCGGCACGAGCAGCAGGTGGAGCGGACGCTGCGCGTCCGTCCGGACCTGCTGCCGGACGCGTAGGCCGGTCGCGACTGACGGACTGGAGGCACAGTGCCGGCTGGCACCGCGCCTCCAGTCCGTCAGTGGGTGGCGTCGGACCGTTGCGCGCGACGCAGGGTGAGGACCTCGGGACCCGCGTCGGTGACGGCGACCGTGTGCTCGACGTGCGCCGCGCGCGAGCCGTCGACGCTCTTCAGCGTCCAGCCGTCCTCGTCCTGGACCAGCTCGTCGGTGCCCTGCATGAGCCACGGCTCGATGGCGACCACGAGTCCCGGTCGCAGCTTCAGTCCGCGCCCGGGTCGTCCGTCGTTCGGGACGTGCGGTTCACCGTGCATGGTGCGGCCGACGCCGTGTCCACCGAACTGCGTGTTGACGCTGTAGCCGGCGTCCTTCGCCACCCGGCCGATCGCGTACGAGACGTCGCCGAGCTTGTTGCCCGGCCGGAACTGCTCGATGCCGGCCGCGAGTGCACGCTCGACGGTCGTGACGAGGTGCTGGTCCTCGTCGCGCGGCGTGCCGACCTGCACCGTCACCGCGGAGTCCGCGACCCAGCCGTCGACGCTCGCGGCGAAGTCCAGGCTGACGAGGTCGCCGTCCACGAGCACGCGGTCGTACGGCAGCCCATGGAGCGCCGCGTCGTTGACCGACGTGCAGAGGTTCTTGCCGAAGGGGGAGTTGCCGAACGACGGGTGGTAGTCGACGTAGCAGCTCACCGCGCCCCGGTCGGCGATCATCCGGGCCGCGACGCGGTCGAGGTCGAGCAGGTTCACCCCGACGTCGACCGTCGTGAGCAGTTCGTCGAGGACGTCGGCGACGAACCGGCCGGCGGCGCGCAGGCCGTCCAGTTCGGCGGCGGTACGGAGTTCGATCATCCGTCCATCCTGCACCGGTTGGCGGGGTCCGCGGTTCTGTGGCAAGATTGATCGCTGTGCCCTGGCTGGACTCTGCCACGGGGGAGTCGCCGTTTCCGGGTACACATCATTCTTTCCACAACCGATCCGCGGCGACCCGTGCGCGTCCGCAGAGAGTGAACCCATCATGAGCCAGCTCCTCGACCACGTCGACGCAGCCTCGCTGCGCACCGACGTCCCGGACTTCCGCCCCGGCGACACCATCAAGGTGCACGTCAACATCATCGAAGGCACGCGCTCGCGCGTCCAGGTCTTCCAGGGCGTCGTCATCGCGCGTCAGGGCCACGGCCTCGGCGAGACCTTCAAGGTCCGCAAGGTGAGCTTCCAGGTCGGCGTCGAGCGCTGGTTCCCGGTGCACTCGCCGATCATCGACCACATCGAGGTCGTCACCCGTGGTGACGTCCGTCGCGCGAAGCTGTACTACCTGCGCGAGCTGCGCGGCAAGGCGGCCCGCCGCAAGATCAAGGAGAAGCGCGACGCCTGATCGCCTTCACAGTGAGCCCCGCGAGGCGGGTGCCGCTGCGGGCCCCTCGTCCATGTACGGTTGTGCATCGACGGGGGGCCTTTCCCGTCGTCCGGGAAGTCGTCCACCGGCGACCCGGACTGCAGTACCTGCTCGCTCCGGCGCGCACGGGTGTGAACGAGAGCGGACATGACGGACACGACGCAGGGATCGGGCCGGCGCCCGCGGACCGAGAAGAAGAAGGCGAACGGAGTCCTCACCTTCCTCCGCGACCTCGTCATCATCTTCGTCGCCGCGCTGCTCGTCTCGTTCCTCGTCAAGACGTTCCTGATCCGGTCGTTCTACATCCCGTCGGCGTCGATGGAGAACACCCTGCAGATCAACGACCGGGTGATCGTCAACGAGCTCGTGCCGGACGTCGTCAGCCTGAAGCGCGGGGACGTCGTCGTCTTCAAGGACCCGGGGGATGGCTCAGCGGCGCCGATGTGCCGAAGGTCGCTCCGGACACGCAGCCCGCGAAGGCCATCGACTGGCTCCTGACGCAGGTCGGGCTCGGCACCGGCGACAGCGACGACCACCTCATCAAGCGGGTGATCGGTCTGCCCGGCGACAAGGTTTCCTGCTGCAACGAGCTCGGGCAGATGTCGGTCAACGGCGTGCCGATCAAGGAGCCGTACCTCAAGCTGCCGGTGGGGGAGACCCGCGCGTCCGGCACGAACTTCTCGGTGACCGTCCCCGAGGGCACCATCTGGGTGATGGGCGACAACCGCTACGACTCGAAGGACTCTCGGTACAACGGCGACACCCCGTCGAAGGGCTTCGTGCCGCTGTCCGACGTGACCGGACGAGCCTTCGTCATCTCGTGGCCGACGAGCCGCTGGACGTGGCTCGACGACTACCCCGACGTCTTCGCCGGCGTGGAGCAGCGGGACAAGTGACCGCCGTCCGTCCCTCCCTCCGCGTCGAGAAGCGGCTGCTGGCGGCCGGTCGCGTCACCGTGATCGGCATGGACGAGGTCGGTCGCGGCGCCATCGCCGGACCGGTCGCGGTCGGCGTCGCCGCCGTCACGCTCGACGTCGGGCGCGTGCCGCAGGGGCTCGCGGACTCGAAGCTGCTGTCGGCCGCCCGCCGGACGGAACTCGTCCCCGTCGTCCGGCGGTGGGCGCGGACCGCGGTGGGGATGGCCTCGGCGCAGGTCGTCGACGAGCAGGGCATCGTCCCGGCGCTCGGGCAGGCCGGGGCTGCCGCGCTCGGGTCGCTCGTCGCGGACGGTCTCGACCTCGAGGGCGCGGTCGTCGTGCTCGACGGATCGTTCGACTGGCTGTCCCGCGCCGTGCCGCCGACGATGCACCCGCCGACCGGGTCACTCGATGTGGTCGTGCGCGTGAAGGCCGACCGGGACTGCGCCTCCGTCGCCGCGGCGTCGGTCGTGGCGAAGGTCGAACGCGACAGCCTGATGACGACCGCGCACGAGGACGCACCGCACTACGCGTGGGCCTCGAACAAGGGCTACGGCTCGACCGCGCACTACGACGCGATCCGCGCGGTCGGGGCGCACGACCTGCACCGCAAGAGCTGGCTGCACCAGGCCTCGTCGGTGGCGCTCGACGGCTTCGACGAACTCGAGGTCGTCGGACGCTGAACCGGCGCGACGGTCGCCCCGTGTCGCCGTAGACTGTCGGAGCGATGGATGACGACGAATTCGACGACTACGACCGCGAGGTCGAACTGGCCCTGTACCGCGAGTACCGCGACGTCGTGTCGCAGTTCCGCTACGTGGTCGAGACCGAGCGGCGTTTCTACCTGGCGAACGAGGTCGAACTCGTGCGCCGTGACACCGAGCACGACTTCTACTTCGAGTTGTCGATGAGTGACGTGTGGGTCTGGGACGTCTACCGTTCCGACCGGTTCGTGAAGTCGGTGCGGGTGCTCACGTTCAAGGACGTGAACGTCGAGGAACTCACGTCGCGTGAACTCGAATTGCCGAAGGAACTCGCACTCGACGAGTGAACGTCGTTTTCTGTCGGAGAATGTTCTCCGGGGGAAATGCGGTGTCACGTCGGACATTCGGCGGCGCATTCCGCTAATCTGCAGTGGAAACATCCACTGACAACAGGAGCAGACATGGCACAGAAGGTCACCGTCCAGCTCGTCGACGACCTCGACGATTCCCCCATCGCCGCGGGTGAAGGCCGCACGGTCGAATTCGCGTTCGATGGTTCGAACTACGAGATCGACCTGTCCGACGACAACGTCGACAAGTTCCGCGAGGCCATCTCCGACTACGTCGCGGCCGCCCGCAAGGTGTCCGGCCGTCGCTCCGGTTCGGGCTCCGCCTCGGCACCGAAGTCGGCACCGAAGCGTGGCAACTCGGAAGAACTCGCGAAGATCCGCGAATGGGCCAAGGAGAACGGGTACGAGGTCTCGAGCCGCGGCCGTATCTCCACCCAGGTGCAGGAAGCCTACGCAGCAGCGCACTGAGTTCCAGTGCACTGATACTCCCCGGAACCCCGGACGACCTCGTGTCGTCCGGGGTTCCGTCGTTCCTCCACAACGCATTCCTCGCGCGGTGTTCTCCACCGCTCCGGGAACGACCGCCGCGAGGTGATCAGTCGCCGTCATCGTCGATGGTGGAGGTGACGCCGTGGAACGGACGAACACAGGTCGCAGGGGGATCGGAGCGACGGGGGAATCGCTGGCCGTCGACTGGCTGGTGGCGAAGGGGTACCGGATCGTCGACCGGAACTGGCGGTGTCGGTCCGGTGAAGTCGACGTCGTCGCGTGGGACCGGGGAACGCTCGTCTTCGTCGAGGTGAAGACCCGCACCGGGCCGACCGCCGGACACCCGTTCGAGGCGATCACGCCGGCGAAGGCCGCCCGGCTGCGGCAGCTCGTGCCGCAGTGGTTCCGCGAGCACCCGGAGACGAGTGCGCCGTTCATCCGCATCGACGCGGTGGCGGTGCACCTCGACGGCGACCGTCACGGCGTCGAGCACGTCGAGGGCGTGCTGTGAGCGGGGTCGGACGGACGTCCGCGATCGCGCTGCTCGGGGTGCGGGCGCGGTGCATCGAGGTCGAGGCGCACCTCACGAGCCAGCTGCCGGGCTTCAGCATCATCGGGTTGCCGGACACCTCGCTCGGCGAGGCCCGGGAGCGCGTGCGGGCGGCCGCGGCCAACGCCGGGTCGCCGCTCCCGGCCCGGCGGATCACGGTGAACCTGACCCCGGCCGCGATCCCGAAGCGCGGGTCGGGGTTCGACCTGGCGATCGCGATGGCCGTGCTCGCCGCCGCCGAGGTGGCACCGGACGTGTCCGAGCGGACGGCCTACGTCGGGGAGCTCGGGCTCGACGGCCGCGTGCGACCGGTGCACGGGGTCATCCCGATGCTGCTCGCCGCGCGCGAGGCCGGCATCGAGCGGGTCGTGCTGCCCGTGGGCAACCTGGCCGAGGCGCGCGTGGTCTCCGGCGTGCAGGTGGTCGGCGTGGACTCGCTGCGCGCGGCGGCGATCGCCGGGGGAGCGTTGCTGCCGCCCGTGCAGGTGGACCCGGTGCTCGCGCCCGAGCTCCCGGCCGCACCCGCCCCGGCAGCGGAGCTCGCGGACGTGGTCGGCAACCCGATCGGCGTACGGGCGGTGATCGCCGCGGCGGCCGGGGGTCACCACGCGCTGCTCCTCGGGCCTCCGGGAGCGGGGAAGACGATGCTCGCCGAGCGCCTGCACGGGATCCTGCCGGACCTCGACGACGAGGCTGCGCTCGAGCTCGCGACGGTCCGGTCGGTCGCCGGTGCCGGAGCGGCCTCGTGGACCACCCGGCCGCCGTGGGAGGCGCCGCACCACTCGGCGTCCGCGGTGTCGTTGATCGGCGGGGGCAGCGGGACGGTCCGCCCGGGCGCGGTGTCGCGCGCGACCCGAGGGGTGCTGTTCCTCGACGAGGCGCCGGAGTTCCCGCGCGCGGTGCTCGACGCCCTCCGGCAGCCGCTCGAGTCCGGCACGGTGACGGTGCACCGGGCGGCGGGCGCGGCGGAGTTCCCGGCGCGGTGTCAGCTCCTGCTCGCGGCGAACCCGTGTCCGTGCGGGAACGCCGGACAGGGCACGCAGCCGTGCGAGTGCCCGCCGTCCACCGTCCGGCGCTACCTCGCCCGGATGTCCGGTCCCTTGCTCGACCGGCTGGACATCCGGGTCCGGGTGCCACGTGTCACGACGGCGTCGATCCGGGCGGCGGACGGCGGGACACCGACGAGCGCCGAGGCCCGGACGCTCGTGGTCGGTGCGCGGGACCGAGCACGTGCGCGGCTCGACGGGACGGGATGGACGAGCAACGCGCAGGTGTCCGGGGCCTGGCTCCGCGGGGCTGGGCGGTCCGAGCCTGGTTCGACGGCGACGCTCGACCGGGCGCTCGACCTCGGCACGCTGACCATGCGGGGGTGGGACCGGACCATGCGACTCGCCTGGACGCTCGCCGACCTCGAGGGTGCCGAGCGGCCTGCGACCCACCACGTGCACGAGGCCCTCGCGCTCAGGGGTGCGCTCTGATGCGGCAGCAGGCATGGCGGGACCTGGTCGGCACCGCCCTCGGGCCCGGGGTCCACGGGGTCGACCTCGGAGAGGCGGCGGCCCGCGTGGTGTGGTCAGCGCTCGTGGAGCCCGGCGACGGCGTGGCGGGCGCGCTGCTCGCTGCGTGCGGAGCGGAGCGCGCCCTCCGCGCCGTCGAGGGGGCGATCGGGACCGGGGATGCCGGACTCCGGGGACTCCTGTGGACCGCCCTCGAGGACGACGTCGCGGGTGCTGACGATCCCGACGCCCTCGGGACGGCGCTCCGGGCGGCCGTCGGACGTTGGGGACCGCGACTCCGGGCGCGACGTCCTGCCGACACGGTCGGTGCGGCGCTCGCGGTCGGGGCGCGACTGCTCGTCCCAGGGGCTCCGGGGTGGCCGGATCGAGTGGACGACCTCGGACCGCACGCGCCGGTCGTGCTCTGGGCGATCGGCACACGGGCTGACGACCCGGCGACGCTCGCGGTCGTCGGGTCCCGCGCGAACACGGTCGCGGGCGCAGAGGCGGCGGCCGAGATCACCTCGGCCGCTGCGGACTCGGGGTGTGCCGTCGTCAGCGGAGGGGCCTACGGGATCGACGCCGTCGCGCACCGCGTCGCCCTGGCTGCGGGGGCGACGACCGTCGCGGTGCTCGCCGGGGGCATCGACCAGCTCTACCCGGTCGGCAACACCGACCTGCTCCGGACCGTCGCCCGGCAGGGTCGTCTGCTGGCGGAGTCACCGCCGGGCACCAGGCCGAGTCGCTGGCGGTTCCTGGCGCGGAACCGGTTGATCGCTGCGCTGGGCGACGCCACCGTCGTGGTCGAGGCGGGCGCTCGGTCGGGGGCGCTGAACACCGCGCACCACGCCGCGCAGCTCGGCCGGCCGGTCTTCGCGGTCCCCGGGGCGTTCTCGTCGTCGGCGTCGGTGGGGTGTCACCGGCTGGTCGCCGACGGGCGGGCCCAGATCGTCGTGCGTCCGGACGACCCGGTCCGCGCGGTCGTGGCGGAGACCTCTGTCGCTGACGTCCCGGCGCCGGGGTCGTGCTCGCCCGACGGCCGGGAGCACGACGACCCGCGCCGTGCCGGGACCGCCCGCCACCGCGCTCGGACCGACCCGCTCGTCGGGGCGCGGACGGATCCCGAGGTGCTCCGTGTCCTCGACGCGCTCGGCCGGCGTCCGCTCGTCGAGCCGGAGATCGTCGTCCGTTCGGGGATGTCGCAGGCCGAGGTCGCCGACGCGCTGGCACTCGCAGAGCTGCAGGGGCTCGTGGTGCACATCGGCGGCGGGTGGGCGCGGGCGTGACGGGGACCGCGCCTACGCTGGGGCCGTGGCGGAGCAGACGGACGACCGACTCGTCGTGGTCGTGGAGGCGTTCCTCACGCACGTCCGCTCGGCCCGTGGGCTCAGCGAACAGACGGTCCGCGCGTACGCGAGTGACCTCGAGCAGCTCGTGGCCTTCGCGGACGACCGTGGCATCGCGACCCTCGACGGCGTCGGACTCGAGCTCCTCCGCGACTGGCTCTGGGAGGCAGACCAGCGGGGGCTCGCGCGGTCGACCATCGCGCGGCGCTCGTCCTCTGTCCGAGCGTTCACCCGGTGGGCGAGCGAGTCCGGGGTGCTGCCGACCGACCCGGGGGCGCGGCTCCGGGCGCCGAAGAGCGCGGCCCACCTGCCGCGGGTCGTCGGGTCCGACCAGGTGCGCGTGCTGCTCGACGGGCTCGCGAGTCGGGCCTCTGGTGACGACCCGGTGGCGCTCCGCGACCTCGCGGTGGTCGAACTGCTGTACGCCACCGCCATCCGGGTGGGGGAGCTGGTGGGGATCGACCTGACCGCGGTCGACCGGTCCCGGCTGACCGTGCGGGTGCTCGGCAAGGGCGGCCGCGAGCGCGTGGTGCCCTTCGGGGTGCCCGCCCGGGATGCCCTCGAGGCCTGGACCAGCCGCGGCCGTCCGGTGCTGGCTGCACGGGCGGCAGCGCGCACCGACACCGCGGTGTCGTCCGCCGGGGCCGGGCATTCTCGCATCGCCGTCGCTGGATCAGGATCGGACGGTGCGCTGTTCCTCGGGGACCGGGGCGGCCGGCTCGGGACCCGTGGTGTCTACCGGATCGTGGCCCGTGTGCTCGCGGACCTGCCGGGGGAGGGTCCGAGCGGGCCGCACACCTTCCGGCACACGGCGGCGACGCACCTGCTGGACGGGGGAGCGGACCTCCGCGCCGTGCAGGAGCTGCTCGGGCACGCGAGCCTCGGCACGACGCAGATCTACACGCACGTCTCGTCGGCGCGCCTCCGGGAGGTCTACCGCACGGCCCACCCGCGCGCCTGACCCGGCACCGCCGCCGAGCAGACCCGCCCCGAGCAGACCAACCCGAGCAGACCCAGCCCGCCGAGGCTCGGCCCGAGCACGCTCGGCCCGAGCACGCCCGGCCCGCTCGTGTCACCCCGGCCAGGCGTCGTCCGGCAGCAGCACCGGCCACTCGGCGGCCGGCAGGTACGGCAGAGGGTCGACGTACCGACCGTCGACCCTCGCGCCGAGGTGCAGGCACGGGGCCGACGCCGGACAGTGCCCGACCGAGACGGTGCCGACGGTGCTGCCCTGATCGACCTCGTCCCCGGTGGAGACCGACGGGTCGACCGAGTCCAGGGTGGAGACGAGCCCGCCGCCGTGGTCGATCGACACCACGCCGCGGCCGGCCACCGAACCGGCGAACGAAACCGTGCCGGAGGCCACCGCCACCGCGGGCGTCCCGATCGACGCGGCGACGTCGATCCCGCGATGCCCCGCTGCGTAGTCGTCGGCCGGGGCCTCCCACCCGCGCTCGACGATCCGTGAGCCGGTCGGCCACACCCACGGCGCCTCGTCCTGCGCGTCCGCCGCCCGCACCGCCGCTCCCGGGGACCCCGGCGCGAGCACCGCCGCACCGACCGACCGCACCGACCCGACCGGCACCGACCCGACCGGCACCGACCCGACCGGCACCGACCCGACCGGCACCGACCCGACCAGCGCCGTCCCGACCAGCGCTGCTCCGACCAGTACCGACCCCGTGAGTGACCCGCTCCACCGCATGCACCGAGGTTCGCAGCGCCGGACGCCATCCGCGCACGGCGCTCGTGGTCTGTGGAACGGGAGCCGCGCCTCCCGTCCGGTGGAGGAGTGCGACGACCCGACCGCGCACCCCGGTTGTGCCCGCGCCCCGAACGGGGAGTAGGGTCTGGGGCGCTCCGGAACACGCAACGCCGCTCGGACGGCGAACCAGCCGACCGCCGGGGCACCGTGCGCCACCCAGCACGGCGGCAAGAACCTGGAGCACCGTGTCGAACACGTCCACCCAGCACGGCGAGGACCGTGCGTTCAAGGGGAAGGTCACCCTGTTCGCCATCGCGGCGGCGGTCGGTGGCTTCCTCTTCGGATTCGACTCCTCCGTCATCAACGGAGCGGTCGACGCGATCAAGGGCGAGTTCGGCCTGTCCGAGGCCGCCAGCGGCTTCGCGGTCGCCTCGGCCCTGATCGGCTGCGCCTTCGGTGCGTACTTCGCCGGCCGCCTGGCGGACCGCTGGGGCCGCACCCGCGTCATGTTCTGGGCAGCAGTGCTGTTCTTCGTCAGCTCGATCGGCAGCGCCTTCGCGTTCGCGACCTGGGACCTCGTGATCTGGCGTCTCGTCGGCGGCCTCGGCATCGGCACCGCATCGGTCATCGCCCCCGCCTACATCTCCGAGGTGTCCCCGAAGGCGATCCGCGGTCGGCTGGCCTCGTTCCAGCAGCTCGCGATCACCCTCGGTATCTTCGCCGCACTGCTGTCCGACCAGATCTTCGCGGTGACCGCCGGCGGTGCATCGGAGCAGGTGCTCGGGCTCGCCGCGTGGCGCTGGATGTTCCTGGTCGGCGTGATCCCCTCGGTGGTCTACGGCGTGCTCGCGATCACGCTCCCGGAGTCCCCGCGCTTCCTGCTCGCGCAGGGCCGCAAGGAGGACGCCCGCGACGTGATGGGCAAGATCGTCCCGCGCGACACGGTGAACACGAGCCTGGAGGAGATCCAGGACGGCATCGAGAAGGAGTCCAAGGAGAAGAAGGGCTCCATCCGGGGCAACCGCTTCGGCCTGCAGCCGATCGTCTGGGTCGGCATCATCCTCGCCGTCCTGCAGCAGTTCGTCGGCATCAACGTGATCTTCTACTACTCGACGACGCTCTGGCAGGCCGTCGGGTTCAAGGAGGACCAGTCCTTCCTCATCTCCACGATCACCTCGGTCGTGAACGTCGCGGTCACCTTCATCGCCATCTTCACGGTCGACAAGCTCGGGCGGAAGCCGCTCCTGGTCGCCGGCTCGACGGGCATGTTCGTGTCGCTGACCATGGTCGCGATCGCCTTCTCGCAGGCCACCATCGTCGACGGCGCGCCGCAGCTGCCCGGCGCGTGGGGA